>JBDRJH010000291.1:0-34465 GCA_043815125.1 Verrucomicrobiota bacterium
GCAGGCCGAAGGCGGCGTCGGTGACCTTCACGCCGATCTCGTTGTCGGTGTCGTAACCGGTGCCGGCAAACGCGGTCAGGCCGGACGCGGCCACCACCAGCTCGGTGGCGGACTTGGTGAAGGTGAAGTCACCCCCGAGGATGAGGTTGGAACCAACCGCCAACAGCAGATCGGTGCCGGTGACTTCGCTGACGCCGGTGGTGACGGTGACATCAACGCCGCTCTCGCCGCCAAAGTCGGAGAACGTGACGTCGTCGTCCATCGTGCCGGTGATCACCGTCACCGTGCCGGTCAACGTGACACCGGACACGCCGGTCAATTCCACCGTGCCGCGGGCCGCGACCGCATACTTGGCGGCCGCCAGATCGACAGTCAGCGCCAGCGCACCGTCGGTCAGCTGCAGCCCGGTGCCCGAGGCGCCGACGAAGGCGGTGACGTTGGCCGCGGTGATGTCCAGCACGCCGGCGTCCTTATAGATCTCAAAGTCGCCCGAGGCCGCCACGAAGCCGCCGAGGTCAACGTTCACATTACCGCGCACCACGCTGGTCGCGCCCGTGGCGGTCAGCAACAGCGTCGTGTCGCCAACCTCGACCGACAGCTCGATGTCCGTGCCCGACGCGAACGTCGAGTGGATCACTTCCAACGTGCCGGTCAGGGTGACGCCGGTCACGCCGGTCAGACTGCCGGTGCCCGATGCGCCGAACGCGTATTCGCCCGTGCTCAGATCGACCAGCACCGCGAGGTTGCCGTCAGTCAGCTCAACTCCCGTGCCGGACGCGCCCACGAAGGCGGTCACATTGGTGGCACCGAGGATCAAGGTGTTCTCGATCTCGTTCTTCTCAAAAGTAAACTCGCCGGACACCGCCACGAACCCACCGAGGTCAACCGTCACCGAGCCGTAAACCTGCGTGATGCCGGTCGGGATAAACGCCGACACCGTGCCGCCGGGCGTCTCGATTTCCAGGTTCGTGTCCACGGTCAGGTTGCCGGTGATCAGGGTCAGCGTCGCGGTGATCTCCACGCCGTCCACGCCCACCAAGGCGCCCGTGCCGGTCGCGGCCAATGCGTATTCGCCGGTCGTCGGGTAGAGCACCAGGGCCAGCGAACCGTCGGTCAGCTTCACGCCGACTTCGTCCTCGGTGCCGTAGCCGGTGCCGAGGAACGCAGTGACGTTGGTCGCGCCCACCAAAATCTGATCGAGCGTCACCGGCGGCGGCGTCAGTTGCGCCTCCACCGTCATCAGCGCCAACTCCACTCCCGCCAAGCTGCTGCCAAAGGCCACGCGATAATCACCGGCGGCGGCGGAGGTGACCGACACGGTCGCTCCGGAAATTTCAATCAGCGCCGCATTGATCGCGGCCTGCACCTGCGCGGCGCTCGCGTCCAGCGCCAGCAGCGCGGTCGTGTAGTTGGTGCCCTGATACAGAAGCGAGATCGTCATGCTGCCAGGCGCCTCGGCGCTGACGTTGATCTGTTGAATCGAGCCGCCGGCCGCCCCGCCCTGCCGCTCGGTCGCCACCACGCCGCTCAGCGCGGCCGCGTTCGCCACCTGGCTGCCTCCAGCCGTAACCACGCTCACGCTTGCCGAGTCCGCGGTCACCGTCGTGTTCACCACCAGCAGCGGCGGCGAGGTGCCGGCCAACGCACCACCGAATGCGATGGTCCAAATGCCGACCGAGGACGAGGTCACCGTCGTCGTGCCCGCGCTGCCGAGCGCGTTGTTCAGCGCGGCCTGGAGCTGGGCGGCGGTGACGCTGGCGGACAACGCGGAGGTCGTGTAGATCGTGCCGCCGAGGTTGAGGCTCAGCGTGAAGGTGGCGGGCACGGCGGACTGCACCGAGACAGTCTGCGAACCGGTGGTGGCGGGGCCGCCCTGCTTGGTGGTGGCGACAAGCACCTCGCCGTTGCCGAAGGAGGCGTCGTTGGCACTGAGGTCGGCGATGTTCTGACCGGCGCGGGCGTTGATGAAGGTGACGGTGTAGCGCTGCTCGGTGATGGTGGAGCTCTGGTCGTAAACCACGCGCACGTTGCCGACGCCGATGGCCTTGAAGCTCTCCAGCGCCTTCTGGATGCGGGCGGCGTTCATCTCGACCTGGTTGTCGGCGAAGCGGATCGGGGCGCTGGTCTTGTTGCCGAGGGTCAGCGTGTAGGTGCCGCTGGCGAGCAGGTCGGCGTCGATGAGCGTGATGACCACAACCTCGTTGGCCGCCGAGCCGGAGGCGACGGTCTGGGTGACGCTGGTGACGGGCGAGGCAAAGCTGCTGGTGACGCTCAATTCACCGAAGGACTGGCCGGTGAGCGCACCGCCGACGGAGACGCGGTAGTTGCCGGAGCCGAGCGAGGTGACGGTGAGCGCCGAGGCGGTCAACGGCGCGAGCGTGCCGAGCTTGGCGCGCAGCGCGGTGGCGATGGCGGAGGTGGTCTCGGTGCCGTTGAGCGTGAGCAGCGCGACCGGGCCGGAGCCGCCGAGCTGGAAGGTGAAGGTGCCGACTTCCTGGCCGAGCGCGACCTGCCAGACCTGCGAGGCGACGGTGCCGGCGGTCTGCACGGCGACGGTGAGCGGGGCGACGTCGGTCGCGGCGAGCGCGCCGGTGAAGCGGATGCGGAAGCTGTGTTTGCCGGTCGAAGGAGAGCCGGCGTAGGCGACGGTGACGTTTTCCTCGCCGATGTTGGAAAGATTGCGCAGCGCGGCCTGGATCGCGGCGGCCATGGCGGCGGTGTTGTTCAACGCGAGCGTGATGGCGACGGTGGTCTGGCCGGCGTAGCCAAGGGTGAAGGTGCCGTAGGCGTTGGTCGAAGCGGTGAGGGTGAGCAGCTGCTCCTCGTCGACGCCGGCGGCGGCGGGCACGACCTCGGTGACGTCGGTCTGCAGGCCCTCGGCCAGACCCTCGATCCAATCGGCGACCGCCGGGGCGGACTGGAAGGTGAAGTCGCCCGCGACGACCACCGAGCCGGCGAGGTTCAGCGTCAGCGAACCGGTGATGTGCGTCGTGGAGGCGGTGGCGCTGAGCGAAACGGTCGAGCCGCCGACGCCCAGCTCGAGGTCCTGGTCGGTGTCGAACTGGTTGACGATCACGGTGAGCGTGCCGGTGAGGGTGACGCCGTCGACGCCGACCAGCGAACCGGTGCCGCGCACGCCGACCACGTATTTGCCCGCGTCGACGCCGGTGAGTTGGATGTGCACCGCGAAGACGCCGCCGGTGACCTTGACGCCGGACTCGGACGCGGTGCCAAAACCGGAGCCGGCGAACACGGTGATGTCGGTGCCGGCCGCCACGAAGGCGTCGGCGGTGCGGGTGAAGATGAAGTCGCCGCGCAGCACCACGAACCCGGAGAGATTGACGTCAACGTTGGTGGCCGAGGCCTCGACAAACGGCGTGCCGGCGTCGGCGACCTCGGAGGCGGTGAAGTCGACGGTGACGTCCTCGCCGTTGAGCGTGAAGGTCTCGGAGTAGGCGGCGTCGGACTCGTTGAGGCGCACGGTCGCGGTGGCGTCGAAGCCGAAGCCGGCCACGCCGACCACGCGCAGACGGCCGGTCACGTAGCCGAGCTCGATGTCGCCGGCCAAGCGGATGAAGACCGCGGTGCCGTCGGTGAGCTCAAGGCCGATGCGGTTGCCACCGGTGTTGTCGCCGACGAAGAGTGTGACGTTGTTGCCCACGATGATCTGGGTGGAGACGCCGCCGATGGTGACGGTCTGGAAGTAGAAGTCGCCGGTCAGCTCCACGCCGGGCAGGGTGATCGCGAGATTGTTGACCACCACGCGCAGGTAGTCGCCGGCCTCAAGATTGATCGAGCCAAACGGACCCTCGGCCGCGGCGGCCTCGTCGGTATTGTTGATCTCCAGCACGAAGTCGCCGGAGAGGAACTCCGTGGCGCTGGTGAAGCTGAGGGTGCCGGCCACGCCCGCATCGGAGAGCACGAACAGGCCGCGGGCGTCGGTCACGCCAACCGGCTCGCCGTCGGTGCCGTCGATGGTGCCGGCCAGCGTGGCGCTGACGTCGGCGAGCGAGATCACGGTGACCGCGGAGCCACCGGCGGTGGACTGCTCGAAGGCGACGCGACCCTGCAGGGCGACGCCGGCGACGGTCAGGTTGACCGGATCGCCGACCACGCGAAGGAAGGTGCCGGCGGGCAGGTTGATCGAGACGGAGGTGCCACCCGCGTCGACGGTCTCGACCACGGCGGTCGGGATGGTGTTGAACTGGAAGGTCAGGACCGTGTTGGTCAGCGCGATGCCGGGCACGCCGTTGAGCGAGGCGGTCACGGTGATGGTGCCGGCCGCGCCCGCGGAGGTGACGAGAAACGCGCCGTTGCCGTTGGCCAGCTCAAGAAAATCGGTGGTGCCGTCGCCGAACGCGAAGGAGAGGTTGGACACGCCCACGCGGATGACGTTGTCGCCGTCGGTGGTCGTCGCCCGACGGAAGGTGAAGTTGCCCGACAGCGTCACCAGGCCGGCGAGCTCCACCGCGACGTTGGTGGCCGCGAGGCTGAAGAACGGATTGGCAAAGGTGCCGGCGTCGACGACCAGCGCCTGGGTGATGCCGCCGAGCGTGATCGAGTCGGAGACGGCCACGCCGGTATTATTATAGCGCAGCGTGACGGAGTCGGCGGTGGCCGACGCGAATCCCGCGCCGGTGAACACGACCGAACCGGACGCCGCGAGGGCGACGTTGCCGTTGCTGCTGACGCGCAGCGCGATCGTGCCGCTGGAGAAGCCGGCGGTGAAGCCGCCCACGCCGAGGCTGGCAGCGAGATTCTCGCCCACCGCGACGAGCGTCGCGCCGGACAGGTCGAACGCGAGGTCGCCCGAGAGGCTGACCAAACCGGTGATCGCGAGATCAAGATCGGTGCCCGAGAAATCACGCGCGCCGGCCAGCACCTCGACCGTGTCACCGTCGAGCTCAAGGCTCTCGGAGTCGGCGGCGAAAGTGCTCAGCGTCACCGCGAAGTCGCCGGAAAGCGTGAGGTTCGGGATGCCGACCAGGCCGGCGGAACCCTTGGCGGCGAAGGCGTATTCGGCGGTCGCGAGATCCAAGACCAGCGCGAGGTCGCCGGCGGTCAACTTCACGCCGCGCTCGCCGGTCGTGCCGTAGCCGATGCCCAGGAAGGTGGTCACGCCGGCCGCGCCGACTTCAAGACGACCGGTATCGAGACGCACGGTGAACGCGCCGGCCAGAACCACGAAGCCGGAAACGGCCAGCGTCAGGTCGCCGGTCACCTGGGTGACACCGTCGGTGGCGGTCAAGGCCACGGCCCCCTCGCCCACCCCGACCTCGAGTTCGACGTCGGCGTTCATGCGATTGACGATGACCTCCGCGGTGCCCGCGAGCGTGACGCCGCTGACACCGGTCAACGCCACGGTGCCGCGCGCGCCAAACGCATACTCACCGGTGGAAAGATCGTAGATCAACGCGACCAGACCGTCGGTCAGCGAAACCCCCACGCCCGCGTCGCCCACGAAGGCGCTGACGTCGGTGGCGGCAAAGATCAGTTCATCGGCATCCTTGAAGAGCGTGATCGCGCCGGAGATGGTGACGAAGTCCGCCACCGAAACGCTGATGTCGCCGCTCAGATAAAGCGCGCCGGCGGTGGCGACGAGGTTGACGGTGGCACCTTCGTAAGTGACCGGGAAGGTCACCTCGGTCGCGTAGGTGGAGGCGACCACGGTGAGATCGCCGGAGAGCGCCAAACCGGTCAGGCCAACCAACTCGGCGGTGCCGCGCGCGGCGACGGCGTAGGTGCCGGCGTTGAGATTGAGGCGCAGCGCGAGCACGCCGTCGGTGACCTTCAGACCCTGCTCGTCGACGGTTCCAAAATCCGTGCCGGCAAACGCGGTCACGCCGGACGCCGAGGCGGTGATCTCGTCACCGATCTTCACAAAAGTGAAATCGCCCGACAGCACCAGCGCGCCGAGGAAATCCAGCTCGACCGAGCCGGAGACCTCGATGGTGCCGGCCACGTAGGCGATGGTGTCGCCGCCGACGGTCAGATCGCGGTCGGTCAACGAAGTGCCGGCCACCAGGTCGAGCGTGGCCGCGATGGTGACGCCCGGGATGCCGACCAACTCCGCGGTGCCGCGCGCGGCGGCGGCGAAACGGCCGGTGGTCAGATTGGCCGAGACCGCGAACGCGGCGGCGGTGAGCTTGAGGCCGACCTCGGAATTGGTGCCGAAGCCCGAACCCACAAACGCGATCGCGCCGGCCGCGGCGATGTCGAGCGTGCTGGCGCCGCGCGTGAAAATGAAGTCACCGGAAACCGCGGCGAACCCGGCCAGGTCGATCTCCAGCGAACCGGTGACCTCGGTCACGCCGGCAACGATCTCCGCGGAAACCACGCCGCCCGGAGTCTCGATCTCCAGCGTGACGTCATTCGCGAAGGTGCCGGTGAGCAGCGAAACCGTGCCGGTGGCGGCGAGGTCGGCGATGCCGACGATGGAAACCGTGCCGGTGGCGGCCAGCGCGTAGAGGCCGTTGGTGACATCGAGGCGCAGCGCGAGGCTGCCGCCGGTCAGCTTGACGCCGCGCTCGGAGGCGCCGCCGAAACCGGAACCGAGGAACGCGGTGACATTGGTCGCGCCGATGATGATCTCGGTGTAGGCGGCGGGCGGCGGGGTCAGCTCCGCGTCGATGGTGAGCAGCGCGACGATCTCGCCGACCAGGGTGCCGCCAAAGGCGACGCGGTAAATCCCGGCCTCGGGGCTGTCGACCGAAACGGTCGCGCCGGCCAGACCGGCCAGGGCGGTCTCGAGCGCGGACTGCACCTCGGCGGCGGAGGCGTCCAACGCGAGAATCGCGGTCGTATAGGTGTCGCCCGCATGGGCGAACGAAAGTGTGAAGATACCGGGGACGGAGGCATTGATCCGGATTTCCTGCACCGATCCGGTGCTGGCTCCGGCCGCGACGACGGTCGACGCGCCCGCGGTGACGGCGCCGATATTCGCGGAAGAAGAACCACCAACAGTGACAACGGAAACGCTCGCGGCGGTGGCGGTGGAGGCGAGGTCGTCGATCACCAGCAGCGGGGGGCTGGACCCGGAAAGCGCGCCGCCGAAGGCGACCTTCCAAATGCCGGCGCCGGCCGAGACGACGGTCGCGGAACCGGCCGCGCCGAGCGCGTCGTTGAGCGCGGACTGCAGCGCGGCGGCGGAAGAATCGTTGAAGAGCTCGGCGGTCGTGTAGGTGTTGCCGCCAACGGTCAGCGAAAGCGTGAACGAACCCGGGGCCGGCGCGTCGATGTCGACGACCTGCACCTCGGTGATTGCGGAAGCACCCTGCACCGTGGTCACCACGGAGACCGAACCGCCGCGCAGGTTGTCGTCGTTGACGGTGATCTCGCCGATGTCGGTGTTGGCGCGGCCCGCGCGGAAGGTGACGTTGTAACGCTGAACCGTGATGCCGGAAGTCTGGTCAAACGTCACGGTGACGTTGCCCGTGCCGATGGCGGCGAACGCCTCGAGCGCCTCGCGGAGCCGGCGGGCGTTGTTGGTGACATCGCTGTCGGCGAAACGAATCGCCGCGCTGGTCTGGCCGCCGAGGCTCAGGGTGTAGGTGCCGGTCGCGGTGAGCGAACGATCAGAGATGGTGATGACCAGGCGCTCGCTGACGCCGGTGCCGCCGGTGGTTTCGCGGACGACCGTGCCGGTCGGAACCGGCGCGTCGGTGGTGACGGAAAGCGCCGCGACCGCCTCTCCGGCGAGCGGACCGCCGACCGTGACGGTATAGGCGCCCGCGCCGGCGGAGACGACGGTGAGCGCGTCGGCCGACAAGGGCGCGAGACCGGCGAGCGCGGACTTGAGCGCCGCGGCGACGGCCGATTCGGTTTCGCCGCCGTTGAGCACGAGGTCGACGGTCGGACCGACGCCGCCGAGCTGGAAGGTAAACGTGCCGACCTGATCGCCGAGGTCGACGGTCCAGACTTGAGATTGATAAGTGCCCGCATCGACAACCGCGACGCCGAGCAGCGGCACGTCGATCCCGGCCAGCGTGCCGGTGAAGCGCACGCGGAAGGCGACCTCGCCGGCATTCGGCGCGCCGGCGTAGCCGACTTCGACATCACCCTCTTCTATATTAGAGAGCGACTCGAGCGCGGTGCGGATCGCCGCGGCCATCGCGATGGGATCGTTCAACGCGAGCGCGATCTGCGCGGTGGTCTGGCCGTCGTAGGTCAACGTGAAGCTCGCGTAGGCGTTGCCCGAAAAATCGAAGGTCACCAACTGCTCCTCGCCGGCGCCGGTGGACGGCGGCAGGACCTCGATCACGGAAGTCTCCAAACCGTCGGACAGGCCGTCGAGCCACTCGTCGACCGCCGTGCTGCTGCCAAAGCTGAAGTCGCCGGCGACGACCACCGAGCCCGCGAGGTTGAGCGTGCCGGTGCCCGCGATCGCGGTCGAGTCCGCCGCGGCATCGACAACCACGAGGTTGGAGCCGGCTCCGATGGTGAGGGTCTGGGCGGTCGCGTGACTGTTGGAAATCAGGGTGAACGTGCCGGCGAGCGACGCGCCGGTCAGACCGACGACCGAGACCGAACCGCGCGCGGCGATCACGTAGTTGCCGCTGTTCAGATCGACGCGAACCGCGAAGAGCGCGCCGGTGATCTTGAGGCCGGCCTCGTCTTCGGTGCCAAAACCGGAACCGGCGAAAACCGTGATGTTGGTGCCGGCGGCAACCAGCGTGTCGCCGGAACGGCTGAAGACAAAGTCGCCGCGCAGGACCGCAAAGCCGGAAACGTTGAGATCGATACCACTGCCGACGGCCTCGATAAACGAAACACCCGAGGCGGCGACCTCGTCGGCGCCAAAGGTCAGGGTCACCGAGGACTCGCCGACCGCGAAGGTTTCGTCGTAGGCGGAGCCGGACTCGCTGATGCGCAGCGTCAGGGTGGCGTCGAGGTCGAGGCCGAGAATGCCGACCAGCCGGGTGCGGCCGCTGACCGAGCCGAGCTCGACGGTGGAGTCGGCGCCGCCGGTGCGGACAAAAATCGCCTCGCCGTCGGTGAGCTCGAGACCGGTGATGTCGTCGCCGTCGCGGTCGCCGAAGAACACGCGGACGTCCTCGCCGACGATGACCTTGGTGGCGACGCCGCCGATGAGCGTGTTGACCACCGAGAAGTTGCCGGAGATTTCCACGCCGGGCACCGAGATCGCCAAGGCGTTGAAGAGCGCGGGGGCAAAGGCCGCGCCGACGGCGGCGATGGCACCGAGCGGGCCGGTCGAGGTAATGGTGTCGCCAACGCGGTCGTAGATCACGCCGAGTTCGAAACTGAAAACGGACGGCAGACCGCTGCCGCCGCCGGGACCAAAAACGCGGGCGGCGACCGCGAGGCTCGAGATCGCGCTGGCGGCGGTGATCTGGATGGTGCCGCTCGCCTCGGTGACCGAACCGTAGTTCGCCGCGTCGGCGGTCGGGAAGAGGAAGGCCAGGCGGGCCAACTCAACCAAAACCAAAGCGTCGCCGGAACCGGTGAGCGTGCGGGTGACCTGGAGGTCGGCCGTGACGGTGAGCAGACCGGCGAGACTGAACTCGGCATTGTCCACGGACAGATAACTGTAAGGAGTGGACGCGGTGCCGAGCGGCGCGGCGAGTTCGTCGGACAACGAACCGACCGACAGCGCGAGCGGCGCGGCGGCGAAGTCGACGCCGGTATTATTATAAGAGACGAGCGCGTTGTCGGCCGAGCCCGAGGCCAGACCCGCGCCGGAGAGCAGGAGGTTGTCGGCGGCGGCGGTGACCGCGATGCGACCGGCGTCGGTGATGACCGCGGCGAGCGAACCGTTGGCGAAGCCGGCGGTGAAGTCGCCGAGGGTCAGCGCGGCGGCAAGGTTTTCGCCGACCAACAAAACGCGACCGTCGTCGGCGCGGTAGAAGCCGATGTCGCCTTCGAGGGTCGCGCCGCCGACGGTGAGGACCGCGCCGGTCAGTTCAAAAGTGTAGGTCTCGGCGTCGGTGTCGGTCGGGTCGATGTCAAACGAACCGCCGGTGCCGGTCAGGCTGACGCCGGGCGCGACGGTGAACGCCAGCGTGTCAAAGCTCAGCGCGAACTCGCCGTCCGAGAAATCGTAGCGACCGGTCACGCCGTTGTTGTCGCCGTCGTCGCCATCGACAAAGGAGGCGCTGAACGTCGAGCCGGCGAACAGGTCGGCAGAGGTGGCGCCGATGACGATGGAGCCGGTGAACACGCCGGCCTCGTAACGCGCGTTGCCCAAACCGCCCGCGCCGGTGACCGCGAGGGTCGCGTTGTTGAGGCGGACGATGCCGTCGAAGTTGGCGTCGCGGATGGTGATCGCGAACGACGGCAGATCGAAGCCGGCCGCGACCGCGTCGGAGTCGAGCGCCTCGAGGTAACCGCGAACCGCGTTGAACGCGGTGCCGAACAGGGCGACGGCGTTTTCCAGCGAGCCGCGGTTGGCGAGAAAGAATCCGAACGCGTAACCGACCAGCGCGGAAGCCTGCTCGGCGGTGGAGTGAACCTCGTCGGTGTCGAGCACCGAGGCGAAGTTGCTAAATCCAAGCGCGTTCAGGATGTGATTCAAAACCGCCTCATTATAGATGAGTGCGCTGTGGCCGGTGGTGGATTCGGTGCCGGCGGAAAAGGCGACTTGATAAAGGTTGAGGGCTGAAATGCCGGAGAAAGGCGCCCAGGCCGAACTGGCGAGCACGGTGCCGTCACCATTCGCCGAATACAGTTGCTCATACCAGGTCTCGGTGGCGCCAACCGGACGGCCGAGCGGATTCTCCAGATCGACGATGGAGCCGACGCCACCGGTGCGGGTCTGCACGCCGTCCGGTGTGGAGAGATCGTCGCCGTAGATAACCGAGAGCCGGCCGCCGAGCAGACCGATGGAGTCGGCGATGCCGGTGCCGGCGTTGAGGTCGAGCAGGAAGTCGGAGGCGGAGTCGGTCGAGTTGACGTTGGTCGCGACGAACGCGTCGGCCGGATCGAGGTCGATGAAGTCCTGGGTCGAGGTCAGATCGACGAGCGACGGCAGGTAGGCTTTGAGGAAGGCGACCGGATCGGCAACACCGCCGCTGCTGATCGAGTCGAGGTCGATGACGTCGCCGGTCGGTCCGGTGATCTCGCCGCCGTTGAGCACGTGGTCGTAGGCCTGCGCGGTGACGAGCGCGATGAGGCGCGAGTTCTCGGACAGGCCAAAATTGTTCGCGAGGAAATTAAAAACCTGCGAGGTGCCTTGGTTCGGCGCGGCGACCTGGAAGAAATTGTTGATCTCGGGCAGCAGCAGCTCGTCCGCGTAGGCCTCGCCGTAGGCGTTGCTCTGCAAATAGGCGCGGACGATGATGCCGCCGGTGCTGTGGGTGATGACATCGACCGCGCCGGGCGCGGCCTCGTCATGCGCGGCGGCCCAGGCCTCGCTGGCCTGACGCAGGGCAAACCCGAAGTAGTCGAGCGCGGTCGCGAAGGTATTGTCGGAAATCAGCGCGGCAGCCTCGGCGCCGGTGCCGGCGAGATTGAAGACACCATCGGCGGCACCGTCGGTCAGCGCGAGCGGCAGACGCCAGTCCCAGTTGGCGATGAAGAGATTTTCGCCCTCACGGTAGCCGACGTTCTCCAGGGTGTTGATGATGCCGGCGTAGGTGTTGGTCACCGGCTCGAGCTGCAACTGGTCGGGCGTGAGGCCGAGGTTGGTGAGCCACGCGTCGAGCGCGGCCTCGTCGGGGAAGGAACCGCCAAAGCCGGGGACAAAGATCAGCGGACGGGCGGGGCCGGCCATGACCTGGAGCTTGTAACTGGAGCCGTCGACGAAGGGCCGCAGGTAGACGTCGTTGCCGATGTTGAGGCCTTCGAAATCGGTGAAGTTGCCGGTGATCGAACCGGTCGCGGTGAGAATGGTGTAGACCCGGCCGATGTCGTCGCTCGTCGGCGTGTAGTCGCCGAACAATGACACATCGAGGGTGCCGCCCAGCTGCACGTTGCCGTCGACCTGCACCTGGTCGTGGAAACCCTCGCCGGTGCCGGCGTTCTCGCCGCCCAGCTCGATCTCGAGCACGGAGGTCGGGGAGGTCAGGTTCAGATTACCGTCGATCTCGGTGACACCGGGAGAATTGCCGGGCGCGAACACGCCTTCGTTCACCAGATCGAGTTGATAGGTGCCCGTGCCGTGCAGGCGCTCGCCCTCGGCAACCTCGAGCAGGTCGAGCGACGCGCCGTTGTCGATCACCCGCACCCCGTCGGATCCCTCCAGTTGCAAACGCTGCGGAGTGACCGTCAGGGACTCCTCCGCAAAAAAATCGAACAAACCGTCGCCCGAATCCGACGCGTCGATGCCCGTGATGTTGCTCTCGGCGGCGGGTGCGTAGACCACGGTCGACGAAACGGCGCCACCGTCGGGCTTGAGCATTTCCTCGACCGGAGTGGCCGACAAAAGTATGCGCGCTTCCAGTTCCTCGAGTGAGAACGAGGAGGCCGTGACGGGGCGACGACTGGACTCAAATCGACTCACACAAGAAAGCGCCGCGGGCGGGCCACCCGGGATTCAAAACGGTTAACGACAATATCAGCCCGCAGCATAGAGACCATCGGGTTTACGCTTCGTAAAGACGGTGTAAAGCGCTTACTTATTCACAACCAACGGAAAGTTACTCACAGCCCCGTGCCGGCGGGCGTTTGACCGGCCTCAGGGCTGCCGCTCGGCGGACAGTCGCATAAACTGCCTTTTTTCAACACCTAGCAAATCAATCGCCCGCGCCTCGATTTGCTCGAAGCGCTCGTCCAGCGTCACTGGTGCCTGGATATCAACAAATTCCGCATCGCGGTGCCATGTGAACAAGTCCGGCGAGTATTCCGGAGTGATTTCCCAGCCCGAAACCGCCCTTAAACGCTCATAAACCAGGCGGATCCGCCCCCCCTCGATCGTGACCGTCGGCGGCTCGAGATCCGCCGTCCAGGGGTCGCCGCCCATCAGGTATTCCAGCAAATTGGCCACCCCGTCGCCGTCCGGATCGGCCTCCGCCCCGGAAACCGCGGCGTCGGCCAGTTCGCCGGACGTGAAACGCGCGGCGAGCCAGTTTTCCCACGTCGGGGCAAACACCGTCAGCTCAAACGCGCTCTCGACGGTGGTCAGGCTGTTCGTCGCGCTGACCGTGACGGCGTAAACGCCCGACGCGGTCGGCGTGCCGGTGACCTCGCCGGTGGCGGGGTTCAACGACAATCCCGGCGGCAACCCCTCCGCGGCATAGGCGGTGGGCTCGCCGCTGGCGGAAAACGCGTAGTCCGACAACGCCGCGCCCTCGGTGACGACGATTTCCGGCAACGCAGCGAACACCGGCGCCACCGCCGGAGGCAACGCCCTGCGAATGAGCGCGTTGTCCGAGTCCGCGATGTAATAACTGCCGTCCGGAGCACGCACCAACGCCGTCGGACCGGAAAACCGCGCCGCGCCGCCAATGCCGTCGGCGTCGCCAAAATCCCCCGCCACGCCCGCCACCGTGGTCACCTCGCCGGCCGGTGTCACCTGCCGCAGCGTGTGGTTAAAGGTGTCGAGCACGTAGAGGTTGCCGCCCGCGGAGAGCGCCAGGCCGCGCGGACTGTCGAACGAGGCGTTGGTGCCGGTGCCGTCGGCGAAACCGCTTTGACCAAAGCCGCTGCCTGCCAATGAGTTGACCGTATAATCGCCCGCCGACACCTGCCGGACATTGTTACCGCCGGCATCGGTCACGAACAGCGTGCCGTCCGCCGCGACCGCCACGCCCAACGGCTGGTCAATGATGCTGCTCAATGGCAGCGTCTCAACCAGCGCAGTCGTCAGATTCACCCGGCGCAGACCGAAATTGCCGCTGTCGGCCACGATCAAAGCCGTCCCGTCCGGCGCGATCACCAGACCGACCGGATAGTTGAACGCCGCCCCGGTGCCGGCGCCGTCGTAGCCGTTGGGCGATCCGTCGCCCGCCAGCGTCGTCACCACGCCGGCTGTCGTGATTTTTCGGATACGGTTGTTAAACGAATCGGCCACGTAGAGATTGCCCGCCGCGTCGAAGACCAGGCCGGACGGCGAGTCGAACCGCGCGGCCGTGCCGGTGCCGTCCGCGTAATCCGCAGCATCGAGCCCGCCGGCGAAGACCGTCAGCGCCCCGTTCGCCCCCCGCCGAAAAACCACGTGCCGCAACGCGTCCGCGATGTAGAGCAACCCATCCGGCCCGAAGGCCAGCGCCGAGGGCGAGGCCAGCGTTTCGCCCGAGGTGGCGACGGTCTGCACCGTCCAACTGACCGGCGCGGTAATGTCGAAGGTGACGACCGTCTCGCCGGCATAGTTGGCGTCGTCGATCGCGGCCACCACGAGGTAGGAGCCGTAGGCGCTCGGCGGCGTGGACGAGCCGTCGTAGGTGAAGGTGACATCGAGCCCCGGCGGCGTGGTCGTGGCCGAGGGCACCTTGGGCGTGCCGTCGAAGGGTTGCGCGAGGTCGCCGAGCACGACCGAAGCCGCGCCCTTGGCGATGGTGAAGGTCAACAACGCCGTGCCCGTGCCCGAGACGTTTTGGGCGCGCAAGGTGGTCTCATAAACGCCCGCCGTCAGCGGCTGGCCGGTGATCAAACCGGTCTCGATATCCACGCCGAGACCGGGCGGCAGGTTGCTCGCGCCATAGACCGTGGGCGTGCGGCTCGCCTCGATCTGGTAACCGCCAAACGTTGCCCCCACCGCGCCGCTGGCGACCGCGGGACTGCTGATGACAGGCACGGGCAACTCGCCGAGCAGCCGAATGGCGTTGTTGCCGGTGTCGGCGACGTAAACGGTGGTGCCGTCGGGGCTTACCGCCAGGCCGCGCGGATTGCGGAAACGCGCCGCGGAGGCCAGTCCGTCGAGCCCGCCGGCGGCGGCGGTCGTGCCGGCGAGCGTGCGCACCTTGCCGTCGGAGCCGATGCGGCGGATCAAGTGGTTCGCGTAGTCGGCCACATAGACGCGCCCGGCGGCGTCCACAGCGACGCCGTAAGGATAAAAAAAGCGGGCCGCGCCGGCCGTGTCGGCGTCGTCGGAACCATTGTCCCCGGCCGCGCCGGCGTAGGTCGAAACCACACCCGCGGGCGTGACACGCCGGATGGTTTGGTTGAGCGAGTCGGCCACAAAGAGGTTGCCCGCTCCGTCGATGGCCAGGCCGTGCGGATTGCGGAACCGCGCCGCCCCGCCGGTGCCGTCCGTCGCGCCGAGCAAGCCCGGCGTGCCGGCCAAGGTCGTGACCTCGCCGGCGGGCGTGATGCGGCGGATGGTGTGGTTGCCAAACTCGGCCACGAAGAGATTGCCCGCCGCGTCGAGGGCCAGTCCGGCGGGTTGGTTAAAGCGTGCCGCGCCGCCCGTGGCGTCGGTCGAGCCGGTTTCGCCGGGCGCGCCGGCCAGCGTGGTGACGACGCCGGCGGCGGTGACCTTGCGCACCACATGGGCGTCCGCCTCGGACACGTAAACGGCCGAGCCGTCGGGCAACACCCCCACGCCGGAGGGCGAGTTGAAACGTGCGGCCGCGCCGGTGCCGTCGAGCGTGCCGGCGTTGCCCGCCAGACCGGCCAAGGTGGTGACGGTGCCGTCGGGGGCGATCTTGCGCAGGGTGTGGTTGTCGCGGTCGGCGACGTAGAGGTTGCCGGCGTCATCGCGGGCGAGCTGGTCGGGGGCTTGGAAACGTGCGGCCTCCCCCACCCCGTCGACCGCGCCGCGGCTGAACGGCGGACCGGCCGGCGTGGTGACGGCCAGCGTGGCGAGGTCGAGGGCGCGCAGTTGCGAGTTGAGCGTGTCCGTCAAGACCAGCCGGCCGCCGGCCGCGTCGTGGACCAGGCCGGAGGGTTGGTTCAAGCGCGCCGCCGTGCCCGTGCCGTTGACAGAGCCGGCCTGCTCGTAGGCGCCGGCCAGCGTCTCGACGAGCCCGTCGGACAAACGCACGCGGCGCACCCGGCAGCCGTTGGATTCGGTGACGTAGAGGTGGCCGGCGCCGTCGAGAGCGAGTCCCTTGGGCTCGTCGAACCGCGCCGCCGCGCCGGTGCCGTCCGCCGGGCCGGCGGAGCCCGAGGCGCCGGCCAGGAGGGTCGCGACGCCGGTGGCGGTTTGGATTTTGCGAAGGGTGTGGCCGGCCTGCTCGGCCACGTGGAGCGTGGTGCCGTCGGTGTTGAGCGCGAGGCCCGCCGGACCGGACAGGCCGGTGGTCAACGTGGTCACCACGCGGGAGTCGATCACGACGCGGCGGATCCGGTTGCCGCCGGTATCGGCCACGTAGAGCAGGCCGTTGGCGGCGTCGAGGGCGAGGGCCGTGGGTTGGTTGAACCGCGCGGCCGGCCCGGTGGCGTCGACCGCGCCCGCCTCGCCGGCCGAACCCGCCACGGTGGAAACGGTGCCGTCAGGGGCGATCTTGCGCACGAGGTGGTTGCCCGTGTCGGCCACGTAGAGCGTGCCGTCGGACGCGGCGACCAAGCCGACGGGCAGGTTGAAACGCGCATCCTCGCCGTCACCGTCGGCGACACCGGCCAGACCGGGCGTGCCCGCCAGCGTGGAGACGACACCGCCGGGAGTGAGCTTGCGAATGGTGGAGCTCAACGCGTCCGCGACGTAGAGGTTGCCCGCGCCGTCGATGGCGATGCCCGAGGGTTCGTTGAACGTGGCCGTGGCGGCCGCACCGTCGTCGTAGCCCGTGCCGGTGTAGCCCGCGAAGGTCGTGGATTGCCACGGCGGGTCGAGATACTGCGTCGCGGCCGGGGAAACGGCGGCCGCCCCGGCGAAGCCCACGCACGCCAGCAAGCCCCGCACCATCCTTGTTCGGACAATATCGACCACGATTTGCGATAGTGCGCCGGGCGCACCGCGTTGGCAAGCCGCCGCCTGACCGCGCGTGTGCACCGGTTAGAATTGGTCCGGTCCCTGGCCGGGAATCAACGCCTCCGCCAGCTGCTGGTCCTGCTCCATCACCAGGCGGCGCTGGCGAAACGACTGGGCCTCGGCCGACCGCTGCGCACGCCGCAGCCACCAGCCGACCAGCCCCGCCCTGAAGCCGCGCTCCGGCAGGGTGCCATCGGCCGCGAACAACCGCGTCAGCCCCCGCCGGACGAATTTCAGCAAAAACCGCTCGGCCAGGTCGTCCTCTAGGCTGGCGAAGGTGCGCGTGCTGCCCGGGTCGCCCTGACGGCCCGCGCGGCCCTGCAGCTGGCGGTCGATGCGCGCCGACTCGTGCAGCTCGGTCAGAATGACATGCAGGCCGCCGGCTGCGGCCACGCCGCGTCCGAGGCGGATGTCGGTGCCGCGGCCGGCCATGTTGGTCGCCACGGTGATGGCGTGCGGCTCGCCGGCCAGGTTGACGATGCCGGCCTCCTCGCGGTGGCGGTGGGCGTTGAGCAGGGCAAAGCTGAGAAAACGCTGCGACAACAACCGCCCGAGTTGCTCGCTGGCCGAGACGCTGCGCGTGCCCACCAGCACCGGACGGCCCTCGTCGTGCAGGCGCACGATCTCCTCGACCACGGCGGCCCACTTGGCGTCGGCCGTGGCGAAGTAACGCGCGGGCCAGGTCTCGCGGCGGTTGGGGCGGTTGCGTGGCACGACCAGCAAGGGCCGCTCGTAAACGCGCCAAAACTCCGGCGCGGCCTCCGCGGCGGTGCCGGTGATGCCCGACAAGTGCCGGAACAACCGGAAAAACCGCTGAAAGCTCAACCGCGCCAGCGACTCGTTGGGCTGGGTGATCTCGACGCCTTCCTTGGCCTCGACGGCCTGGTGCAGACCGAGTCGCCACGAGCGGCCGGGCATCAGGCGACCGGTGGACTCGTCCACGATGACGACCTTGCCGTCGACGACCACGTATTGCTTGTCGCGCAGGAAAAAGTGCCGCGCCTGCAACGCCTGCACCACCAGCGCGCCGATCCAGGCCGGCTGGTGAAAACGCCCCCGCCCGGCCTCGTCGCACCACGCGGCCACCGCCGCATGGCCGGCCGACGTGAGCCGCACCTCCTTGTGCCGCGTCTCGATCTGGTAGTGCTCGCCGGGCAACAAGCCGCCCGCCAGCCGGTCGGCCGAACGGCAGACGCGGATCATGTCGGGATCGTCCTGCGGGCGGCTGATGATCAGCGGGGTGACCGCCTCGTCGATCAACTGGTTGTCCGCCTCGTCCACGATGACGGTGTGCAAGCCGCGCTGCACCATGTGGCCGAGCGGCGAGTTGGCCGCCGGGGCGCGAATCAGGCGCGCCACCGAACGGCGGCCCGGGTCGGCCAGCGCGCCGAGCAGGATGCGGTCGCGCAGGAAGTCGGCCACGATCTCCTTGCTGGTGGTGTAAACGATGTCGGCCGCGTAGGCCGCGCGCCGCTCCTCGGGCTTCATCTCGGTGTCAACCGAGGCCGCGCGCACGCCACAGGCCGCGAAGAGCGCGGCGTTGGTCACCGCGTCGCGCTGGGCCAGATAATCGTTGGCCGTGACCACGTGCACGGGCCGCCCGCGCCAGGCCATCAACGCGGCGGCCAGGCCGATGGTGAGCGTCTTGCCCTCGCCGGTGGCCATCTCGACGAGCTTGGCCCGGGCCAGCCCGAGCGCGCCCATCAACTGCACCGGATGCGGACGCAGTCGCAGACCGCGCCGGGCCAGCTCCGCCACCAGCGGCAGCGCCTCGGCGAAACCCGACTCCCAGTCGGCGTCGGAAAGACGCCGCAGGCGTTGGCGTTGCTCGTGGACGCGGGTTCGCAGCGCGGACTCGGGCAGGTCCTCCAACGTGGCCGCCTCGGCGTGCAGGCGACGGGCCAGCGCCTCCAGGTCGTTGCCCTCGCTCTCGCGCCGGTGCCAGACGCCGTGGGCACGGTGCACGAGCGCGTCCAAGCCCTTGGGGAGTTTTTCCCGGCGGGGCAGTTCCGTGCGACGGACGTCGATGAGCGGCGCGGGCATGGCGGACGGATCAGAGACGATAACGGTTTTGCAACAGTTGGCGGAAATCCCGTGCCCACTGCACCAGGAACGGCGTCCACGGACGGGCAAAGCGGATCACGCCGAGGCGTCCCTGCCAGAGCAGCGGGCCATCGCCGGCATCCACGCCGGCGTCGTCGAGCAGGCCCACCACCAGGAAGAACGGTTGGTCGGCGAGCACGCCGCGCTGGTCGTCCTCGCGGGTGCGCACCGGGCCGGCGGCGCGCCAGCCGAGGGCCGCGCCGGGCAACTGCTCCTGACGGCCGGGCACCACCGCCCACGAACTCACGCGCGCGGTGCGACCCGCCGAACCGCGGAAGCGCACCTCGGCACCCTCGCGGGCCGCGCCGAACAGGGCGCTGGCGTCGTTTTGGCTGACCACCGCCTGGAATTCCCAGCCGGGACCCGGCCCGACGATTTCGCCGAGCCGCGTGCCGCGTGCGACGAACAACCCCTCCCAATTCTCGGTGCGCAACGCCACCCAACGCCCGCCGGAGGGGGCGCGCAGGTCGAGCGCGGCGCGGTCGGCCTCAAGGCGGTCAAGCTGCGCATCGGCCGCCTCGCGGCGCAGACGCATCGGCTCGATGCCGGCGGAGAACTCGGCCAGCACCTGGCGCTCACGCGCCTGCACCTGCGAGAGCAGCGCGCGGGCCGCCGCCAGTTGGAGTTCCAGTTCGGGACTCTCCAGCCGAACCAGCGGCTGGCCCGGCTCGACCGTCGAGCCGCTGGGCGCCTCCAGCCGGGCGATCCAGCCGGAGACCGGCGAGTTGACCTCGGCCGAGCCGGTGGCGCGCACCAGGCCGGGCGCACGGAAATGGTCGGGCATCGGCACAAAGGCGAGGAACGCGAACACCGCCGCGAGACCGCCGGCGACGATGGCCCAGGCCTTGCGCCGCGCGCGCTCGATGCGGGGCTCGCGTTGCAGGTATTTGAAGACTTTGACCCAGGGTACGACAAACGCGCCGATGAAAGCCAGCACCGCCGCCAGCAGGCCGAGGCCGAAGTAGCGGTCGGCCACGAACAGGATGATCGCGACCGTGATGAAGATGCGGTAAACCCAGCTGGCCGCGCCGAACAACGTCAGGCCGACGGCTTCGCCACGGGTGCGGGCCGGGCTCTCGAGTTCGTTGACGCGCAGCGCGTGGCGCTCCCACAGGTGGATCCACTGGCGCGAGGACCGCGCGTGGAGATTGGGCGAGTCGGCCAGGTCCGAGAGGATGTAGTAGCCGTCGAAGCGCAGCAGCGGATTGAGGTTGAACAACAGGGTCGAGACCGACGCCACCACCATGGTGTTGTAAGCCAGACTGTTCAACGTGCCCGGTCCGGTCGCCGCCCAGACGAAGGCCGCAATCGCCGCGTAGGCCAGCTCGGGGATCATGCCCGCGCAGCCCACGATCACGCGTTTCCAACGCTCGGGAAAAGCCCAGGCCGCCGTCGCGTCCACGTAGGGCACGGGGGTGAACACCAGCAGCATTACGCCCATGGTGTGCACCTCGCCGCCGAAGGCCTTGACCGCGTAGGCGTGGCCGAATTCGTGGATGAGCTTGGCCACCGTGAAGGCCGCGTAAAGCAGCAGCAGGTTGCCCGGCGCGAGCACGGATTGCGACTGGTCCATCGCGCGGTCCCAGTTGCCAAAAACCACCGTCAACGAGGACAACAGCAGCAACACCCAGCCGACCGCGGCCGGCTTGGTCCCGAGCCAGCGCAGGGCCGGCCAGGTGCGGTTGAGCAGGCGGTCCGGATCGAACAACCGGATGCGCAAAAAGAAGATGCCGAAGAGCTGCGCCACGTCCTGCTGGCGGCGGCGCTTTTGATGGCGCTCAAAGAGCCGGGCCGTGTCCGCCGGCGTGTCGCCCATCAGGAGATTCGCCTGATAAAGCTGCGCGAGCAGCGAGACCACCTCGCCCTGGCCGGGCGCGGTCTCGGGCCGGCGGCGCACGCAGTCGGTCCAGATCTCGTCGACCGTGCGGGTGCCGTCGAGCCGCGCCACGAAGTCATAGGCCTCCTCGCGGAAACGGAAAAACTGGTTGGTGAAACCGTCCTGCGCCACGTGCCAGCGTTCCCCGCGAAAGGTTTGCCGGCGGATGGAGACCGAGGGTCGCAGGCGCAGCTTTTGGCCGGCCACGCGGTGCCAGGATTCGGAGAAAATCGCGCGCTGTTGTTCGCTCATGCGTCGGGTGCCAGGGGTTGGTCGCGGTGGGGTCGGTTCACCACCAGAGCTTGAGGCGGAGGAAGTCGATCAGGCGGTGGGTGGCGATCCAGGCCAGCGTGCGGCGCTCGCTCTCGACCTTGGCGATGCCGCTCATGCCGGGACGCAGCCAGTCGGCGTGGTCGCCCTCGAGGCGGCCCCGCACAACAAAGATGTTGCCATCGCGCTCGACCTGGGCGGCCGGCTCGATGCGCTCGATCACGACCTGGAACGTGTCTTCCGGACGCGTGGTGAAGGCGATCTCCGCGTGTTCGCTGGACGCGATCAGATCGATGTCGCGCTCGGGCACGCGCATCTCGACGTAGAGCCCCTCCAGCCGGGAGACCTTCATCAACACGTCGCCCGGCCGCACCGGCGCGCCGATGCGCTCGCGCAGGTCGCCGTCCACCACCACGCCGTCAAACGGCGCGCGCATCTCGGCGCGGGCCAGCCGGTATTCGATCAACTCCACCCGGGCGTCGGCCTGGGCCAGCGCCGCGCGGGCCGCACGCAGGTCGGCAAGCTTTTTGTCCGCCTCCGCGCGCTCGGCCTCGCCGGCGTAGCGCTGGCGCTCGGCGCGGGCCGAGGCCAGCTCGACCAACAGGTCGCTGGGGTCGAGACTGAGCAAAAGATCACCGGTCTTCACCAGGTCGCCCGGACGCACCTTGACCGCCGCCAGGTAACCCTCGTAGGGCGCCGGCAGGTGCAACAACGTCTGCGCGCGCACGATGAAGTCGGCGTTCACCCGATAAGGCAGCGGGACGAAAAGCGAGAAGGCCAGCAACAGCGCGCCGACCACCGCGGTCGCCTTGAGCCAGGTCTGCTTCGGCCCGAGAAACCCCGCCAGCCACTCCCGTGAAGCGGTCGCCCAACGCGCGCCGAACCAACGGTCGTTGCGCTGCAAATCATCCAGCCGGCGGGCCACCTGATCGGCCACCACGCGCAACGCCAGACCCTCCGCCTCGGTGAACGTCGCCCCGGGCTCGCCGCGCTCCAGCGTGAGCACGCCACGCGCCTCGCCATCGACGCGCAACGGCACCGACATCACCGCGCCCAGACGCTCCACGCCGGCATAGGTCTCGTGGTCGCGCTTGACCGCGTCGCTGTCGGCCCAGGCCGGCCAGGCGATCTCCTCGTCCTGCTCGGACGACTCCTCCATGGCGGCCTCCAGCTTCTGCACGACCTCCATGCGGCGCTCGAAACGATCCGTGCCGCTCACGGCCTTGACCTTGATCAGATTGCCCTCGCGCCAGCCCAGGCTCACGCGGCTGCACCGGTGACGCGACGCCAGCTCGTTGACCAACGCCATCGTGACCGAGAGAAAACGCCGGTGGACATTGGTCGCCGCCAGCACCTCCAACGCCTGCGCGTAGTTGGCCACATCCTGACGCACCCGCGCCAGCTGACGCTGACGCTGGTAAAGCATCGGCGTGTCGGTCGCCAGACGCAGCACGCCGGCCACCGGCTCGAGGTCCTCGAAATGGCCCGGCGTCACCGCCACCGCCAGCACGCAGCGATCATTCGCATCACCCGTGGTCAACGCCAGCAGCAGCAAACCCGGCGCGCCGTCGGCCTGGGCCGGCACCATCAACACACCGCCCGACACCGCCTTCTCCGCCGCCTCGACAAACGCCGGCGCCTGCACGCCAAATGGGAAATCGCGCGACTCCGGCCAGCTCGCCGCCGTGCGCCACACGCCCTCGGAACGCGCCATCACCCGCACCGGCGCGCCGCCCGCCAACTCGCCGCAGGTCCGCGCAAACAACGCCCAAAACTCACGCACCGGACCCTCGAAAAGCCTGCACGACTCCAGGCGTTCGTAAGTTTCACTGGACGACGGGGTGAATCGATTGAATGACTTCATCCTAATAAGGAGTAAAAAAAATGTTTCTCAGCCAAGGGGCCGGCGAGTAAGCCTCGGCAGCCTGACGATTCCAAGTAGAAAGCCGAAGCCCACTCCGCCAACCACGATTTTCCAACTTCCCTAAAAACCTATCCCACTCATGCCCTTAAGCATACAGACCATCCTCCGCCCAAGCCTCTGTCTAGCGGCGCTCCTTTCCACCGCCCGCGCCGAAGAGCCGGCCCCCGTTCTTACCCTCCACGACCTCATCGTCGGCGCGGTCAACTCCAACCTTGAGCTCAGTGCCCGCCGGCTCGAACCCGAGATCCAGCAAAACCGCCTCGACGGCTCCTACGGCGCCTTCGAACCCGTCTTCATCGCCGGCTACTCCTACTCCAGCAGCGAACGCCCGCAAAACTACGTCAGCAACGCCCTCGGCGGCCGCTTCGCCCCCATCTACGAGGAAGACGTCTGGCGCTGGCAGACCGGCATCAGCGGCCGCCTCCCCACCGGCACCCAATACGAACTGCTCACCGGCGTCGACCGCACCACCAACACCAGCATCTACACCCCCGGCAACGGCTTCAGCACCGTCAGCGCCCTCTACGTTCCCGAATACGTCTCCACCACCACCCTCACCATCACGCAGCCCCTCCTGCGCGACTTCGGCTTCTCGGCCAACCTCGCCGAGATCCGCCTGCAGCGCTCCACCCTGCGCTCCTCGCGCCACGAACTCGAAGCCACCGCCCAACGCATCCTGCGCGACGTCGCCGCCGCTTACTACGAAATGGTCTTCGCCCAGGAAAACATCCGCGTGAAGGAAGAGGCCGTGCGCGTCGCCGAAGCCCTCGCCCGCGACAATCAACGCCGCCTCGACGAAGGCCGCATGGCCCCCATCGACGTCAGCCAGGCCAAGTCCCGCGTCTCCGAAGCCAACGAGGAACTCCTCATCGCCCGCAACTTCCTCGCCCAACGCCGCAACACCCTGCGCGAACTCACCCGCGACAACTTCTCCTTCGAGGACGCCCCCTTCACCGTCGACCCCGCCTTCGTCGTTCGCGAAGCCCCCGAGATCGAACCCGAGACCGCCCTCCGCTCCCTCTTCGAGCACAACCCCACCTACCTCGCCAGCCTCGAACTCGTCGAAGCCGAGGACGTCCGCGTCGCCTACGCCAAGAACCAACTCTGGCCCCGCGTCGACCTCAAGGCCTCCCTCGGCTACACCGGCCTCAACGACGGCTGGACCCGCGCCTACGACGACTACGGCACCCGCGATCAGCCCAACTACAGCATCGGCGTCGTCGTCAACGTCCCCATCGGCAACCGCGCCGGCCGCTACCGCGTCATCGAGGCCAACAACCGCAAACGCCAGGCCCTCTTCAACCTCAAACGCGCTGAAATCACCCTCCTGAGCGCCTTCGACAGCGCCCGCCGCGACATCGACAACGCCCTCGAACGCAACCGCCTCGTGCAAGACACCGTCAAACTCGCCGCCGAGACCCTCGACGCCCAGCAACGCCTCCTCGGCTCCGGCAAGACCACCAGCTACGAAGTCTCCCAGGCCCAGCGCGACCTCAGCCAAGCCCGCTCCCGCGAACTCGCCACCCTCGTCGACCTCAACAAGGCCGTCGCCCAACTCCAATTCGTCATCGGCACCCTCGACCAACACCTCCGCGTGCACCTCGACGCCCAAGGCTGATCCCCCGCCCCGCGCCCCCCTCCTCCACACATCGTCCGATGAAACCCATCCTCCGCGCCCTGCGCCACGCCCTCCCCGTCCTCGCCCTGCTCGCCGGCCCCCTCACCGCCGCCGACGTGCGCCTCGACGGCCTCATCCTCCCCTTCCGCGAAGTCGTCGTCTCCTCCCCCGTGCAAAGCACCCTCACCGCCCTCCCCCTCAAGGAAGGCGACACCGTGAAAGCCGGCGAAACCCTCGCCCAACTCTACAGCCGCATCGAGGAACTCGAGATGCTCCGCACCAAGGCCGCCCTCGAGAAAAAGGAATTCGACAACCGCGGCGCCGCCAACCTCTACGCCGACAACATCATCTCCGAAGACGAAGCCCTCAAAAACAAGATCGAGCTCGACCTCGCCCGCCTGCAATTCCAGCAGGCCGAGGAACTCTTCCGCCAGCGCACCGTGCTCGCCCCCATCAGCGGCCTCATCGTCGAGCGCAACCGCGAGATCGGCGAAACCGTCACCGCCTCCCAGCCCCTGTTTCGCATCGTCGACATCTCCCGCCTCTACGTGCAGTTCTACGTGCGCGCCGAGGACGCCGGCAGCCTTAGCGTCGGGCAGACCCTCGACATCCGCTGCCCCGTCGCCGACCCCGACCGCAGCTTCAGTGGCAAAGTCGATTTCATCGACCCCCGCGTCGACGCCGCCAGCGGCCTGCTCCGCGTCAAAATCCTCCTCGACAACCCCGAGGCCGCCCTCAAGCCCGGCCTGCGCGCCGTAATCGAGTTCTGAAGGCGGGAACGCGGCGTCCCCGCATCCCGTAGCGCAGGCTGACAGCCCCAAGGTGGACGCGGTCCGGAGGCCCGCGTCCACCTTGGCAGCGCCGGTCCCCCAGCCCCCGTAGCCCCGAGCGTGAGCTCGGGGACCCCGTCGCCCGCGCCGCGCCCTCGCCCCACCCGCCACCCAAACGCAAAAAAACCGGCCGCCTCAAACGAGACGACCGGTTTTCGACAACAAACCGCTGGACTGCGGAAGGTGGGAGGCGAACTCGCTCAGAGTTCGTAGGCGCCGAGCTGCTTGTCGACGCGGACCTTGTCGAGCTTCACGAAGGCGGGCAGGCCGTTCTCGTAAGGCACCGGGGTCTCGCCCTGGATCAAGGCCTGGGCGTAGCGCACGAACTGGTGGTTCATGCTGACGCCGTCCTCGTTGATCCACTCGCGGGGCAGCTTCTTCACGCCGTTGGCGATCTCGGACAACGGAGCCAGACCGGTCTCGCAGGTGTAGTGGTCGTTGTCGCCGCGGAGCAGCGTGACCATCACGTCGGACTCGCCGCGGATGGCGGCCTGGACCGCCGCCTGGCCGGCCAGGAACGCCTCGTCGGCGTCCGCCTTGGAGCCGGCGTGCACGGCGGCACGCTGGGCCATGCCGAGCTTCACGGTGCGGGCCTTGATGGCGGGCAGATATTGGGCGAGCAGCCCCTGCAGGTAGTCGGCCGCGCCGCCCAGCTGGGAGTGGCCGAAGGCGTCGGTCTTGTCCTCGGCGGCGACGTAGTTGCCGTCGGCGTCGACCAGACCCTCGCCCACGACGACCATGCAGTATTTCTCGCGCTTGAGCACGCGCTGCACGTCCTCGACGAACTTCTCGGGGGAGAAGGCGACCTCCGGCGGGAGGATGATGTGGGGCGGATCGTGCGGATGGTCGCGGCGCTTGGCGAGGGCGGCGCCAGCGGCGATCCAGCCGGCGTTGCGACCCATGACCTCGACGATCTGCACCAGATCGTGCTGGCCCATGGCCTCGTTGTCGCAGGCGATCTCGCGCACGGTGGTGGAGATGTATTTGATGACGGAGCCGTAGCCGGGGCAGTGGTCGGTGACGGGCAGGTCGTTGTCGATGGTCTTCGGGATGCCGATGACGCGCAGATCGTAGCCCTGCTCGGCGGCGAGCTTGGAGATCTTGTCGGCGGTGTCCTGGGAGTCGTTGCCGCCGGCGTAGAAGAAGTAGCGGATGTTGTGCGCCTTGAAGACTTCGAGCACGCGCTCGAAATCGGCCTGCTTCTTGAGCTTGTAGCGGCAGGTGCCGAGGGCGGCGCCGGGGGTGAACTTGAGGCCGCGGATGGTCTGCTGGGACTCCGAGGCGAGGTCGATCAGGTCTTCCTGGAGGATGCCGAGGACGCCGTTGAGGCAGCCGTAGATTTCCTCGATCTCCCCGTGGTTGAGGGCTTCGGCGACGACGCCGGCGATGCTGGCATTGATGACGGCGGTGGGGCCACCGGACTGGCCCACCAAGACATTACCTACGAGTTCTTCAGCCATGATGTTGATTTGGTTTTTAAGAAAGGGAGTTGCGACGAACGTAAAGGCGCAAGGTGACCGCCGGCGCGCGGAACTGGCAAACCCAAAGTTGGCCGCGCCGGGCATCGGCGGCACATTGCCGGACCGTCCGGGCACCAGGGGCGGGCGCCGTTCGGCGCGTCGAACGGCCCGACGCGATTGGCCGCCCAACCCAACCGGCGGCTCAGGCGCGCGGCGCGGGGAAGCTCGACGCGTCGGCCGGCGTCTCGCGGTTGGCCAGCCAGCCAAGCAGGTGCAGCAGACGTTCGGCGTCGGGCATCTGGGTGCGGGCGACGAAGTAGTCGTGGATGCGCTGGCGCGGCACCGAGAGCACGCGGGCCAGATTGGCCTTGGCCCCGCGTTCGCCGAGCAACGGCTGGACGCGATCAACCAGGGTGTTCCAAAGCACCGTGTCCGGCCCCGGGCGCAACGTCCCCCCGCGCCGCGGCCGCTTGCCCTTGCGCCGTTGCTCCGCCGCCCGCCGCCCCGCCTCGACCGCCGCCTCCCCCAGCCGTCCGATCAACTCCGCCAACACAAACCGATAAGGCATCTCCGGTATTTTTTCATCCATCCCCAAACCCAGCCACACCCCGGAAAATTTGTCACTTAATAAGTGACAAACGGTTTTTTAGTTACGCAAGAACTTTATAAATAATGTGATATGAGTTCAAAGTGAGGCGATATTTTTGTCACTTAATAAGTGACAAATGTGGTTGCGGGCGCGGCTGGAGCGACGTGGGATGCCGGCGCAGAACCAAGGCGGGACGAACGGGCGGCTCAGAGGCCGAGAAGGGAGCCGTTGCGCTTGAGCCAGTGCTCGGCGGCCTCCCAGTCGGGGCAGACCTCGGCCACCCGCGCCCAGAAACGCGCGGAGTGGTTCATTTCCTTCACGTGCATCAATTCGTGATAAACGATGTAGTCGCGCACTGAATACGGGGCCTGGATCAACCGCCAGTTGAGCGAGATCACCCCGCTGGTCGAACACGAGCCCCAACGCGTGCGCTGGTTGCGCACGGTGACCTCTTTGATTTCCACGCCGGTCAACGCCGACAACTCCCAGGTGCGGGCGGTCAGCTCGATCTTGGCCTGGCGTTGGAAATGCGACTCCAACGTCGGTCGCAAATCGCCGGCCAGCGCCGGCACGCGAAACACATCGGCCGCCAGACACACGGCCGGCCGGTCGCCGTCGGCTGCGCGGCGGATCTCGGTAAGTTCGCCACGCCAGAGGATGTGCGTGCCGACCGGCCAGGTGCTCGCCGCGCGGGGACGGGCGGCCTGGCGGGCGCGGGCACGGGCGAGCCAATCCTGATGCTGATCAACAAACCGGCGGGCTTCGCGTTCACTGCCGCGCGCGGGAATAATGGCGACGGCCACGCCGTCCTTGCGCAGGGTGAGGCGGTAGTTGCGGGCCTTGGCGCTGCGTTCGTAGACGATGGACGGCGAAGAATCGGCGGCTCGCTCGGCGGTGGCCGCAGAGTCGTCAAACAAGTCGCTTTGTCCGAATAGATCCACGTGCGGCCGAGTAAACGTGACGCGCGCGGACTGGCCAGTGTGATGTGCAAAAAGGAGGGCGGACATTTCTGTCCGCCCCGCGATGGCGTGAAGCACACACGCCGGTTATTGATGTGAGTCGAACCGGGCGGACTGGTATGTCCGCCCTCCTTGCGGCTCAGCGGCCGCGGCGTTTGACGCCGAGCTGGGCAATGGTGAAGCGGACGATGCCTTCCAGGCGCTCGACCTCGGCGGGCTCCAGGCCCTCGGCGTCCTTGAGGGCTTGCTCAGCACGCTTCATGGCAGCCTCGGCGGCGTTCTCGTCGATCTTGGCCTCGTCGATCGCGTTCTCGGCGAGGATGGAAACGGTGTCGCCACTGATCTGGGCGAAACCGTTGCCGACCACCAGACGCTCCTCGCGCCCGGCCTTGGTCACGCGCAACTCGCCGGCCTCAACCTGCGTGAGCAGAGGCAAGTGACCCGGAAGAATGCCGATTTCACCCTGCACGGTGGGAATAACCACGGTGTCGATGGTGTCGGAGTAGACGCGGGCTTCGGGTGTGACGATTTCGAGAGTGAGGGCCATTTTAAAAGGGGCCCACGAAACACACGAAACGACACGAAAGATCGTAGGATCCGGTTCGTGTTATTTCGTGTGTTTCGCGGGCAAGCTCAGGGTTGCTTACTTCTTGGACGCGGCGGCGAGCACCTCGTCGATGCCACCCTTCATGTAGAAGTCACCCTCGGCGACGTGGTCGAGCTCGCCGGAGAGGATCATCTTGAAGCCGCGGATGGTGTCCTTGACGGACACGTATTTGCCGGGCGCGCCGGTGAAGACTTCGGCGACGTGGAAGGGCTGGGAGAGGAAGCGCTGGATCTTGCGGGCGCGGTAAACGGTCTGCTTGTCCTCGGGGGAGAGTTCGTCGAGACCGAGAATGGCGATGATGTCCTGAAGATCCTTGTAACGCTGCAGGATGCGCTGAACCTCGCGGGCGACTTCGTAGTGCTCCTGGCCAACCACCGCGGGCTCGAGGGCCTTGGAAACCGAGGCGAGGGGATCGACGGCCGGGTAAATGCCGAGCTCGGCGATGGAGCGCTCCAACACGATGGTGGAGTCGAGGTGGGCGAAGGTGTTGGCGGGGGCCGGGTCGGTCAAGTCGTCGGCGGGCACGTAAACGGCCTGGAACGAGGTGATGGAGCCCTTCTTGGTCGAGGTGATGCGCTCCTGGAGCAGGCCCATCTCGTTGGCGAGGGTGGGCTGGTAACCCACCGCGGAGGGCGAGCGACCGAGGAGGGCGGACACTTCGGCACCGGCCTGCGAGAAGCGGAAGATGTTGTCGACGAACAGGAGCACGTCCTGGTTTTTCTCGTCGCGGAAGTATTCCGTCATGGCGAGCGCCGAGAGGGCGACGCGCATACGGGCGCGGGCGGTTCGTTCATCTGGCCGTAGACGAGGGCAACCTTGGACTCGGAGAGGTTGTCCTGCTTGATGACGCCGGCATCGGACATTTCGTGGTAGAGGTCGTTGCCTTCGCGGGAGCGCTCACCGACGCCGGCGAACACGGAGTAACCACCGTGGGCCTTGGCGATGTTGTTGATGAGCTCCATGATGACCACGGTCTTGCCCACGCCGGCGCCGCCGAAGGCGCCGACCTTGCCGCCCTTGGTGAAGGGGGCGATGAGGTCGATGACCTTGATGCCGGTCTCGAGGATGTCGGCCTTGGTGTCCTGGTCGACGAGCGCGGGGGCCGGGCGATGGATGGGATATTTCTTGTCGTGGGGAACCGGGCCGCGGCCGTCCACGGGGGTGCCGGTGACGTCGAAGATGCGGCCAAGGATGCCTTCGCCGACGGGCACCGAAATCGGGGCGCCGGTGTCGGTGACGGCCATGCCGCGCACGAGACCCTCGGAAGAGGACATGGCGATGGCGCGGGCGACGCCGCCGCCGAGGTGCTGCTGGATCTCCAGGGTGAGGGTCTGCTGCTGGCCGTGGACGGTGTAGTCGACGGTGAGGGCCTGATAGATCGGGGGGATGGAGTTGTCCGAGAACTGGACGTCAACGACGGGGCCGATGACTTGGACGATTTTGCCGGTGTTGCTCATGAGCGGATGGTGATTTTGTGAGAGGGTTTTGGATACGGGACGGATCAGGCGGCCGCGGCGGCGGAGATCTCCAGGATTTCCTGGGTGATGGCGGCCTGGCGGGCCTTGTTGTATTCGAGCGTGAGGTCGCCGAGCAGGCCGGTGGCGTTGTCCTTGGCGGTCTTCATGGCGACCATGCGGGCGCTGTGTTCGGAGGCCTTGGCGGAGAGGATGAACTGGTAGATCTGCCGGTTGACGTAGAAGGGCAGCAGGCTGTCGAGCACGGCGGCGGCCGAGGGTTCGAAGAGCATGTCGCGGGGATCTTCCTCGGTGGCGGTCTCCCCGGCCTCCTTGCGGAGGTGGGCGATGAAGCCCTTGAGGTCGCCAAGCGGGAGCACGGGGCGGTTGACCGACTCCTGCACGAGGGTGTTTTTGAAGCGCGGGTAAATGACTTCGATGGTGTCGATCGAGCCTTCGAGGAAGTGCTTCACCATGAGCTCGACGGCGACCTTGACCTCGGCGAAGGGCACGCGGTCATGGATCTGGTAGTCGGCCACGAGGTCGCGCTGGCTGCGGGCGATGAACTGGGCGCCTTTTTTGCCGACGACGTAGTATTTGGCGGGGTCCTTGATCTCGGTGACGAGCTTGAAGAGGTTGCCGTTGAGGGGGCCGCAGAGGCCCTTGTCGGTGGTGACGAGGAGGACGCCGCGGGTCTTGACCTCGCGCTGCGCGAGGAAGGGGTGCTTGGAGGCGTCGACCTTGTCCGCGAGCGCGGCAAGCATGGCGGCCATGAGCTGGGTGTAGGGGCGGCTGGCCAGAGCGGCCTGCTGCGCCTTCTTCATCTTGGACGCGGCGACGAGCTCCATCGCCTTGGTGATTTGGCGGGTGTTTTTGACCGACTTGATGCGCCGGCGGATGTCGCGGGTGGAGGGCATGGTGCGAGGGAAGCGGGCGGCGCGCGGGGGCGCCGCCCGGGTTCAGGATGTTAGCCGTTAAAGGTGGACTTCCACTCGTCGAGGGCGGCGATGATCTTCTTCTCGATGTCGTCGTCGAGCTTGGCCTTGTTGCGGATCTCGGTGAGGAGTTCGTCCTTGCGGGTGGTGAAGAAGTCGCGGATGGCGGCGGCGGTGGCGGTGACCTTCTTCATGTCGGCGGAGTCGTAGTAGCCCTTTTGCAGCGCGAAGAGGGTGACGACCTGGAGCTCGATGGAGATCGGGTTGAAGGCGGGCTGCTTGAAGAGTTCCACGATGCGGGCGCCGCGGTCGAGCTGGCCCTTGGTCTTGGCGTCGAGGTCGGAGCCGAACTGGGCGAAGGCGGCCAGTTCGCGGAACTGGGCGAGCTCGCCCTTGAGTTTACCACCGACCTGCTTGGTGGCCTTGATCTGGGCGGCGGAACCGACGCGCGAGACGGAGAGACCGACGGAGACGGCGGGGCGGATGCCTTGGTTGAAGAGGTCGGTCTCGAGGAACACCTGGCCGTCGGTGATGGAGATCACGTTGGTCGGGATGTAGGCGGACACGTCGCCGGCCTGGGTCTCGATGATGGGGAGCGCGGTGAGCGAGCCCTTGCCGTCGAGGCGGGCGGAGCGCTCAAGCAGACGGGAGTGCAGGTAGAACACGTCGCCAGGATAGGCTTCGCGGCCGGAAGGGCGCTTCAGGATGAGCGAGATCTGGCGGTAGGCGACGGCGTGCTTGGAGAGGTCATCGTAAACGATGAGGGCGTCCATGCCGTTTTCCATGAACCACTCGCCGATGGCCGCGCCGGAGAAGGGGGCGAGGTATTGGTTGGCGGGGTTGTCGGCGGCGGGGGCGGCGACGATGATGGTGAACTCGAGGGCGCCGGCTTCCTCGAGGGCGGACAGGGTGCGGACGATGTTGGAGTTCTTTTGGCCGACGGCGACGTAGATGGAGTAGACGGGGCGGAACTTGGGATCGCCGGAGGCGAGGCCGACCTTGTTGATCTTGGCCTGGTTGATGATGGTGTCGATCGCGATGGTGGTCTTGCCGGTGCCGCGGTCGCCGATGATGAGCTCGCGCTGGCCGCGACCGATCGGGATCATGGAGTCGATGGCCATGATGCCGGTGAAGAGGGGTTGGTCGACGGACTTGCGGGCGATGATGCCGGGGGCGATGCGCTCGACGGGGTAGAATTCCTTGGAGTCGATCGGGCCCTTGCCGTCGACGGGGTTGCCGAGGGCGTCGACGGTGCGGCCGAGGAGGGCCTTGCCGACGGGAACGGAGAGGAGTTTGCCGGTGGTGGAGACTTCGTCGCCTTCCTTGAGCTGGGAGACGTCACCGAGAACGACGCAACCGACCTCGTCCGCTTCCAAATTGAGGGCGATGCCGGTGACGCCGCCGGGGAAGCTGACCATCTCGTTATACATGACGTCGGAGAGGCCGTCGATTTTGGCGACGCCGTCGGCGACGGTGCGGATGACTCCGGTGTTCTTGCGGACGGCTTTGTTGGAAAGCTTCGCGATCTGCTGTTCGATTTGTTCGAGGACCGTGCTCATGTTGTCGATGGTAAGGGCTATGGTGTTTTGAGAGTGTTCGGAGGAGTGGCGGCGGGGCTCAGACGGAGGCCGCGAGGATGTCCAGCTGGGCACTGACGGAGGTTTCGAAAACGTCGTCGCCGACGCGGATGCGCAGGCCGGCGAGGAGGGCGGGGTTGGCTTTGCCGGAGGCGACGACGGGGCGGTGATAGCGCTGGCTCATGGCACCCTCGATGGTCTTCAGGAGGGATTCGTCGACGGGACCGGCGTGCTCGACGAGGGCCTGACCGCGGGCGACTTCGCGGGCGATGAGGCGTTTGTAGGCCTGCAGCAGGGCGAGAGGCTTGGCCGGGGCGTGTTTCTCAACGTATTCGAGGACGCCGGCGACGCGCTCGGCGGAGAGGTGGCCGTTGGCGTCGAGGCTGAGTTGAAAGAGCTGCCGGGCGAGCTGCTGGGTCTGCTTGGTGCCGCGCATGGTTTCGAAAGGTTAAACGGGGGAGCCGCCGGGGGCTGTTCAGAGGGTGGTGAGCTCGCGGGCGGCGGCCTGATTGTAGCGGGACTGCTCCTCGGCGGAGAGTTCCTTGGCGAGGACCTGGCGGGTGGTGGCGACCACGAGGCGGGCGATCTCGACGCGGGCCTCGTCGAGCATCTTCTTGTGCTCGAGCTGAATGGAGGCCTCGGCCTTGGTGATGAGGGCGTTGGCGCGCTCGGTGGCGGCGGCGGCTTCGCGCTCGGCGAGCTCCTTGGAGAGCTGGCGGGCGTCGGCGATGACCTTGTCGGCATCGACGCGGGCCTGTTGCACGAGGGCGGCGGCTTCTTTCTGGGCTTCCTCGAGGCGGGAGGCGGTGGCCTCGGCGTTCTTCAGGCCATCGGCGATCTTGGCGTTGCGCTCGTCCATGGTCGCCAGGGTGGGCTTGATGGCGAAGCGATAGAGCACGAAGGCGAGGATCGCGAAGCTGACAAACTGCATCGCGACGTAGCCGGGCTGGATGCCGAAGCGATGGATCAGCTCGGCGGCGCCGGATTCGCCGGCGGCTTGGGCGGCGTCGTGGGCGGCTTCAACGGTGGCGGCGGCAAGAACGGTGAGCATCGAGAAAGAGGTTGATAAAAAAAGGGGAGCCGGAACAGCACAGGGCCATTCCGGCAAGGGAACGGAACGGCTTACTTGCCGAGCACGAAGATGGCGAGAATGCCGAGACCTTCGGCGAAGGCACCCAGAACGAGGGCCAGGGGAAGGATCTTGCCCTGGGCCTGGGGGTTGCGGCCAACGGCCTCAACAGTGCGGAAGCCGATGAGACCGACGGCGATAGCGGCGCCGAAAACGGCGAGACCGGTGGCGAGATTACCAGTGATCATGATGTGTGGTGTGTTTGGTGGGTTGTGGTTGAACTCGGCGGCCTGCGTTTGGTGTGGCGCGTGGGCCCGCGGGTTGGCCGTCGAGAAAGTCGTTAAAAATCAGTGGGCGGCGTCCTTCGCCGAGCCGGCGTGATCGTGGCCG
>JBDRJH010000292.1:0-2010 GCA_043815125.1 Verrucomicrobiota bacterium
CCACCTTAAGCCGGCTCAGGTCGGCGATTTTCGTGATCACCGTGCTGGGGCTGACATTATCGCCAATAGAGATCGTGCGGCCCCCTGGGACCCCATCGAACGGTGCCTTCACCGCCGTACGTTGCAGCCGCACCTCCAAAAGCGCGAGTTCGGCCTGCGCCGCGGCGAACTCGCTGCGTGCCCGGTCGACATCCGCCTGGGTGTTCGACTGCGTCTGACGGAGGTTTTCCGCGCGCTCGAGGTTGAGCCGGGCGAGATCGTGCCTGGCTTGGGTCTGTGCCACTTGGGCGCGCAATTCCGCATCGTCAATCTGGAGCAGCAGATCGCCCTTTTTCACAGGCTGCCCCTCCTCGAAATGGATCGAGCGAACCAAGCCGCTCATCTCCGGCCGGATCGTCGCCGATTCGTTCGGCGCGATCGAGCCGACCACGTTGAGCGACTCGGAAAGGTCACGCCGCTGGATATTGATCACCTCCACCACCTGTGCCGGCCGGCTCCCACTGCCAGGACCGGGACGACCGGTGCTGCCACCCCCGACTGCGCCGGCATTGTCGCTGGCGGATCCGGCCTTCTTCCCGCCATCAGGCGTGAGCGCATTACCGGCTTCCTTACGGCCAACCGGGACAGGGACATTCTCTGTGCAGCCACCCGCAAGAACGGCGGCTATCAGACAGAGGCAAAGTAAACGAATTCTTGGCATTATGAATGTGATGCGCGGCAGGACTTGGAGCGCGTGAACGAAAGACGCATCAGGTGCGCAAGCGTTGCGCGCTAGTATCTAGTTGCTAAAGAGAGCGTGATAACGTGGCATGGGGCATGCCCCGACCAGCCACGCCTGTTGTGTTGAATGAAGTGGAACGTCAGGAACTGGAGGCACGATTGCGGCGCCACGGGAGCAGCCAGCTTGAAGTCTTGCGCGTGAAGATACTATTGGGTGCGGCCGAGGGCGGCAGCACGCAAGCTATCGCCGGACGACTCGGCATCCGCACCGGCACGGTCAGCAAGATCCGCCGGCGGTTCGCGGCCGAACGGCTCGGCGCCCTGCACGACGCCCCGCGCTCCGGTCGTCCCCGGCGCTACGATGCCCAGGTGGAGCGGCGCGTGCTGGCCGCGCTGGATCAAACCCCGCCGCGGGGTTTCGCCCGCTGGAACGGGCCGCGGTTGGCGGCCCACCTTGGCGACGTCGAGGTGCATCAGGTCTGGCGCGTGCTGCGACTGCGGGGCATCAGTCTGGAACGTCGCCGCTCCTGGTGTTTGTCGACCGACCCTCAGTTCGAGCGTAAGGCGGCCGACGTGGTCGGACTTTATCTGGCGCCACCGGTCAACGCGGTGGTGCTAGCCGTCGATGAGAAGCCGCACATTCAAGCCTTGGAACGCGCGCAGGGTTGGTTGCGGCTGCCCAATGGCCAAAGCCTGACCGGCTTCAATCATGAGTATGAGCGCCACGGCACCACCACGTTGTTTGCGGCCCTCAATATCGCGACCGGGCAGGTCCAGGCTGGCCATTATCAACGCCGGCGCCGCCTGGAGTTCCTCGATTTCATGAACCAAGTGCTGGCGGAGCATCCCGGGCGTCAGGTCCATGTCGTGCTCGACAATCTCTCTACGCACAAACCCAAGCAGGACCGCTGGCTCTCCGCCCATCCCAACGTTCACCTGCACTTCATCCCGACCCACGCCTCTTGGCTCAATCAAATCGAGGTGTGGTTCAGCCTCCTCAGCCGCCAGGCCTTGCGCGGGGCCAGTTTCCACTCCGTCGCGCAGCTTCGCACCGCCATCGACGAGTTCATCGCGGTCTACAACCCCACCGCGCATCCATTCGCCTGGACCAAGGTCGATGTCCGTCCCAAATCCCTCAGCAGTAAATACGCGGACTTAGATAAGTAGATACTAGATCACCTGCAGATCCGCACGCGCCGCGGATTCCAGCCGGGCGATTCCATCACCCACCACGACATCAGTCGGCCCCTCCACAAGCAGCCGCAATTTCGCCTCGGTGCCCGAATACCG
>JBDRJH010000293.1:0-27072 GCA_043815125.1 Verrucomicrobiota bacterium
GGGGCCTTGGTCTCCTGGTAGAGGAAGGTCTTGTTGGCGGAGCCGCCACCCTTGGCGACGAAGAGGAATTTGTATTCGGCACCCTTGGTGGCGTAGAGGTCGATCTGTGCGGGGAGGTTGGTGCCGGTGTTGGTCTCCTTGAACATGTCCAGCGGGGCGGTCTGGGAGTAGCGGAGGTTCTCCTTGGTGTAGCACTCGTAAACGCCCTTGGAGAGGTATTCGGCGTCGTCGGCACCGGTCCAGACCTGCTGGCCCTTTTTGCCCATGATGATGGCGGTGCCGGTGTCCTGGCAGAAGGGGAGGATGCCCTGCGCGGCGATCTCGGCGTTTTTGAGCAGGGTGAGGGCGACGTAGTGGTCGTTCTCGGAGGCCTCGGGGTCGTCGAGGATGGCGCGGACCTGCTCGAGGTGGGCGGGGCGCAGCATGAACGAGCAGTCGTGGAACGCGTTTTGCGCGAGGTAGGCGAGTGCCTCGGGGGCGACCTTGAGGATTTCCCGGCCCTCGAAGGTGGTGGTCGAGACGCCTTCCTTGGAGAGGAGGCGATATTCGGTTTCGTCGGCGCCGAGGGCGAAGGTGTCTTGGTAGGTGAACTCGGGAGTGGCCATGGTCAGGTCGATGATTGGAGCAAAGCGTGGGGGCGTGAACGACCCAAAATGCCGATTTGCGCGGAAAATGCCAATCGCTGCACAGGCGGGCGATCCGGCTCAGGCGGACGTGCCGGCGGCGGTCATGCGACCGACGGTCTCGCGGGTCGCGGCGACATCCGCGGGCGTCGCCAACCGGGAGGACGCGGCGCGGCCGAACAACGTGGCGGCGGGCCAGACGCCTTTTTCCAGGAAGTCGGTCAGGGCGCCGGCGAGTCCGGCGACTTCGTGGTAGTCGGCGTTGTCGCGGGGGTTGCGCACCAGGCTGGTGCGTTCGGCGGGGAAGGTCGTGATGGCGCCGGCCGAGACGTAGGCGAGGTTGTTGAGGTGGACGAAGGGGCGGGAATCGACGAGTCGGGTGGCGGGGCGGTCGGTCTCGCCGCGCAGGTAGCGGTAGTGGGCGAGGTGGTTGTCGACAACGGAGTCGAAGGGGGGGAGTTGCTCGCGTTCGACGGTGCCGTCGGCGTGGCGGATCTCGTAGTGCGAGCCGACCACGTAGCGGATGACGGCGGTCGCGCAGTGCAGTTCCTCGATCTGGCAGGTATCGTCGGTGCAGGCGTGGGTGAGCGCGAGGCGCATAGCGACGCCGCCGGCGGTGGCGGCCTGCACGAGGAAGGTGTCGGCTCCCTCGATCCGGTGCGCGCGGTATAGCTCGGCGCGGACCTGTTGCAGCTCCGCCCAGTCCATCTGGCCGTCGGTGCCGGCCCAGTAGAGGAGGTTGTGGACAAAGTGGGCCATGGCGTTGCCCATGCAGGAATCGAGGATGAGGCGGCCGTCCTCGCCCTGCAGCCGGCCGGCCCAGTTGTTGCGCGTGAAGTAGCTGGTGGCGCGGGGCCAGCGCACATGCAGGCGGGCCTCGTGCAGGCGGCCGAACTCGCCGGCGAGCAAGCGGGCCTTGAGCGACTGGCGGGGTTTTTCGATGATGAAGTTGAAGCTGACGAGGGTGGCTTTCCCCGCCTGTGCGTCGCACTCAATCATGGCTTCGAGTTCGTCGGGGTCGAGGGTGGGGGGCTTTTCGAGGTAGACGGGGATGCCGCGCTCGACGCCGGCGCGGTGCATCTCGGCGTGCAGGGTGATGGGCGTGGGGACGACGAGCATGTCGAGCTCGTGCCCGCAGGCGTCGAGCATCTCGCGGTAGTCGGTGAAGACGCGCACGCCGCGGCCGGCGAAGTTCCACTGGGCCTGTTGCTCGGCGAAGGCGTCGGCCCGTGGGTCGCAGGTGCAGACCAGCCGCGACTGGCGGAGCGCTTCGAGTTTCAGGAGGGCTTGCTGGTGCACGCCGGCAAAGCCGCCCATGCCGATGATGCCGACGCGCAGGGGGGCGATGCTCATACGATTTTAAGTTTGGGAAGATCCTGACCGTCCACCAGGCCGACGGGTTTGCCCTTGGCGTCGACCACGATGAGGTCGTCGATCTTGTGGGCCTCGAAGAGGCGCAGGGCGTCGACGCCGAGCGCCTCGGCGGCCACGGTCTTGGGGCTGCGGGTCATGAAGTCGCCGGCGGGGCGGGTGAGGAAGTCGGGGCCGGTCAACGCGCTGCGGCGGAAGTCGCCGTCGGTGAGGATGCCGGTGAGCTTGCCGGTCTTGGGGTGGACGAGGGCGATGCTGCCGCTCTTGGCCTTGGTCATGCGCAGGATGGCGTCCTGCAGGGTGATGTTGTCCGGTCCGGTGCAGAGGCGGTCGCCGGTGCGCATGATGTCGCTGACGCGCAGGAGCAGCACGCGGCCGAGGTTGCCGGCGGGGTGGAAGCGCGCGAAGTCGTCGCGGGTGAGGCCGCGGGCCTCGAGCAGGACCATGGCGAGGGCGTCGCCGAGGGCGAGGGCGGCGGTGGTGCTGGCGGTGGGGGCGAGTTTGAGCGGACAGGCCTCCTCGGGCACGCGGTAGAGCAGGGTGAGGTCGGCGTGGCGGGCGAGTTCGGAATCGGGGTTGCTGGTAAAGGCCACGAGGCGCACGCCAAAGCGTTTGATCATGGTGACCAGCCGCAGGATTTCGTCGGACTGGCCGCTGTTGCTGAGCACGATGGCGACGTCGCCCTCGGAGCAGATGCCGAGATCGCCGTGGAGGGCGGCGGTGGCGTCGAGGAAGCAGGAGGGGGCTCCGGTGCTGTTGAAGGTGCCGGCGAGTTTTTGGCAGATGTGGGCGGATTTGCCGACGCCGGTGAAGATGAGTTTTTGCCCGTTGCCGATGGCCGCGTGGACGAGGCGGGCGACCTCGGCGAAACCTTCGTCGAGGCCGTCGCGGGTGGCCGTGATGGCGGCTTGTTCGATGCGCAGGCAGGAGCGGGCCCGGGCGAGGATGGTTTTGGTCGAAAGAGCCATTTAGGGTTTGAGTCGAGGAAGGGGTTGGGAGACTTAGGAGCAACTGTTTCCCGTTCAATTCATTTCCCCGTTCCGTCCATGTGGTTTCGCTCCTGCTCGCTGCTATTAACCCTGCTTGCGTCACTGCTGCTGGCGACCGGGTGTGCGCCGCGTGATCCCGGGGTGTTCACGCCGGAGGTCGAGGATCGCGACTACCGGCGCGGCAAGGAGTTGTTGCGCCAGGACCGCAACCAGGAGGCGTTGTCGGCCTTTCTGAAGGTCATCGCCGAGCGCGGCGAGGGGGCGCCCGAGTCGCATCTGGAGGCGGCCATTCTTTACCAGAAGCACATCAAGGATCCGATCGCGGCGATCTATCACTACCGCAAGTTTCGCGAGCTGAAGCCCAACAGTCAGCAGGCGGACCTGGTGCGCCAGCAGATCGAGGCCGCCACGCGCGAGTTCGCCCGCACACTGCCCGCCCGGCCGTTGGAAAACCAGGCCATCCGGTCCGATGTCTACGACACGCTCGATCAACTCCAGCGCGAGAACCTGCTGCTCAAGGAACAGGTCGCCGAGGCCCGTCAGGCGCTGCTCGACGCGACGCGCAATTCCGGTGGCACCATCGCGGTGATCGATCCCTCGCAGTCCGCGCTGGTGCCGGTGCAACCCGTGCCGGTGGAGACGCCGCAGGCTCCCGTGACGATCACGCCGCGGCCGACGCCGCCTCCGGCGGCCCCGACGCCACCGCCCGCGCCGGCGGGGGCGTTTCGCCGGCACACCGTGGTCAAGGGTGACACGTTGTTCAGCCTGGCCCAGCGCTACTACGGCAATCGTTCGCGCTGGCGCGACATTTACGCGGCCAACCGCGATGTGATGCCGAGCGAAAACGCGCTCAGCATCGGTATGGAGCTGAAGATCCCGCAGTGAACGGCCCGCTGGCGTAAGCGGGGTGGCGTCCGGTCGCTTTGCGGGGATTCGCCGCGCCGCTTCACGCCCACTCGGGCGGGTTTTGCAGGTTGGGCTTGAGCACGCCGATGCAGGGCAGGTTGCGGTAGCGCTCGGCGAAATCCAGGCCGTAGCCCACCACGAATTTATCGGGGATCTGGAAGCCCACCAGATCGCTCTCAAACTCCACCTCGCGGCGGCCGCGCTTGTCGAGCAACACGCAGGTGCGCACGCTGGCGGGGTTGAGCTTGTGGATGAGCGAGACCACGACCGAGAGGGTCTTGCCGGTGTCGAGGATGTCGTCGATCAGCAGCACGTGGCGGTTGCTGATGTCTAGGGTGAGGCTGCTGAGCACCTGCGGCTTGCCGTTGGAGGTGGTCTCGTTGCGGTAGCTGGAGATGCGGATGCAGTCCAGCCGCACGGGGTTGGTGATCTCGCGCAACAGGTCGGCGGTGAAGAGCACGGCGCCGTTGATCAGTGAGATCACGGTGATCTCTTCTTCGCCGTAGAGTGAACTGATTTCCTTGCCCAGCTTGCGGACGCGTTTGCGGATGTCGGCCTCGGTCACGAGCACGGAGGCGAGGTCGGCGTGGGCGGGAAACTTTTCGGCGGAGGGCATGATCGGCAAAACACAGCAAGCCCCGTTCCGTCGCAAGGACAAGCCGCGCTCTGTTACGAATGGCCGCGCGAGGCGATTGCCCTTTGACTCGCGGGAGGCACGATTCTTGCCTTCCCGACGGCCAACGCACCCCGCCTGCATGATCTCCATCGGAATTTCTCAACTGACCAAACGCTTCGGGTCCACGGTGGCCTTGCACGGGCTCGATCTGAACATCGATCCCGGCGAACTGTTTTTCCTGCTCGGCCCCAGCGGCTGCGGCAAGACCACCCTGCTGCGCAGCATGGCGGGCTTTTACATCCCCGAGGCCGGCAGCATCCGCTTTGGCGACGAGGACGTCACCCGGCTTGCCCCGCACAAGCGCAACACCGGCATGATGTTCCAGAGCTACGCCCTCTGGCCCCACATGACCGTCGCCCAAAACGTCGCCTTCGGCCTGGAGGAGCGCCGCGTGCCCCGCGCCGAGATCACCCAACGCGTCGGCGCCGCCCTCGAATCCGTCCGCATGGGTGCCTACGCCGAGCGCAAACCCAACCAACTCTCCGGCGGCCAGCAGCAGCGCGTCGCCCTCGCCCGCGCCCTCGTCATCCGCCCCCGCTGCCTCCTGCTCGACGAACCCCTCTCCAACCTCGACGCCAAGCTCCGGCTGGAGATGCGCACCGAGATCCGCCGCGTTTGCAAAGAGTTCAACCTCACCACCGTCTACGTCACCCACGACCAGAAGGAGGCCCTCTCCATCGCCGACCGCATGGCGATCCTCGAGGGTGGACACATCTTGCAGGTCGGCGCGCCGCGCGAAGTTTACCGTCGTCCCACCGGACGCACCGTCGCCCACTTCATCGGCGAGACCGACTTCATCCCCGGCAAACTCGCCTCCCTCGTCGGCGATCAGGCCGTCGTCGACACCGCCATCGGCCGCTTTCACGGCAAGCTCGGCGACCCGGCCGACCGCCCCGCGACCGGCTCGGAAGTCACCCTCTCCATCCGTCCCGAGTGCTGGCGCCTCGGCGAGGCCGCGGCGGCCGTCAACAGCGTGCCCGGTCGCATCGGCCGTTCGGTCTATCTCGGAGAGGTGGCCCAATACGAATTCACCACCGGCGGCCCCGTCCTCAAGATCTACGAACTCAACCCCCGCCACGTCGATTCCGGCCAGGCCGGCGAGCTGCACGCGTCGGCCGACCCGGACGACGTCATCGTGCTGGTGAAATGAGCCGTCCGCAACGCCCCGCGCCATGATCAAGAACATCGCCCTGCTGACGGTCCTGGCGGCCATCCTTATCCTGCCCTTTGCCCTGCGCAAAACGACCGCCGCCGCCGGTCCCGCCGACGACACACTCGTCATCATCACCCCGCACAACGAATCCATTCGCCAGGAGTTCGCCCGCGCCTTTCGCGAACGGCACCGGGAGCGCACCGGCCGGGTCGTCTCCATCGACTGGCGCACCATCGGCGGCACCAACGAGATCGCCCGGTATCTGGAAGGTGAATACACCGCCGCCTTCCGCAATCACTGGACCAACACGCTCGGCCGCTCGTGGAGCCTCGCCGTGCAGTCCTCCTTCGCCAACGGCCGTCTGCCCGCCGACGCCTCCGCCGAGGCGCGCGAGGCCCGCGCGGCCTTTCTCGCGTCCGACGTCGGCTCCGGCATCGACCTGTTCTTCGGCGGCGGCGCCTACGACTTCATCGTGCAGGCCCGCGCCGGGCGCCTCGTCGACAGCGGCGTGGTCGCGGCGCATCCGGAATGGTTCAACGACGACGTGCTGCCCCTCCGGCACGCGGGCGACGACTACCGCGACGCCGACGAACGCTGGATCGGCGTCGTGCTCAGCTCCTTCGGCATCATCGTCAACCACGACGAGCTCGACCGCCTCGGCCTGCCCGTGCCCTCCGGCTGGGACGACCTCGCCGATCCGCGCTACACCGGCTCCGTCGCCCTCGCCGACCCGACCAAGAGCGGCTCGATGAACAAGGCCTTCGAAAACGTCATCCAACAACGGATACACGCCGTCATGCGCGCCCGGGTCGACAACGCCCGCTTCGCCGACGAGGCGTCGCGCCGGGCCGCCGTCACCGCCGCGATCTCCGACGGCTGGAGCGACGGGCTGCGACTTATCCAGCGCATCTCGGCCAACGCCCGCTACTTCACCGACAGCGCGCAAAAGGTGCCGATCGACGTCGCCGCCGGCAACTGCGCGGCCGGCATGTGCATCGACTTCTACGGACGCCAGCAGGCCGAGGCCCTGCTGCGCCGCGGCGGCAGCACGCGGGTCAGCTACATCGCGCCGGCCGGCGGCACCGCCTACTCGGTCGACCCCATCGGCATGTTGCGCGGCGCGCCCAATCCGGGCCTGGCGCGCGCCTTCATCGAGTTCACTTTGAGCCCCGAGGGGCAGCGCCTCTGGAACCAGCGCCCCGGCACCCCCGGAGGGCCCGCGCACCACGCGCTGCGCCGCCTGCCCGTGCGCAAGGACGCCTATGCCGAGCCCGGCGTCGACGCGCTGCGCAGTGATCCCGCGGAAAAACCCTACGCGCTCGAGGACCCGCTGGTCTATCACGCGGAGTGGACCGGCGGCCTGTTTGGCGAGCTGCGCTTCATCATCCGCATCATGTGCATCGACACCCATGCCGAGCTGGTCGCTGCCTGGCGCGCGGTCGAGGCGGCCGGCCGTCCGCCGGAGGCGCTCGCCAGGCTGCGCGACATGTCCGTGGTCGATTACGCAATGGCCTCGGGCCGGATCAAGGACGCGCTCCGCGCCCGCGACAAAGTCGCCGAGATCCGTCTGGCCAAGGAATTGGGCGAACACTTCCGCGCGCAGTATCGCGAGGCCGCCGGGCTGGCGCGCGAGGGCCGGTGAAGTTGTAGCCGGGCGACGTAGGGGCCGCGTTTGCGCGGCCCGTGGGACGCTTTGAAAATTTCCGGAATAGCCTCATGCCGCGCCTTGTCATAGCAAACACCCCAATCTTTCAGACCTTAACCACGGATGTCACGGATGGGCACGGATCAATCCAAGGCCTTTTTCATCTGTGTAATCCGTGATAGCCGTGGTTGAAAAATCAGGCTGACGGAAAGGCTAAATGCCAGAGGCGTTTGGTATCATGACGCAAAAAAGGGCCGCGCAAGCGCGGCCTCCTGCGGGATGCGTGGAATGCCAACGAAGCCTCACCAAGCCGCGACCTGCGCGGCGAAGGCGGCGCGGTCCGAGGCCTTGAAGAACGCGGTGCCGGCCACGAAGGTATCCGCTCCGGCACTACGGCAGAGCGGGCCGGTCTTCAGGTCGACGCCGCCGTCGACCTCCAGGCGGAACGTCAGGCCGCGCTCCTCGCGCCACCGGGCGATCCGCGCGATCTTGGCGGGCATGTCGGCGTTGAAGGCCTGACCGCCGAAGCCGGGCTGCACGGTCATGACGAGCACGAGGTCGACCTGGTCTAAGAACGGTTCGATGGCGTCGGCAGGGGTGCCGGGGTTGAGCACGATGCCGTTTTGCGGGCCCAGCCCGCGGATGCGGGCGAGGGTGGCGCGTTGGTCGCAGTCGGCCTCGATGTGGATGCTGATGAGGTCGGCGCCGGCCTTGGCGAAGGGTTCGATGTAGTCCTGCGGCCGCGAGAGCATCAGGTGGGTGTCGAAGAAGAGCTTCGAATCGGGCCGCAGCGCGGCCACGGTCTGCGGGCCGAAGGTGAGGTTGGGCACGAAGTGGCCGTCCATGATGTCGAGGTGCAGCCATTCGCAGCCGTTGTCGGCGACGATGCGGGCGCTGTCGGCGAGCCGGGCGTGATCGCCGGCAAGGATGGACGGGGCAAGGATGGAGGCGGGCTTCACGGGGGGAAGATGAGGACGCCCGACGGGCTTTGAAAAGTCCCGATTACGCGGATTCGCGCGGGTGGGTTTACCAGACGTCGAGCGCGGCCGACTTGAGCTGGGCGGCGAGGGTCTCGGCGAGCAGCGGCAGGTTCTGATACTGGGCCTGGAGCTGGCCGTCGAACGGGGCGCCGGCGGCGTTGCCGTCGGTGAAGAGCTGGCGCTCGGCGACGAAGCGGCGGTTCTCAAAGAGGGGTTTGTCCTCGCCGGCGAGCGTGAGGGTGCAGTCGGCGGTCAGGATCATGCCGAATTTGCGGGCCAGGCCGGTGTCGGCGGGTTGCGAAACGAGGCGGTCGCGGCGGTAGTCGACGAGGTTGATGCGGAGCACGGCGTCGGCCTCGTCCTCGGAGGCGACCAGACGGACGCGACCATCGCGCAGAAAGGTCTCGCGCACCTCGGTGGTCACCAGGGCGATGGCCTGCGGGAGGTTGGCCTCGTTGGTCACCGGCGGGATGAAGAGGGTGTCGAACCTGGCTTCGACGCCGGTGCCCATGCGGTAGTGGGAGCAGCCGGTGAGGCCGAGCAAGACGGTCAACAGAAGGCCGGTGAGGATACGGAACATGTGCGGGGAGGGGAGGGACGGGCGGGCGCGTTTTTGCCGGCGGGTTTGGCGGGCGCGGCTGGGATCAGAACAGCCAGAAGCGCTTCTTGGCGGGCGGCGCGGGTTTGGCGGGACTGGGTTCGGCGGGCGCCTCGCCGGAGAGGATGGCGTCGATGCGGGCGAGGCGGGTGCGGGCGCGCTCGGCGACGGGGGAGTCGGGGAAAATGGTGATGGCCTCGTTGTAGAAGACGCGCGCGGCGGTGTGGTTGGAGCGGTATTTGTCGTAGAACTCGGCCATCTGCATCTTGCTTTCGGCGAGCATCGTGCGCATGTCGGTGAGGCCGGTGCCGGCGTCGGGCGCGGCGGGGTCCTCGGGGAAGAGGATCAGGAAGTCCTGGTAATAGGTGAGGGCCTGCTGGGTGGAGGCCTGGTCGTATTGCGGGCCTTGGACGAGCTCGCTGTGGGCTTGCGCGAGGTTGAGGTAGGCGTCGGGGGCGAGGAAGCTCTGCGGGTAGTCGTTGACCATGCGGTCGAGGGCGTCGATGGCCTCGTCGGACTGGCCGAGGCGCTGGTGGGCGCGGGCGATGGTCATCAGGCCGAGCGGCGCGTAGTCGCTGTAGGGGGCGGTGCGGATGATGGTCTCGAGGTATTCGATGCCCTGGCCGCGGTTTTTGAAGCCGGGGATGAGGCCCCAGATGCGATTGCGCTCGCCGTTCACGAGGGCGGTGGCGATGCGATACTGCGCGCCGATGGTCTCGGTGAAGCGTTCGTAGTTGGGGTGCTTGTCGACGATGACCTGGAGCGCGTCGAAGGCTTTGTAGAAGCGGCGGCCTTCGGTCCAGAGTTTGCCGAGCCGGAAGTTGGCCTCGGCGGCGAAGACGGAGCTGGCGTAGTCCTTGGCGACGATCTTGTAGCGCTTGATCGCGGCGCTGTCATCGCCGGCTTCCTCGGCCGCGCGGGCCTTGTTCATGTGGTCGAGGGCGCCGCGGCTGTCGTCATTCTCGACGAAGTTGGCGAGCACGCCGCCCTCGACGCGCCAGCCGGTGGCGGGCTCCCAGACCAGGTCGGCCACGAGAGGGGAGGAACCGGCGAGAAGGCCGATGATCGCGATGAAGGGGAGGTGGAGTCGGCGCCAGGCGTGTGTGAATGCCATGAGAAAAGTAATCACCAGCGAACCAGCGCGGAACCGTAGGTCAAGCCTGCCCCGAACGCCACGAGCAGCGTGGTGTGTCCGGGCAGGATGCGGCCGGCGCGGCGGGCCTCGTCCAGCGCAAGCGGGATGGAGGCGGCGGAGGTGTTACCATAGCGCTCGAGGTTGACAAAGAAGCGGTCGGTCGGGAGCTCGAGATACTGGGCGATGGCGTCGATGATGCGGAGGTTGGCCTGGTGGGGCACGACGCAGTCGATGTCATGCGCGGGGATGCCGTGCAGGTCGAGGATCTCGCGGGCGGCGTCCTCCATCTGGCGGACGGCGAGCTTGAAGATCTCGCGACCGCGCATGGTGATGACGCGGCGGGGCGCGGCGGGGTCGTCGGACACGAGGGGGGCGGCGGGATGACGGCTGCCGCCGCCGGCGATGCAGAGCAGGTCGGTGTGGGCGCCCTCCGCGTAGAGTTTGGTGCCGAGGATGCCGGCGGTGCCGCGGGCGGGGCCGAGCACGACGGCGCCGGCGCCGTCGCCGAAGAGCACGCAGGTGGTGCGGTCGGTCCAGTCGAGGACCGAGGAGAGTTTTTCGGCGCCGATCACCAGGGCGTGCCGGTAGCGGCCGGAGGCGAGCATGGCCCAGGCGGTGTCGAGCGCGTAGAGGAAGCCGGAGCAGGCGGCGTTGAGGTCGAAGCAGGGGGCGGTGGCGGGCACGCCGAGCAGGTGTTGCACGATGCACGCGGTGGCGGGCATGGGCATGTCGGGCGTCATGGTGGCGACGATGATCAGGTCGATCTGCGCGGCGGTGACCCCGGCGTCTTCCAAGGCGCGGCGCCCGGCCTCGGCCGCCATGTAGGAGGTGGTCTCATGGTCGCCGGCGATGCGACGCTCACGGATGCCGGTGCGGGTGAAGATCCACTCGTCGGAGGTGTCGACCTGCTTCGAAAGATCGTGGTTGGTGACAATCCGCGCGGGGGCATGGGAACCGGTGCCGAGGATGGCGTGGGCGGGGTTGTTGACCATGGAGGCAGGAGGTGAAAACGCCGGGACGGGCGGGAGTCAAACGTCCGCGACGGGCGCGTCGTTGGAGGCGGGCTCCGCGGCGAGGGTTTGGTTGAGTCGGGCGGCGTCCTCCTCGATGTGCCGGAGCAGGTCGGCGCGGACGACTTTGCCGGCGGCGGCGAGGGCGTTTTTGATGGCGTGGCGGTTGCTGGAGCCGTGGGCCTTGAGGATGTTGCCGCGCAGGCCGAGGAGCGGGGCGCCGCCGTAGATGTCGGGGTTGATGCGGGCCTTCAGGGCCACGAAGGCGCCCTTGGAGAGCAGGGCTCCGGTCATGCGGAGCGGGTTGGCCTTGAGCTCGGTCTTGAGCGTGGCGGAGAAAAACTTGGCGAGCGACTCCCAGCTCTTGAGCAGGAGGTTGCCGACAAAACCGTCGCAGACGGCGACGTCGCAGTGGTCGGAGAAGACCTGGAACCCCTCGGTGTGGCCGACGTAGTTGATGAGACCGGTGTTTTGCTTGAGCAGGGCGTGGGCGCCGGCGACCAGGGCGTTGCCCTTGCCTTCTTCGGTGCCGATGGTGAGCAGGCCGACGCGGGGGTTTTTTACGCCGAGGATGACGCGGGCGTAGTGGCTGCCGAGCAGGGCGTTGTGCAGCAGGTGCTCGGGTTCGGCCTGGGGGTTGGCGCCGGCGTCGATGAGGATGAAGTGGCCGTTTTCGCGGGGGATGATGGCCGCGAGGGCGGGGCGATCGATGCCGCCGAGGGTGCGGAGGCGCACGGTGCCGCCGGCCATGAGCGCGCCGGTGTTGCCGCAGCTGACGAGGGCGGAGGCCTCGCCGCTTTTGACCAGCTCGATGGCGCGGGCCATGGAGGAGTCTTTTTTGCGGCGGAGTGCCTGCAGCGGCTTGTCGTCCATGGTGACGACCTCGGAGGCGTGCAGGACGGCGAGCTTGGCGTGGCCTTCGAGGCCGTTGGCCGCGATCAGGGGGCGCAGGATTTCCTCGTTGCCCACCAAGGTGACGGGCAGCAGCTCGGGAAATTCGGCGAAGGCCAGCTCGACCGCGGCGACGACCTCGGATGGACCGAGGTCGGCACCCATCGCGTCAAGCGCTATGCGGCCGGTTTCGCCGGAGGGGGGAACCATCGCGTTGGATGGTGGGGGGACCTGGGGGAGCGGTCCGGGGCTCAGACTTCGACGTCGAGCACCTGGCGGCCGCGATACATCCCGTTGTTGGGATTGACGTGGTGCGGACGGAAGGCGGTGCCGTCGGTCGGGTCTTTAGCGAACTCGGGAGCTTTGAAAGCGTTGGCGGCGCGGCGGTTGGCGCTGCGGCGTTTGGATTGCTTGCGTTTCGGATTGGCCATGGTGAGCGGGAGTTGGAAGTGGGAGTGCCGTGGTGTGGCGACGGATTGCGAGTGTTAAAAGATGACGTGAGTAAGGTCCGGCGAGGGGCGGGTCAAGCGAGATAACCAACGGATTTTTTGCCGCGGTGTTTCTTTAGATGAAGCCGATGAACAGCACCGCCGCGATAATCACCCGGTAGATGGCGAAAACCTCGAGTCCGTGGCGGGTCAGGTAACCGACGAGAAACTTGACCGCGATCGCGGCCGCCACCGCGGCGACGATCGCGCCCAGCAACACCTGCGACCAGCCGAAGACGGCGATCATGGCGGGGCCGTTTTTCAGCGCCTTGAGGCCGGCCGCGCCGGTCAGAATGGGCAGGCCGACCAGGAAGCTGAACTCCGCGGCCTTGGCCGGCGACAAACCGACGAAGTAGCCGCCGACCATGGTCGACATCGAGCGGCTCATGCCCGGCCAGAGCGCCAGACATTGCATCAGGCCGATGCCCAGGGCCTGGCCCGGCCGGAGGTCGGCGGGTTCGAGGCGCGGGGTGACCAGGCCGGTCGTCTTTCGCCGCCAGCGCTCGGCGTAGAACATCAACACGGCTCCGCTGATCAGCGCGAAGGCCACGGTGCGGATGGAGAAAAGGTGCGCGTCGATCCAGTCCTCGGCGGCCAGCCCGATCGCCACGGCGGGGATGCAGGCGAGGATGATGTTGCGCAGCAGCCGCAGCCCCGAGGTGCTGCGACCGAGCAGGCCGGCCAACATGCCGGTCAATTGTCCCCAATAGAGCAGCACGACCGCCGCGATGGCGCCGGCCTGGATGACCACGACGTAGGTGTCGGCGGCGAGCTTGAGGGTCAGCGGTTCGCCCTCGGGGTTTTCGGGTGAGGGCGGCTTCAACCAAAGCGGTTGCCCCCCGGCGTCGAGCAGTTGGGCGTCGGATTCCAATTCCAGCAGGTGGCTGGCGATGATCAGGTGTCCGGTGGAGGAAACCGGCAAAAACTCGGTCACGCCTTCGACGACGCCGAGGACGATGGCGTCGCGGGCGCTCAGCGGCCGGGCCGGTTCGTCGGCGGCCATACCGGCGTTCCACAGGCAGAAAAGAGAGAGCAATAATGACAGACGTCGCACGCCCTCTGGTTCCACAGGCCGGGGGCCGTGTCGAGATTATGCTTTCCCCGGCCGGTCGAATGCGGATTACCTGCCCGCTCATGAGCGCACTTGCGGAACTTGCCCAACTCCTCGCCACCGGCCGTGAACTGACCGTCGAAGACGTGCACGCGGTCGTCCCATCGCTGGCCGACCCCGCGGTGGACGCCGCCGCCAAGGCCGGCTTTCTGCGTGCCCTCGCCGACAAGGGCGAGACGCCCTCCGAGGTGGCCGCCTTTGCGCAGGCCTTTCGCGCCCGCGCCGTCGACCCCGGCGTGTCGGCCTGGTCGGCGGAGGCCGTCGATATCGTCGGCACCGGCGGAGACAAGGTCGGCGCCTTCAACATCTCCAGTCTGGTCGTGCTCACGCTGGCCTCGGCCGGCGTGAAGGTCATGAAGCACGGCAACCGCGGCATCACCTCCAAGTGCGGCAGCGCCGACCTGCTGGCCGCGCTCGGCGTCGACCTCGAGGCCCCGCCCGAGAAGGTCCGCGCGGGTCTCGCCGAGCTGGGCTTTGCGTTCTTCTTCGCGCCGGCCTACCACCCGACCTTCAGGCACATCGCCCCCGCCCGCAAACTCCTCGCCGAGGAGGGCCGGCGCTCGATCTTCAATATCCTCGGTCCGCTGATCAACCCCGGCCGCCCCGCGCACATCCTGCTCGGTTCGTTCGCCGAGCGCTGGGTCCCGTTGCTCGCCGAGGTGCTCGACCTGCTCGGCACTGAAGCCGGTCTGGCCGCGCACTGTGTGCTCGGACCGGACCGCGGCATCGACGAGTTCACCACGGCGGGCCCCAACCGCGTGCGCGGCATCGGCCGCCTTCGTGAAGTCGACGGGACCTGGTCTCCCGCCGAGATTGGGCTGCCTTTGTCGCCCGTCGAGGACTTGATCGGCGGCGACCTGCCGACCAATCTCGCCATCGTCGACAGGCTGCTCGACGGCCGCGGCCCGCAGGGCCTGGTCGACACCATCGTGGCCAACACCTCGCTCGCGCTCTGGGTTTGCGGCCGCACCGTCGCGCCCGCCGAGGGGGTGGCCCTCGCCCGCGAGCAGTTGCTCGGCGGCGCGGTCCGCGAACGCATCGCCCGCACCCGCGAGTTTTTCAAATCATGAAGCGCCGCTATTTCGGCACCGACGGGGTGCGCGGTCCGTTCGGCGGACCGGTGATCAATCCGGATTTTGCCGCCCGCCTGGGTCTTGCCGTCGCCCGCTGGGTCGGGGGCGGCGGCGGCAAGGTCATGATCGGGCGCGACACCCGCGTCTCCGGTCCCGCGCTGGTTGACGCGGTCGTGGCCGGACTCGTCGCCGGCGGCCTGGCCCCGGTCTCGCTCGGCGTGGTGCCGACGCCCGCGCTCGCCCGGGCCGTGCGGGTCGAAAACGCCGTGCTGGGCGTCATGATCACCGCCTCGCACAATCCGGCGGCGGACAACGGTATCAAGTTTTTCACTACAGGCGGCGTGAAGCTCGCCGATGAGGACGAGGCCGCCATCGAGGCCCTCTTGTCCGACGCGGTCCCGGCCGGCTCCGGCGTCGTGCCCGGCGTCGTCGCCGCGGACTATGTCGAGGCCATGCGCGGGCTGCTGCCCCCCGGCGCGTTGTCCGGCTGGCGGATCGTGCTCGACACCGCCCACGGGGCGACCTGCGCGACGAGCCCGGCCGTGCTGCGCGCGCTCGGCGCGGAGGTGTCCGGCATCGGCGCCGAGCCCGACGGCGCACGCATCAACGCCGGCGTCGGCAGCGAACATCCCGGGCAACTGGCCGCGCGTGTGCTCGCCGAGGGTGCCCGGCTCGGCGTGGCCCACGATGGCGACGGCGACCGCTGCGTGCTCTGCGACGAACTCGGCGGGGTTCTCGACGGCGACGAACTGCTGACGATCCTCGCCACGCACGCCTTGGAGCAGGGCAGGCTGGCCGCGAACACCTTGGTCGTCACCCAGCAGAGCAACCTTGGCGTCGATGCCGCCGTGCGCGCGGCCGGCGGCCGGGTGGTGCGCACGCCGATCGGCGACCGCTACGTCAGTCTGCGCATGTCGGAGGAGGGCGCGTTGCTCGGCGGCGAATCCAGCGGCCACATCATCTGCGCCGACCTGTCGCCCTCGGGCGACGGACTCATGGCGGCCCTGCGCGTGATCGAGGTCATGCTGGCCACGGGCAGGCCGTTGTCCGAGTTGCGCCGACGCCTGCAAAAATTCCCCCAGGGCACCCGCAACCTCCGCGTGCGTGAAAAACGCCCCCTCGACGAACTGTCCGCCCTGACCGCGCAAATCGCCGCGCTCGAGGCCGAGTTTGGTGAAACAGGTCGCGTGCTGGTGCGTTTCTCCGGCACCGAGCCGAAGCTTCGGCTGCTGGTGGAAGGGGCGTCCGAGGCGACTGTTGCCAGCGGATTGCAACGGCTGGAGGCCGCCGCCCGTGATGATCTGGAGGTAATCTAGCGTTGACCGGTTGAGGGGGCGGATTTTCTGTATCACTTCCCCATATGCAGGAAATCCCCGTCTCCTCTCTCGACCCCCGGTTGCAAAAGCAGCTGGAAAACGCCCAGGTCGCGCTCCAGCGCGGCAATGCGGACTACGTCATCGAAGTCACCGCCCAGGTGCTCAAGAACGCCCCGGGGTGCGTGCCGGTCCGCCGCCTGCAACGCGTCGCCCAGGTCAAGAAGGCCCAGTCGAAGAGCCGCCTCTTCACCAAGGCCTTTGGCTCCATGACCCAGGCCGGCTTCATGTTCGGTTCGAAGAAGGATCCGGCCAAGGGCATCGAGAACGCCGAGAAAATGCTCGCCGCCGACCCCAACAACGTCAGCGCGCTCAAGCTCCTTGCCGAATCCGCCGCCGCCCTCGAGATGCCCGAGACCGTGTGCTTCGCCTGGGAAAGCATCCGCGAGGTGCAGCCCAACGACCACGAATCCCTCCTTTCGCTGGGCGACGCCTACCTCGCCGCCAACAAACACAAGGACGCCCTCCGCATCGCCGACGAGCTCCTTCGCACCAAGCCGCAGGACGGCGACGCCCTCTCCCTCATGCGCCGCGCCTCCGTCGCCCAGACCATGGACAAGGGCAAGTGGGAGGAGGAAGGCACCTTCCGCGAAAAACTCCGCGACGAAGAGCAGGCCGTCTCCCTCGAACAGGCCTCCAAGGTCGTCACCTCCTCCGAGATGACCGAGCGCCTCATCAAGGAAGCCATCGCCCGCGTCGAGGCCGAGCCCGAGAATCTCAACCACTACCGCTCCGTCGTCGACGGCTACCGCAAGCTCAACCGCTTCGCCGACGCCCTCGAGTGGATCCGCAAGGCCCGCAAGCTCCCCTCCGGTGCCGCCGACTCCGGTCTGGAAAAGACCGAGGGTGACCTCGAGGTCGCCGTCATCGAGGACGAAGTCCACGCCGCCGAGACCACACTCGAGGGCAATCCCGAGGACGCCGCCGCGCAGTCCGCCCTCGAGGCCGCCAAGAGCAAGCTCACCGCCTTCCGTCTCGCCCAGTCCAAGGCCTACGTCGACCGCTACCCCAACGACTACGCCGCCCGCTACACCCTCGCCAACCTCCACTACGAGGCCGGCGAATACCAGGAGGCCATCGCCAACTACCAGCAGGCGCAGAAAAACCCCAAGGTCCGCATCCACGCCCTCGCCGGCATGGGCAAGGCCCTCAAGGCTCGCAAGATGTTCGACCTCGCCGTCGCCCAGTTCCAGACCGCCAAGAGCGAGCTCGCCTCGATGGACGACCTCAAGAAGGACGTCATCTACCAGCTCGCCTCCTGCTACGAGGCCATGGGCAAGACCAAGGAGGCCATCGACGAATACAAGATCATCTACAGCGAGGACATCGGCTTCCGCGACGTCTCCGAGAAGATCAACGCCTTCTACGCGTCGAGCTGAGCGCGTCCCGCGCAAGGACCGCCGCCTTCAATCTCATCCCGCCGGGCTCAACCCTTGGCGGGATTTTTTTTGCGCTCGGTCAGCCACAGCGCCGCGCCCAGCAGCACCAGGCTGGCGGCCAGCCGGCCAAGGTTCGCGTCCTCGCCGAAAAACAGCAGCGAGCACAGCACCGCCAGCGGGATCTTGGCATTGTTGAAGACCGCCAGCGTGCCCGCGTTGACCCTGGTCGCGCCAAGATTCCACAGGAAAAATCCGACACCCGACGCCAGCACGCCGAGGTAGGCCAGCACCAGCCACTGGTCCGGCGTGGGGTGAAACCCGCGCCACGCGCCGAGCAGGTCGAAGCCGCCTCCCTCCGCCCCGCCGATGCGCACGCAGGCCAGCAGCGCCACCAGCGTCGCGCCCAGGTAGAGCCAGCCGAACAGGCCCGCGTCGGTGACCTTGTTGCCCAGTGCCGGCCGGGTGCGCTGGTAGGCGATCTGGCCGGCCGCGAAGCAGAGGTTGGAGCCCTGCATGAGCAGGAAGCCCGTCATGAAGTCCGGGTTGTTGAGTTTGCTCCACAGCAGCACCCCGGCGGCGAGCACCGAGAGGCCGGCCGCGGCCAGGTGGCGCGGTTGCCAGCGGGCCGACAACGTCGCGTCGAAGAACGCCACGTAGAGCGGAGTGAAGATGGTGAACAGCGCGACCTCGTGGGCCTTCAGGTGGTGAAAGGCGTGCAGGTAGAGCGCATACATCGCGCCGAACTGCACCGCGCCGACGCCCAGCAGCCACAGCGCCGTCGTGGGCCGCACCGCGCGGGGGCGCAGCCACGGCAGGAACACCAGCAACGCCAGCGCCAGCCGCACCACGGCCACCGCGTTGGCGTCGAGCCCGGCGAGCCGTCCCTTGATGAGCCCGAAGGAAAACGCCCACACGAGTGACACGACGATCAACAAAAACATAGGCGCCAGCAGGCAATGTTTTCGCCCGCAAGGGAAGCCCGCGCGCACGTCGTCGACCGCTTTTTGCCACCGGCCGATGTTCGTAATACGAACATTGGGGTTCGGGAATAGGCGGGCTTGCGGGATGGCGGCACGGCGGTCCGGACGGGCGGCGACCATCGCGCTTGAACACGTGGGAGGCATCCCGTTGGCTCGGCCTTGCATGGCTCCCCATCCCACGTTTCGCGAGGCGCTGCGGTTCTGGCTCAAGCTCGGCCTGATCAGCTTTGGCGGGCCCGCCGGCCAGATCGCCATCATGCAACAGGAGCTGGTGGAGCGCAAAAAATGGATCGGTCAGGACCGCTTTTTGCACGCGCTCAATTTCTGCATGTTGCTACCGGGCCCGGAGGCCCAGCAACTCGCCATCTACTGCGGCTGGCTGCTGCACCGCGCCTGGGGCGGCATCGCCGCGGGCGTGCTCTTCGTGCTGCCGTCGGCGCTGCTGCTGTGGGGACTCGGTTTCGTCTACGTGACCTACGGCGACGTCGGCTGGCTGGCGGCGTTCTTCGACGGGCTCAAGCCGGCGGTGCTGGCCATCGTGGTCGCGGCGGTGCTGCGCATCGGGCAAAAATCGCTGCGCACGCCGGCCCGACGCGCGCTGGCGGCGGCGGCCTTCGTGCTCATTTTTTTTATGGGCGCGCCGTTTCCGCTGATCGTGCTTGGCGCGGCGCTGATTGGCTGGCTGGGCGGGCGGCGCTGGCCGGCGCAGTTCGAGGCCGGGGCGGGGATGCCCGTGGTTGACGCGGGGCGCGCGGCGGTCGACGACGCGGCGGAGAACGCGGCGGTGCAACCCGGCTGGCGCCGCACCCTGCGCGTCACCGGACTGTGCCTGTTGTTGTGGGCCGCCCCGATCGTGGCCGCCGGCTGGTGGCAGGGCTGGGACGGCACGCTGGCGGGCGAGGGGTTGTTTTTCAGCAAGGCGGCGATGGTGACCTTTGGCGGGGCCTACGCGGTGCTGCCCTACGTGGCGCAGCAGGCGGTCGAGCAGCACGGCTGGCTGAGCGCGCCGCAGATGCTGGACGGGCTGGCGCTGGCCGAGACCACGCCGGGACCGCTCATCATGGTGGTGCAGTTCGCGGGTTTTTTGGGCGGGTGGAATCATCCGGGCGAACTGCCGCCGCTGTTATCGGCGACGCTGGGCGCGGCCATCACGACCTGGGTGACGTTCACGCCGTGTTTTCTGTGGATCTTCCTCGGCGCGCCGCACATCGAGCGGCTGCGCGGCAACCGCGCCATCGGTCACGCGCTCGGCGCGGTCACGGCCGGCGTGGTCGGCGTGATCCTCAATCTTGCCGTCTGGTTCGGCTGGCATGTGATCGTGCCCGGGGACGCCGGGCTCGATGTGGCGGCGCTGTCCGTGGGACTGGGGGCGTTCACGGCGCTGCACGTTTTCCGGGTCAACCTGATGCTCGTGATCGCGGTCTGCGGTCTGGCCGGCGTGGGGTTGGCCTGGCTGTGAGCGGCGTGAAACGTCCGGTTGCAATGAGGGATTGTCCTCGGGCGGCGGGCGCGTTTACGTCGTCCGTCCGAATGGGCGCGACGACGCGTCTGTTTGGACCGGTTGCCGCTCGCGGGCGGATGCATGGCCACATCCTCACGCGACGCCGGACGCCGGTTCGGTTCCCGTCGGGTTTTGTTGTTCATCGTGTCGGAAAAAATCAACCAGCTCATCTACCAATGTCCGCGGCTCGAGCTCTACCTCGACAACGGCTTTCGTCGGCTCGGGTTGCGCGCCCCCGCCGACACCCGGGCGGTGGTGCGGCGGGTCGACAAGCTGCGCGTGCCCGTCGAGCTGGGCCAGGCCGTCGGCGGCTGGGCCTTCGCGCCCGCGGACCAAACCTCGGTCGAGGCGCTGCGCGCGGTCACGCGCCGGCTGCAGGAGCCCATGCGCCGTCTGCTCGACGAGTTTTTCTGGTTCTGGCCCCTCTCGTATCCGAATTCCGGTGACGACGCCGCGCTCGACTCGCTGATGTCCGGCGACACCGCCGCGGCCACCGCCGCCTGGAGCGAGGCCGCCGGGCGCGGCGACACGGCCGGCTGGCACAACCTCGCGGTCTACCAGCACCTGCTGGCCCTGGAATGGCTCGACTCCACGGAGGTCGACGCCGAGACCGCGCGCGCGCTCTGGCGCGACGCCACCGCGTATTGGCAACGCGTGCTCGCCGACGACGGTGCCTGGAGTCGTGTCGCGGGGCGCATCGAGGCCATCAACGATCCGCAGCTGCCCGTGTCCGCGGCCGGCCTCCTGCGCGAGGCCTTGCCCTCCGTGCTGGCCCGGATCAACGCACTGGCGGCGGCGCGTTTGGCCGCGCGCGGCCAGGTCGAGGCCGCGGGATTTCAACTGGGCTGCGTCGCCACGCTGCTGCCGGCCGGGGACATTGCCGCGTTGCTCGATCCGCTGGTGCAGCCGTTGTGCCGCCGGCTGGCCACGCACCTGTCCGAGGCGCGCCGGGCGGGGCCGCCGCGCGAGGGCGAGCTGACCGCGCTGTGGGCGGCGGTGCAATCTGACCTCGGCGCGCTCCAGGGGCTGGGCGAGACCGTCTCCGAATCGTGCGCGGAGCAGCAACGGTTGCTCGCCGAGGTGTTGTTCGCACGCATCGAGGCGGGGCTCGCCGGCAATACCCGGCCCGCGTCGGCCTTCCTTGTGCATGTGCTGATTCTGCTGGACCTCGCGCCGGCCGGTCCCGCCGCCGACCGCGCGGGAAGGCTTTTCTCCGACGTGCTCCTGCGGGCGATCCATGCCGGCGATGCGCGCGGCGGGGAAGGGGAGCGCATCCGCCTGCTGTTGCGCGACGCCGTCATGCCCTCGGCGGCGCGGCTCGCCCTGACGCCCCGTTTGCGCGCCGCGTTGCACGCCCGGCTGGCCGGCTGGCTGCAGCAGCTGGCCGAGACCGCGGTGTCGACCTCGCCGGCGATGATGCCCTGGGCCTTGCAGGTCCTCGGTCTGGCGGCGACCCTGCCGCTCGACGCCGACAGCCGTTTCGCGCTGGATTCGACGCTGGCGAGCTGGGCCGCCGAGCCGCGTTCATATCGCCGGCCCGCGTTGGTGCTAACGGCCGGCGGCCGGACACTGCGCATCGACGTGGTCGGGGTCACGCTCGACGGCGCGCGCATCGAGGCGTCCCAGTTGACCGGGGTCTGCCACCCCCTCCCGGGGTTTGGGCACGATTCGCCGACCCTCTTGCGCTGGTCCGATGCGTCCCGCGTGGTGGAGTTGCCGACGGAGTTTTTGGAGCCCGCGGACGTTTTCCAGAACGTGCTCACGACCCTCCATCAACTCATCCTGCCCAATCTCACCCAGCGCATCCTTGGCGCGATTCGAGGTGGCGCCAACGTGCAGGTCGGACCTCTCCAACTCCACGCCGGCGGCATTTTTACGACGGATTCATCCAAAGCGCGGCCCTACGCGAGCCTGCGGCTTGCCACCGACCGCGACGGCGTCACCCTCAGGGACGATTCCGATCCGGATTTTGTCCTGAAACTCGACCCCGCCAACGACTGGAATGTGTCCCTGCTGCCGCTGCTCATCCTGATCCTCACCCCGCGCTGACCCCCATGCCCGCCACGTTCCTGCAACAACTGCTCGCCCGCGATCCCCGTAAACTTGCCCGCTTTCCCGACCCCGCCATCGACCAGGCCCTGACCGCCTGGCGCGCGTTGTCTGAGTCCCTCGCCGAGTCGGCCGCGACCCCCGCGGCGCCCGCTCCCCCGACCGATGCCGCCGCCGATCTCGACGGCCCGCTCGCCGACCTCGCGACCCACGTCTGGCGCGCCCGCCACCGCCTGCAGGACAACGCCCAGCCCGCCGACGCCGTGCGTCGCTCCGGCCGGCACATCGACTCCGCCGTCGAGGCCTTCGGCCAGCTCGAACTCACGCTCAAGGACTGGCTCAACGAGCCCTACGACCCCGGCCTGCCCGTCAAAGTCCTCACCTTTCAACCCACCCCCGGCCTCACCCGCGACACCGTCATCGAGGCCATCCGACCCGCCGTGCTCTGGCGCGGCCGCCTGCTCCAATCCGGCGAGGTCGTCGTGGGCACGCCCCTTGAAGAAACCCCCGACGCCTGACCGACCCACCCTCCGATGAATCGCACCACCATCGACTACGGCATCGACCTCGGCACCACCAACTCCGCCATCGCCCTCGCGACCGGAGTCGGCACCGAGATCATCAAGAACAACTTCGACGCCGACACCACCGCCTCCGCCGTCTACATCAACAAGGCCGGCAACCTCTGGGTCGGCCAAGGCGCGCGCTCCAAGCTCGCCGACGAGCGCGCCGGGCACGACGTCCACCTCGAATTCAAGCGCCGCATGGGCACCGCCCACGAGCACCACTTCCGCTCCTCCGGCCGTCGCCTTAAGCCCGAGGAACTCTCCGCCGAGATCCTCAAGTCTCTCCGCGCCGACGTCGCCCAGAAAAAAGGCGAGGACATCACCGCCGCCGTGCTCACCGTGCCAGCCGCCTTTGGCCTGCATCAATGCGACGCCACCCGCCGGGCCGCCGCCCTCGCCGGCTTCACCACCGCGCCCCTCCTGCAGGAACCCATCGCCGCCGCGCTCGCCTACGGCTTCCAGAAACACGACGCCCGCGCCTACTGGCTCGTCTTCGACTTCGGCGGCGGCACCTTCGACGCCGCCCTCGTGCGCTCCGAACACGGCGTCATGTCCGTCGTCAACCACGACGGCGACAACTTCCTCGGCGGCACCGACATCGACTGGGCCATCGTGGAAAACATCCTCGTGCCCCGCGTGCAGGCCCAGTTCAAGGCCCCCGACTTCGCCCGCGGCAACGAACGCCACCGGCACGACCTCCTCCGGCTCAAGGCCGCCGCCGAACTCGCCAAAATCGACCTCTCCCGCCAGCCCTCCAGCTACATCGAACTCGACCTGTTCAGCCTCGGCTCCGACCGCCGCGTGCTCGAGGTCGAGCTCACCCGCGGCGATCTCGCCGGCATCGCCGAGCCCAGCGTGCTCCAGGCCGTGGCCATCGCTCGCCGCGTGCTCGCCTCGCAAGGCCTCGAACCCTCCGCCGTGGAAAAACTCGTCTTCGTCGGCGGCCCCACGCTCGCCCCCTATTTCCGCGACCTCGTCGCCGCCGAACTCGGCATCCCCTGCGACCTCGCCGTCGACCCGCTCACCGTCGTCGCCCGCGGCGCGGCCATCTTCGCCTCCGCCCAACGCATCGACGCGGCCACCCTGCGCCGCCGCCCCGCCTCCGCCGGCGCCTGCGACCTCGACCTCGTCTACAAACCCGTCGGCGCCGACCCCGAACCCATCGTCGGCGGCAAGGTCCACGCACCCGCCAACACCGGCCTCGACGGCGCCGCCATCGAGTTCGTCAACACCCTCACCAAGTGGCGCAGCGGTCGTCTCCCCCTCGCCGCCGACGGCACCTTCCAACTCGCCCTCCGCGCCGAGATCGGCCAGCCCAACCCCTTTGTGATCGAGCTCTCCGACGCCGCCGGCACCCTCCGGGAGACCCGCCCCGCCGGCCTCACCTACACCATCGGCCTTGTTGTCGAGGAACAAACCCTCATCCACAACCTCGGCGTCGCCCTCGCCGACAACCAGGTCGCCCTCCACTTCCCCAAGGGCGCCGGCCTGCCCGCCAAGTCCACCCGCACCTACCGCACCACCTCCGCCCTCCAGCGCGACACCCCCGGCAGCCTCCTGCGCATCCCCGTCATCGAGGGCGACCACGAACTCGCCGACCGCAACCTCCTCATCGGCACCCTCGACATCACCGCCGGCCAGGTCCACCGCGACATGCCCCTCGGCACCGAGGTCGAGGTCACGTTCCACATGGATGCCTCCCGCCTGCTCTCGGTCATCGCCTACGTGCCCCTGCTCGACGAGGAATTTCCCGCCCGGCTCGACCTCGGCGGCGCCCAGCGCCACCCCGACCTCGCCGTCCTCCGCGAGGAGTTTGCCAAGGAAAACAAACGCCTCGCCGACCTGCGCAAGGCCCTCGGCCCCGACGCCGAGTTCGACCACATGCGGCCGCTCATCCAGTTTGAAAAACTCGCCCAGCGCACCCGCCTGATCACCATCCTCAAGTCCCCCGATCCCGACTTCGACTCCCTCCTCCAGGCCGAACACATCCTGCTCGATCTCAAGAACCGCCTCGACACCCTCGCCGCCCGCCTCGGCTGGCCGCTCTCCGTGCAATCCGCCGAGGCACGCCTCATGGAGGTCGCCGACCTGATCGTCCGCCACGGCACCCCCGCCGAACAGGCCCGCGCCGCCGAACTCCAATCCGCCGTTCGCACCGTCATCGACCGCCGCGAACGCGCCCGCCTGCCCGACGTCATGACCGAGCTCAACGCCCTGCACGACGCCATCCGCCACCGCCAGCCCGAGTTCTGGCGCGAACACTTCGAAGCCCTCGTCGCCTGCCGCGAACTCATGACCGACCCCGCCAAGGCCGACCAACTCATCACCGCCGGCCGGGCCGCGTTGGCCGATGGACGCCACTCCGACGTCACCGAGATTTCCTACCAACTCCAGGACCTCATCCCCCCCGAGGCCTTCGCCGACGCCCGCCACGGCTACGGCTCCTCGCTGCTCGCCTAAGCCCCGAAACCGATGATCGCTCCAGCCCCTGCCGCCGACCACGTCGCCATCCCTGACACCCTGCGCGTCCTGCGCGCCCGCGAACTCGCCGAACAAGGCCGCCTCCGCGAGGCCGAGGCCGGCCTTGCCGGCGCCGACTCTCCCTCCGCCGACCCGCGGCTCCTGCACACCCTCGCCGTTGTCGTCACCCGCCAAGGCGACTACGCCCGCGCCCGCCGGCTCTGGCGCCAGCTCGCCCAGATCCGTCCCGCCGACCCCGAGATCGAGGGCATGATCGAGGCCATCGAGACCTGGCAGGAACGTCCGTCCTGGATCGGCTACGCGCCCCACGCCGCCACCGCCGCGCTCTCGCTCCTGCTTGCGTTGATCCTCTGGCCGCGCGCCCCCGCCGACCACCGGCCCGACCACGCGCGACCCGCCGTCGTCGAACCGCTGCCCACCGTGCCCGTGACCCCCGTGGTGACCGCCCCGGCGCGTCCCGCCCAACCCGTGCGCAACACCCTGCCGGCGGTGCCCGCGCCCGTTGTGTCACCCACGCCCGAGCCGATGCCCATGGTCACCTTCGAGCTGCCGCCCGCCCGCCGCTGAAGCCGCCTCCCGCGCGCCAACATTCCCGGAACGTCGTCATGTCGGCCCAGCCGCTTCGCATCCTCTTTGTCTGCATGGGCAACATCTGCCGTTCGCCCGCCGGCGAAGGCGTGCTGCGCGCGCAGGTCGCCGCCGCCGGACTCGCCGGCCGGGTCGAGATCGACTCCGCCGGCACCATCGGGTTTCACGCCGGCCAGCCCGCGGATCGTCGGATGCGGACCGCCGCCGCCCGCCGCGGCTACGAACTCACCAGCCGGGCGCGTCAGGTGACTCCCGCCGACCTGACGCGCTTTGACCTCATCCTCACGATGGACGAGGACAACCGTCGCGGCGTCCTCGCTCTGGCCCGCGACGAGGGCCAGCGCGCCCGCGTCCGTGCCTTTTGCGAGTTTTGCCAAACCCATGCCGACACCGAAGTCCCCGACCCCTACTATGGCGGCGAGCAGGGCTTCGAACACGTTCTCGACCTGTTGGAAGACGGCTGTGCCGGAGTGCTCACCTGGACCCGGCAACGACTTGAGCTGGGCGAGTAGAACCCGGGCTATAGCGTTTTAGAGCACTTTAAGTAAAACTGTAGCCGATTCGTAGGGGCCTTGCTTGCAAAGCCGGTTGAGCGTGGATTCGCCGGAGGAGTCGCTTTACCCATAACGACAAACGGGCCGAGCGAGCTCGGGCCCTACGTTCATCACCAAAACAGCGGCTATAGTTTTATTTAAAATTCTATAGCATCTACGCGGCTGCTGGATCGCAAGACCGGCCACCTGCTGGCCACCGGTGCGGGCGTCGTCGCCACCGCCAACCCCGGTTGCCATCTTCAGATCAAAAACGGCCTGCGCGACGCGCTCACCGCCGACCATGTTCATATTGCGAACAACGGCGCGCAGCCAGACCCGTCAGCCGAACCCCCGCGGGTGGTGCACCCCATTGTCCTGCTCACCGAAACCAACCGAAAAGAAGGTGCATTGGCCGAGCCCCGACAGGACAGTTAGTCGGAGAATCCGGCCGGTTACCAAGCGTTTAGCCCTTTAGGTATTATTATGCAATGAATTGCATTATTTTTGTCCGTCTTTCAGGCTTAATTTAATTGCCAATTTACGGCCTGACCCCGTCGTTCGGACGGACCCCGTCGTTCGGACGGAGCGACACGGTTGCTTGGCGCAGAGGCTGCGTAAGCAGCATCTGTGACAAGCAATCGTGTTCGCTCTAGCGCATGGTTAGGCTCCGTTTTCATTTCTGTATAAATTGGCTCCATTCGCCTCGTCGACAATAGACAACACCTCTGAGGTAATGAAAAAGTCGATTGTATGGGGCTCGGTGGGTTCAGGCGCTATGTTCGTTGTGATGTGGTCATATATCGCCCCCATGTCTCTGCCTTGAACGGCGTTGAGGACACGAATGGCGCGGTCGCCCGTCAACTGCACAGTCAGCCAGCGGCCACTTGACGCTTGGATTATCTCGGCAACCTTATCTCGCGTGTCCATGGTTTGATTCTGCCTAACGTTAGAACTGAGACACGGAGCTCGATGG
>JBDRJH010000294.1:0-91468 GCA_043815125.1 Verrucomicrobiota bacterium
GCCTTTTTTCCAGTAGAGACCGCCGATGATGGCCGCGCCCGCACCGCCGACGTAGATCGCGGTGGTGACGGTCCACCACATGACGATGTATTCGGTTTGCGTGAACAGCGTTCCAAACATGAACGCAAAAACCGCCACACCGGTGATGCAGCGCCGCAGAAGCTTGATGTGCTGCTTGGGCGTGGGGGCCTTTTTCAGACGCGGCAGCACAATATCCTGGGCCAGGATGCCGCCCCAGGAATGAAGATGAGTCGAGTCGCCGCCGAAGATGCCCAGCAGCAAGACCGCGCAGAGAACACCTTTGATGCCGATCGGCAGCATGTGCGAAAGCGCCACCGGGATAGTCATCTGTTTCTGGATCTGCGGCTCGGAAATTTCGGAGATGGCCTGATGGGCCCCGGCCGAGCTCTGCGCAAAGTCGGGATGACCGAGGTAGGTGATGGCGGCGACCGCCAGGAGGACGACCACGACGGATTTTCCGGATTCACGCCAACGACCAAGCAGACCGCCCATGCGGGCCTCGTGAGGCGTGGCGCCGGCGCTGTTGTAGGCGCTGGAATTTTGCCAGGCCATGGTGCCGTAGGTGCCGACAAAGAGGCCCATGAGCACATACCAAAGATTAAAATCCTGCACTTGCCAGGCGTCGAACGGGTTCACCATCGAATGGCCGGGCGGACGGGTGCCGATCACGCTGCTCATCTGCGACCAGCTCACGACCGCGAGCACGCCCACGATCAGGAGGATATACATGAGCTGCGAAAAAATGCCCTCGATGCAGTCAGTGACCATCAAGGTGATCAGCCCGCCGGAAATGGTCAGCGTGAGACTGATCGCGAGAAAAATGCCCATCAGCGGAATGTAGGTGGGCAACGCATGCGAACCGACGATGATCTCGGGCGGCAGTTGCAGGAAAAACACCATGAAGCGCGCACCCACGGCGGGAATGATGCCAAAGTTGATCACCCCGGCGAGGAAGCCGAGAATGCCGGTGAAGGAGCGAAAGTTGCGACTGTAGCGCATCTCAAAAAACTCCGCGAGCGTCATGGCCTTGGTCTCGCGGAAACGGTAGATGACGAAGCCAAAAATCGCCACGATCAGGCCGACCGGTCCGGTGATCCAACCCCACCACGAGGGAACGAAACCGGCGTGCGCGAACACCTCCCACATCGCGACAAACACCACCGCGCCGGCCTGCATCTCGCCCTTGGCGACAGCGAGCAGGTAGCGCCCGCCGACACGCCCGCCGGAGACGAAGTGCGCCACACTCTTCATCTGACGCTGGGTGATGATGCCGATCGTCAGGATGATGATCAGCGGCACGACAATGACGGTCCAATCCAGTAAGTGCATAATTAATCCGTTCCCCCGAATGACCCGATGGACAGGAAGCCCGCTCGCAGAATCGAGAGGTCTGAATCCACGGCGATTTTGGTGAACCCCTGCTTCACGAGCGTCTCCGTATCGCCTCGGTCGCGAACGAGTATGCCCGCACGCACTGCGTGGGCTTTCGCCGCCCGAATTACGCTGTCCAAAGCGTCCAGGTAGCTCGGCGCGGCCGGCGCGGTGGACAGGCTCAACTTCAAGTCGGCCGGACCGACAAACAACACCTCAACGCCATCGACACCCGCGATGGCGTCCACGTTGGCGATGCCCTTCACGCTTTCGATCTGGGCAAAGAGCATCGGCGCCGCCCGGGTCTCCGGAGCGATGAGTCCGTAACCATAGGCCCGCACCGACCGCGAATATCCCCGCGACCCATCCGGCGGATAACGCATGGCGCGCACCAACGCGCCCGCCTCCGCCGCCGTCTCGACATGCGGCACCATGATCGCATCCGCGCCCCAGTCCAACGCACGGCCGATCAAGCCCGCCTCATGCGTCGGCACGCGCACGACCACGCAGACATCGCCGGAGCCCGCCGCTCGCAAGTTCGCCAGCAACTCCGCCTCAGGCAGGCAGCCGTGTTCCATGTCGAGCAACAGCCAGTCGAAGCCGCACCGCGCCGCCAGCTCCGCGACCACAGGCGAGCCGGACGAAAGCCAGGTGCCCAGACAGGGTTTATCCGAACGCATTTTCTCCGCCTTGGCTGAAGTCATAAGTGAGTAAGCGCACGCGCTTGGTCGAGTCCACGGCAGGCGGAGAACAGTTTTTCACGCGTCGCCACTTTGAACGCCGGCCCGTCCTGACCGGGGGCCATCAAAAACGCGCCGCCGCGGGTCTGATTAAAATAGCCGGCACCACAGCGAATGACCGACTTGACGATCATGTTGCGCAGCAGGTGCAGCCAGAAACGAGGCTCGAAATCCTCCGGCAACGACCGCACCGAGGCGTAACCTTCGATGGCCGCCTGCACGACGTTCGCCGGGTGGAAACACGCCAACAATGAAAGGTCATCCGTCGGATCGCCCGCGATGGCGTCATCCCAATCAATGAACGCGCGGATGCCGTCCTCCGTGCCCATGATATTCCACAGCGCGAGGTCTTTGTGGACCAGCACGCCTTCGCCGATATCGAGCAAGCCGGCGTGCCGTTCGATCACACCACGCACTTCCGCCGCCTCCGCTTTCGACAAAAATCCATCCGCTTCGAGCAGTCCCAGGTGGCGCTCCAAATGAAGCCGGAAATACACGGCGTAGGATCGATGGTGGGCAATCAAACTCCCGCCCGCCCGCGTGGCCTGCGCATCAAAGGGTCCAAAGCCGCCGACCGGCACTGCCTGCCAGCGCGCCACCGCCCGGCCGATTTCCCCGGCGATGCGCAGCAAAGGCAGTCGCCCCGCACGGTGAACCTGATTCAGATCGGTGCAGTCGAAATACTCGATGACCTGGACCGCGAACGGAACCTTGCTGCGCGACGCATCGGTGAACCGCACGCGCGGCACAGACACGCCGGTCTTGGCAACCTCGGTCATCACCCGCGACTCCACATCGAGATGCCCGTCGCCTTCCGGCCCGTCCTCGACTCGCACGAACAACGTCTCGTTGTCATGCTCCAGCAAATACGTGCGATGATTCCCCTTGCCGCCCGCCGGCGTGAGTTTCACAGGTCCGCGCCACGCCTCGGTCAGCAATGCCTTCAGCTTCGGCAGGACATGTGCTTCGGCAGATTCGACCGAACGGGCCACACCGTGCATCGCGGCCGGCCGGTCGCACTTCCAGTAATAGATGCTCTGGCGAGTATCGCTCATGCCTCGTTCCCGGCCTTGTCGACGCAGAATCGCAGGCCTTCGGCGGCGGCGACCTGACACGCGAAGGCGAATCCGCCTTGGCCGGAAGCGACCTTGACTTCGAGCAGGTTCCAGCCGGCGCGGAGAACGGCGTCGGCGCGGAATTCGTGAAGCTCGGGCGTCCACGATGGGCGGATTTCGCGGGCGTGATCGATGAGCGTTTTGCCGTTCACGCGGAACTGCATCCAGTAGTCGGCGCCGAGGAGAAAGACTCCCGGTTGTTCGATCAGGCTGCGCACGTAGGCGCGGGCGTAGCCGACCTGACCCTCGCCCGGCGCGGCGATGGGCGCGAAGGAAACGAAGCCGACGGGTTCGTCAGCGGCAGGAGTGAGTTCCTTCCAATGGTGCGTGGCGTCGGGATGAATTTCGGGCGGCAGCGCGCGATCAAGCGCGGGCAACGCGCCGCCGTTGTTCATATTCAGTTTCGACATCTCGATCGCGCCGACGCCGTCCCAGGCGCGCCACGCGGGGATGTGGATGAAGCGCAGGTCGGCGTCGCCGATGAGGCGGCGGAGGATGTCTTTTTTCCGCTCGGCGTGGCGGACGGCGACGGCGGCCGGGTTGGGACGGCTGACCAGCAGGCGAAGCGCGGAGCCGGGTGAAACGAGGCGGCCGGCAAGCACGTCGGCTTCGGTGAAGCGCGCGAGGAGGACTTCGCCGTCGGTGTCGCGGTTGCGGTCGTAGGTGACATAGAGCGTGCCGTCGGGCGAGAGGGCGCCGTCGGGATAACTGACGCCCTCGCGTTCATCGAGGACGAGACCGCCTTGCCAGGTGACGCCGTCGTCGTCCGAGAGATAGGCCGCGAGGTGCGAGCGGGACGATGGACGCGTGTTCACGGGGACGCCGTGTTTGACGAGCAGGAGACGACCCGAGGACAGGCGACGGATGAAGTGGCGCGAGTTGACGTGGGGCAGCCACGGTTCGCCGGTGGACCAGGTGACGCCGCCGTCGCGGGAGACGCTTTGCCACATGCCTTCGGTGAGCGTGCGCACGATCATCCAGAGCGACCCGTCGCGTTTTTCCACGACCATCTGTTCGATGAAATCGACCGCGCACGGGAACGCGGTGCCGCCGCGCCGCTCCCATGTGCGGCCTTCGTCGCGGGAGACAAGCACGTTGCCGAGGCGGTAGGCGTCGAGTTCGTGGAAGGCGTCGAGAAACGGAGAGCCTGCTGCGCTCTCCACCATGCCGCAGCCGAGCAGTTCGCGTGGCCAGAGCGCGGCGGGGAGCATCCATTCGCCGGTGGAGAGGACGGTGGGTTTGTTGAGCGCGAAGCCGTGCCAGATGCGCTCGGCGGGCGTCCAAGTCGGCGAGTCGGCGTCGGGCTGGTCGCAGCGCGCGGCCCAGATGCCCATGCGGCCGTCGAAGTAGCCCACCGACTGGGAAAAGAAGAGCCAGAGGCAGCCCTGAGGGTCGAGCCAGGGCACGCCGCTGATGACGGAGCAGGACATCGGCAGGCTGGCGTCGTGCGGGTCGATCACGAGGCGGGGCGCAGACCAGGTGGCACCGTCGTCGTCGCTGATGGCGAGGACGAGGAAGGCGTTTTCGTTGTCGCCGCCGCCGACCCACGAGGCCCAGAGGCGGCCGCCGCGCGTGCGCTCGACGCCGACAGTCATGCCGTAGTCGAGTTGGTCGTATCCGTATTTCGGAGACGGATCGGTATCGAGAACGGGCGGGATGAGCGCCAGGTCGGTGAGAGCGAGAATGTCCGTGTCGGTTTGCATGATTATGAACCCGCCCTCACTCCCATGAGCCCGGAGGCGTTTGAACCCTCGCCCTCCAGCCAGATGTAGAGACGCCCATCCGACTCCTGCCACATATCGCCCAGTGATCGGTCGGCGGTGGCGAACCCGTTCGCCCTACTCCAGACCAGACTGCCCAGACGGTGGGAACCCTTGGTTTTGTAGGCGTTGAACAGTTGCTCCATCACGGAGGCCGTGCACGTCGGAAACAGGGCGGAGGCGGTGTTGATCGCACGAATCTCGGCCGCGCTGAGCACCGTGTCCCACATCGCGAAGTCATCGAGATTTCCGTTGAGACTAAAGGAGCCGCCTGCCCCAGGCATGTGACTCACGGAGCCGACCGCAACGTCCAGCGGCTGCAGGTCGGGATCGACTCCGGGGACCGCCACCGCATCCACCAACGAGGCGCCGGCAGTGGGCTGCAGGACACCATTCACATAGATCAGAATCGCGCGGCTATCCTTCACCGAGGCATCCCAGGTCAACGCAACATGCGTCCATTGCCCGGGCTTGATGACCGGGTCGGTCACCCTCACGCGTCCGTGGCCCGACGAGGCCTGGATAAAATTGTAGGCCAGCCTCCCCTCCCCTTCGAGGTAGAACGCCCAGCCGGTCGTCTGGCTTGCGTTGAGCGTGTTGACGATTCCGTAGCGGTTGTTGCCGTCGACTTCGCCCTGCCAATAGAGCCAGGTGCTGATCGTCATGCGTGCGGCGGGCGCATCCATTTTGAATCGCGCCATGCTCTCCGGCAGCAGCAGCACGCCAGCGTAGCTCGCATTGCCGCTGGCCGCGGGAACAAACGACCCCGACCAGGATCCCGAGTAAACCTTCGTGTTGTCGCCAACGGGGGCCGGCGCGATGCGATAACCCGATTCGACGGCACTGGCCATGCCGCCCACCGTGCCGGAGTTCGCCCAACTCGGCAGTGCCGCTTTCTCGAAGGTGAGATTGTAGAGTAGCGAGGCATGCAGCAGTGGTCCGCAGCACCAGCATGCCGAGGATAACAGCAACGCGCGGGTGGTCATATGGAGTGGGGATTTCATGGGTTGATCGGATGGGGATGCCTGATGCACCTCCCGTCATTGTTTGAATTGGTTGACCGGAGAGTAGTTGATGGGTGGCCGTCCCTCGCGGATTTGTTGCTCGGTCAGTTCAACGTGAACGATTTCGCCGGTGACGTTGCGCGTGCAGTCATAGACGAGGTGGATCGTGCCATCGGCGGATTGGGCGGCGTCCGGATAGGAAACGCCTTCGCGTTCGTCGATCAGGAGATCGCCCTGCCAGGTGACGCCGTCGTCGTCGGAAATCCAGGCGGCGAGGTGTGAACGCGTGGGCCACAACGACTGCGAATCAATCATCTTTTGGGTGATACGATGGGAGATCAGCAGGAGCGCGCCGGAGTGAAGGCGACCGATGAAAAAGCGGCTGTTGGGGCACGGGATGTCGGTGTAAACGCCGCGGGTCCACGTCTGGCCGCGGTCACCGGAGTAACTGACAATCACGCGGCGGACGGCGCTGGCGTTGCGGACCCACATGGCCCAGCGGCCGTCGCGCAGCGGGAGGACGACGTGTTCGTCGAACATTGCGTCAGGGATGTCGGCGGTCGTCAGCATTTTGGCGCGGTGGCCGCCGTCAGAACAGAGGGCGACGGTCGGGCCACGCTGCGACTTGGCGATGGTGTCGGCGTAGGGCTTGAGATCCCAGATGGTGGAGGGCATCAGCCACGTGCCCTGCGCGTCGGCGGAGGGTTTGTTCATCATGATGCCATCGCAGAAACGGCGCGGCTCGCTCCACTTTCGAGGAGCGGTTCCGGGCTGTTCGCAACACACGCCCCAGACGCCGCCGCGGCCGTCCCAGATGAAGCGGGTGTCGGGCATGCCGGGACGAAGCCCGTCGAAGACGGCGACGGAGTTGTTCTCGGGTTTGATGTGGGTCTGGGCCCAGAAGAGCCAGAGTTTGCCTTGCGGATCGGTCCACACAACGGGGTCGAACGCGCGCAAGGTCGGATGGGCGGGGACGACAAACAACCACGGCTCGCTCCAGCGGTCGGCGCCGGGTGATTTGTTGGCGAGCATGATGAAGTTGTCCGGGCCTTCGCCTTTGCCGCCGCCATACCAACAGGCCCAGAGCATCCCATCGCGGGTGCAGGCGATGCCGGGGATGCCTTGAAACTCGCGACCGGCGAAACCGGCGGGCGGCTGGTCGATGAAGACGCCGGCGGGCAGGACGGTCAGGTCTTGGGGTGACGCGGACATGGTTTTATTTCGCGAGCTTGGCGAGGCCCTCGGCGCTGATGGCGACGCGGAAGCCGATGTAGATGTAACCGCCGTAGCCGGGGCTGTTGTATTCGCGATCGCGGACGCGTTGGGAGTGGTTGTAGTAACCCCACGAACCGCCACGAATGGCGCGGTGCGGGGACGTCTGCGTGCCGAGCGGGTCGGTGGCGTCGCCGGGCGCGTAATCGCGGTAGGTGTCGGCGCACCACTCGGACACGTTGCCGGCGAGATCCATGATGCCGTCGCGCGAGGCGCCGGCGGGGAAGTCGCCGACGACCTGGACGCCTCCGCCGTTGGAGGCGGTGCGCATGGGCGACATGTTCAGGCTGGCGGCGAGCTGGAAGTTGCCGTGGTCGGGCGTGGGCGTGTCATTGCCCCATGGATACACGCGGTTTTCGCCGCGACCGGAGGCGACGTATTCCCACTCGGCTTCGGTGGGGAGGCGGAAGCCGTCGGCGCCGGGGATGGGTTGCCAGGTTTTCTCGTCGTAAACGGGAGTGAGGTCGTTTTCGCGGGAGAGGAAGTTGCAGTAGGCGGCGGCCTGGGTCCACGAGACGTAGATCACGGGCTCGCGGTCGCGCCACGAGAAGCCGTCGCGCTGCTTGCGGTGCTCGGGGAGGAAGCGTTCGAACTCGGCGTTGGTGACCTCGTATTTGCCGATGGCGAAGGGGGGAAGTTTTACGCGGCGGGCGGGGAGTTCGTCAGGTTCGCCGCCGGGGCCGCCCATGGTGAATTCGCCGCCGGGGATGGTGACGAGTTCGGGATGCGTGGGTTTAGGCGCGGACGTGGAGTGGGCGATTTGAACGGGAATGAGTTCGAGTTTGCGCAGGGTGGCTTCGCCGAAGTCGTTGAAGTCGGTGTCGGCGAGTTTGGGATCGGCGGACTGGTCGCTGCGGATGGTGAAGCGCGTGTTCGCGTCCCACGTGGACCAGAAGAACGAGATGGTGCGGAAGGCGTCGCCGGTGGGCGGGAGCGTGAGCGGGAAGTAGTGCGGGAACTCGCCTTCGGCACCGGGCGCGCCGTCGGCGTAGAGGGTGAGACGGGTCTCGGTTGCGCCGGTGTTGCGGTAGGTGAGGCGGAAATTGTGCAGCGTGTTGCCGAGGGATTTGGTCGCGATGACCACGGGCTCCGAGCCGGGGGAAAGGGTTTGGTCGGCGAGGGCGAAGGTGTGCGCGGGTTGGCCGGCGGCGGCACCGCTCATCCAGATGCGGTGGGCGAGGTGGTAGGCTTGCACGCTGTTTTCGGGTGTGGGCTCGGCGACGATTTCCTTGCGTCCGTGGACGTCGATGACGACGGCGTTGTCGCGGAGGAGGCGGACGTGTGGGGTGAAGCCGGGGCGCAGCGGAGTCTCGGCGTAGGCGACACCGGCGGAGAGCGGGAAACGCTCCACGCGGTCGCCTTGGGTGATCTCGATGGTGGCGGGCGCGGTGAGGAAGGTGGTTACGTAAACGAGGTCGCGCACGTCGTCGTGGATCTGGTCGTAGGGGTAGCGGGTGAAGCGGATGTCGTCCCACTTCTTTTCTTTTTCGTCCCAGATTTTTGTGAGGTCGCGGCTGCGGTTGCGGTAGGCGAAGTAGAGTTTGTCCTGGGTGATGGCGGGGCGCACGCCGGTCTTGAACCACGCTGAGTAGAAGGCGGTGACGTCGAGGTAGGACTCGTCGCGGTTGAAGTAGCGTTTGTCGGCGGGCTGGGTTTTGCCGCCGGGACGCCAGCGGTAGGGCATGAGGATGGAGTCCTCGTTGTAGTCGTTCCAGGTGACGATCTCGACGAAGTCGGCGCCGTCGCGGATGAGGCCTTCCCAGAGGGCGATGTAGCCGCGCATGCCGGCGAAATCGCGGAGGTTGGGGCTGTTGTAGGCGGGCACGGTGCCGGCCATGAAGAGTTTGTTGCGGGCCAGGGTGACGCGGCGGCCGAGGGCGTTCACGTCGATGAGCTCGGACACCGTGCCGTCGCAGGTGAAACGGAAGAGTCCGTCGAGCGGTCCGTTCTCCGGGAGCAGGCTGAGGGCGCGTTCGAAGCTCCACGTCATCGGGTAGGGCAGGCCGGTGGAGGCTTGCGGGACGAGGACGATCTCGCGGCCGGCGGCGCGGAGTTTGGCGAGGGGGCCGGCGTATTGATCCAACCGGCCGGAGTAGCCCGAAAGGAACAGCTTACCCTCGTGGCGAAACTGATTCGGATGGTCGTAGTAGCGGTTGACCATGTCGCCAAGGTTGAGCTCGGTGTGCTCGCTGATGGCCTTGCCCGCAAAGTCGGGGGAGAAGAACAGCTTGAAGTCGTCGCCGTTGTCCTTGGCGGCCTGATACAGGCGGTCGGCGCTGCGCACGTAGACGGTCTCCTGGATCGTGCCGTCGGGAAGCGGTTTTTTCCATTCGCCGCAGTTGAGCGCGAAACCGTCGATGCCGTAGCGGCGGGCGAGCTCGATCTCGCGGGTGTAATATTCCGGCGTCGCGGAAAAACAGGTCATGTAGTGGGCAAAGACCCGCGGCGTCTCGGCGCCGCCGCCGCTGCAGGAGGCTCCCAGCACCAGGAGCGTGGCGAGTGTTTTATTCATGGATCGTTTCCAATTCGACTTTGAGGTTTTCCAGGCGAGTAAACGAACTGTCGGTCCGCGGCTTGCCGTCGGCGACCAGATAGAGGAAGTCGCCTTTTTTCACCGCCACGGCGGCCAGCTCAACGCGGGCAGTGTTGCCGACGGGGATGATTTCCGAGTGCAACGGGGCGGCTTCGGTGTTGCGCGAGATTTCAAGGACGATGGGGTCAATGCCAGCGACCTCCACGGCGTCGAAGGAAACGTTGACGGTGCCATCAACCGGGCTTTGCCAACCGAGGATGACCGCGGCGTTGGCGCGCGGGCGCATCATGATCTGCCACCGACCGTCGGGCATCTGGCGGTGGGCGATCCAGCCGTGCAGATAGCGGTAGGGTTTGCCGTCGGGATCTTGGGCGGGCGAGAGATGGGCCATCTTGCCCGCGTAGGGAACGTTCGACCAAACGGATGGCATGCGGACGTAGTGTCCGTCGTGCGGGATTTGCCGGGCTTCGCCGTGCTTGTAAAAATAGAACCAGACATCGCGCTGATGGGAGTCTCGGTCGGGACCAAAGCTGATGCCGCGTTTCTGGATGTCCGTGAAATCCCAGATAAATCCGGCAGCGTAGGGCTTCCCGGTGGTTTTGGGGTCGGTGCGGTTCTGGTATTCCTGCAGGTTGGTAAGGCCGTCCTTATCGGGATCGTCGCCCGGGTTGGCTCCCGATGCCGTGCGCATGTCTGGAAATTTTCCGAAGTAATACATCTCAAACCAATTGGGCAGACCGTCGCCGTCCATGTCGCCGTTGTCGCTATACAACAGGGGCGCGGCATCACCAAAATCAGCGCGCCACTCGTCCATGAAGTTGCTCGAGAAGCAGGCCATGGAGTTGTCCTCGCGGAAGGGCTTGTCGGTCACCTCCTCGGGCGCGAGCACGTCGAGCACCGTGGCGCCATCGCGCGAAAGCGTTGCCCGCACCCGGCCGACGCGCAGCGGGAACTGCCGGATGAAGAGTCCGGCCGGAGCCTGATAACTCACGTCGTATCCCGGCACGGTGACCTCGCCGGGTGCGGTCAACATCGTGGCGACCTCAAGCACCGGGCCGCTCGCGATGCGACGGGTCTGGAACGGGAAGGTGGTGGCATCCTCGGGCGCACGGCGGAAAATGAGATGGAGTTGGTCTTTCCCGACCTTGGGCTCATGGCCCTGTTTCCACCAGTCGACGAGGTGGCGGTTGAGGCTGAGGATCGTGTAGTTGGTGCTGTAGCCGGGGGCGAGCACGGTGTCCTCGCCGTAGTCGTTCCAGGTGACGAATTGGATCAGGGTGGAGTCGCTGTCGCGGGCTCTCTGGTAAGCGCGGCGGAGCATGTCGGTGCCGGGCTCGACCCAAAGGCTCCCGCCCTTGTTGTTGTATTGGAAAAAGAGCGGCTGGCTCCACTCCGCGCCGCCGGCCTTGATGGCGTCGATCGTCGCCTGGTCGGCGTCCCAGTAGTTGCCGAGAAAACCGCCGACGGCATCGAAGTTCTTGCCCGCCCAGACGGCGGCCTCGCGATAAATCTCGGGCTTTTTCGAGCCCAGATTATCGAAACCAAAGTGAAAGAAGATCGGCCGGCCGACGTTTGTTTCGACCTGCTTGTAGGCATCGGAGATTTGCTCCCATTTCGCCGGAGTTTCCGGAAGCGCCTTGAAGGCCTGGTCAAAGATGATGCTGGTGGAGCCGTAGCCAAAGATCAGCACCTTGCCGTCGCGCCGGGCGAGATGGGGGCTGTCTCCGTGTTTTTCGAGCAGCCACTTGATGGTCTCGGTGTAGGTGTCGATGTGGTTGCCCACTGCGCGTTTCTCATGGCTGGCGGGGTCCAGGCAGACGGTGAGGAAGAAGGGAACGTCGAGCCGTTCAGCGGCGGCGAACAGGTGGTCGAGGGTCTGTTTGGCAAACTCCTTGCCGGCCCAGGCGTCCACCGCGAAGCCGTCGATGCCGCCGCGGATGGCCTGTTTGATTTCGAGCTCGGCGCTTTGCTCGGGAGTCAGGGTGGTTCCCTGCGGCCAAAGCGGCCAGTTGACGATGCGGCCGCCATTCGCCGCCAGAAAGTCGGTGCTGTCGTGCCGCATTTCGCCGGCCTGATTTCGCCAGTGGTATTCGATCGGGCCGTAGCCGGTGGGATAGCAGCCCATGTAATGGGCGTAGATGGTCTTTTCCGGTGAAGCGGCGTGCAAGGCGAGCGCGCCCAGAGCGGTCGCCAAGGCCATCAGGGCTGGTTTGATAAGAAGCATGGGGCGGTGGTGTTGGTATACTATGGAATAAAGATGGCGAGTTGGCCCGTTGTCGGCGGGCGGGGCTCAGGAGCAGGTCAGGCCATGGCCACCGAACGGGGGCTTTGCCGTTGGCGGGAGGATTCCTCGATGCGACAGTCGTTCGGAGGGATGCCGTCCCAGTCCGCGGAGCCGCGATTGACCGTGATGTAGGTGCCGTCCGAATACAGCGTGCGGGCGATCCCGTCGGCCAAGTCCCAGCGGCCGTCGATTTGCAGCGCATTGAGCCGGGCGATCCGATTGTCCGAGCCGAAGTGGCGGGCGTAGATCGCCGCGAGGTCCTTCGCCGCCTTGGCGTAGCTGTTGATGCCAAACGAGGGCGAAGGACGCATACAGACTTCCCAGGTGGGCGTGAGGCCCCAGTCGAGCCAGTGCAGGGGATCGTCGAGCAACCTGTCCACACCTTCGCCGCAATTCACGCTGCCATGCAGGACGATGCTCAGGAGCGGAATACTCCGGTCCAGAAAGTGGCGCCCGACGGGGGACGCAAGATGCCAGGTGGACGGGTGTGAATAGCTGTGGAAGAGGCCGTCGATGACATCGAAGTAAGGGCCGAACGGCATTTCGGTGGAGACGCTGCCCATCTCGTCCTGGATGAAGGTGAACATGCGGCGGACCTCGCGGGCGAAGTCGGCGCGTTGCTCCAGCGGGTGATCCTTGGAGTAGCAGGTCATGAAGCTGCCGATGGCGTCGATGTGATGGTGACCGTAAATGCCCAGCGCGCGCACGCGCGGCACGTCGCGCTTGGTGTTCTTGTCGACAAAGACGGAGGGGCAGGTCTTGTGGGTCTGGCCGCCGCTCCAAATGACACCCTGCCAGAGTTCGCCGGTGCGGTGGCGGATGACGTCGGCGGGATCGAAGTCGGGGGAGCAGGCGTAGCTCTCGCCGTAGGAGTCATGCACGCCGAGCATGACGTCGTGTTGCGCACACCACGCGATCAACTCGCGGAAGGCGGCCTCGCCTCCGAGTCGCTCATCCACGGGGAATCGGGTGGGCGGCATGCCGTCGTGCCCGTCCTGGCCCCAGCCGACGAGCATGACCGCCAGTTTGGTGACGCCGCGCTTCAGGCAGTCTTCAAGGATCTCGCGGGTTTCGGCAAAGGTGCAGGTGGAGTGGTATGGACCACGGCCATCGGCCTGCGGATCTTTGTAAGCCATGAAGATTTTCAGGAAAAAGCGGTCCCGGTAATCGAGGACGGCGGGGCGCTTGACGGCCTTCTCCTGCCACGTGAGCAGGCCGCGCTCCCGACGGAGAAACTCGCGGTAGGATTTGCCGCAAAAAACGTAGCCTTCGCCGCCTTCATAGGCAGCCGGCGCAAACGTGTAGCGAATCTCGCGCGGGCCGGCGATGCGCTCGTCCTGCTGTTGCCAACGGTAGACGAAACGCGGGTGGATGCTGTTGGCGTGAGCCTGCTCCCAGTGGACGCGACAGATCAGTTCGGCGTCGAAATCCCCCGCCGTCACCATGCCGCAGAGCGTGCCGTGGGCGCGGGTGATGCCGAAGACGCCCATGTTGCAGACGTGCTCCCACTGATCGTTGCTGCTGTAGATCGTCTGGCGGACCTCGCGGGGATACGACTTGTCGAAAAAGGTCTGGCAGCCCGACCAGTTCGGCAGCGTCAGGTAGCCGCTTTCGCCGGTGGCGGCGGCGCCGAATTCAGGTAGCACTTCAAGGCCGAGAATCCGGTAAAGCCCGGGCATGTTTTCCACGACGCCGGCGTCCTCAATGCGAATGGAAAAACCGTCGCCGCCGTCGGTGAACCGGATCTCCAGGAGAATGGAGATTTGAATGTCGGGGAAGTCGGCCTTGGCACGCAGCACGCCCGTGTCGACGGAGAGCAGGTGCAGGAACCCTTTGGCGCCCAATGAAGGAGTTCCGGCGGTCCCGAAGGCGTAGCTGTCGTCGGAAGGCGCATGAACGGTCTGGGCGCGCGGGTGCTGCCGGTCGTAATAATGGAGGATGACCAACGGCCCCCGACAGTGCCATTCGCCTTGGTTTTTCAGGGCGAAGGTGGCCTGGCCCGATGTATTCAGGCACAGCAAAGCTTTTGAGGATGATAATTCCATGGTTCTAGTCTTTCGCCCGCAGTCCGCGTCGGGCGGTTGGCCGGCTTAGTTTCCGGCGTAACGAGGATCCCAGTATTTGGGGTCTTTCAGGTTGGGATGGGTTTCAGGGCTGATAATGATCACCGCTCCATTGGCCAAGACCGCGTGGGCGCCCGTGCCGTGCAGATCTCGGGGGACCATGCAGCCCGGCTTATCCCAGGTGGCATTGCTGCTGGGATAGAGCGACGGCCCCGAAGTGCTGTCCACCAGCAGGATGGCGTTGAGAGTGCTGATCCCACCCAGCGTATTCACCCACTCAATACCGTTGTAGGTCCCCCAGTAGGAGTTGATGGCATAGTTGGGAATCCATGGGTAAGGCGCGCTGGTCCAGGGATAACGCGCACCGGGATTGTCCTCGTTGGACGGACACGTGAAGGCCTCGGCGATCAAACACTCGTAGCCGTCGCGGTTCTCCTTGTGGGTGTTCACGTAGCCCTGGGTGATCAGGGAATAATACCAGGGACTGGTCCCGGGAACCGACGGATTGGTCGGGGTTTCCCGGTTTAGGGTCGGCCAGTGTTTCCAATCGATCGAGTAGGTGCTCATGGCGACCTGAAGCGTCCTGAGATTGCTGGTGCACTTGGCGCCATGCGCCTTCTTCAGAGCCGCGCCGAAACCAACCCATGCCAGCGAGGCCAGCACCGCCACGATCGAAATTACGGTGAGCATCTCGATCAACGTGAAGCCGCCGGCGGCGCGGTCTTGATTGGGCAAGTGTTTCACGTTTTGAGGTCCAGGGGCTTTGTCGCCGGATTGCCTCTTGGGCTCAGCGCCGTCCTTGACGAGAGCGGCGGGTGAGCGGGACCAACAGCACTGCAAGTCCGGCCAGGATGGCGGTGGTGGCGGGCTCGGGGATGCTGTTCACGCCGACCAAACCCAACGCGCCGCCCGACGTGCCGTCGAGCCAGATGTAATATCTGCCGTCACCACCCAGCCAGGTGTCGCCGAGGGCTTTGCCGGATACATCGAACGCGGTCGCGTAGCTCCAGGTGGTGGTGCCCGCAACCGACGCGGACTGCTCGTCGTAGGCGGTGAACAGACTGTTCATCACGCCGGCGTCATAGTCGGACAGCAGGGCGGTCGAGGTATTCAGCGCCTTGATCTTGGCGGCGGAGAGGGCGGTGTCCCACATCGCGTAGTCATCCAGGTGGCCGTTGAGGGCAAACGCACCTCCCGCACCCGAGGTGTGATTGTAAACACCGAGCGCGATGTCACCGGGATTGGTGAGCGTGACCGCCGAAGACAATGCCGAACCGGTCAGGGCCTGCTGGACGCCGTTCACGTAGATCGTGATCGCACTGTTGCTGGCGATCGAGGTGTCCACGGTCAGCGCGACGTTTATCCAGGAGCTCGCGGTGACCACCGCATCTGTGGTTGTCCGCGAACGACTCAGGTTCGTGTCGGTTTGAAAGGCGTAGACCAGCTTGCCGTTGTTATCGATGGCGAGGCTCCAGCCGGCGGCGTTGTTGGACGGAAAAAGATTCGCGATGCCGTAGCGGTTGTTGGTCCCGGCAACTCCATTCCAATACACCCAGGTGCTGATGGTCATCTGGCTGGAGGCGTTATCGAGCCGGAAATTGGTGGTGCTGTTGGGCAACAGGGTCGCGCCGCCATACACGGTGTTTGAGGGGTTGGTCGTGTAGAATTCGGAATGTGAGCCGAGCTTTACAGGGGAGCTGCTGGCCGTCGGCGCTCCCGTGATGCCATAGGACGACCCCACTCCGGTCGCCGTCCCTCCCGCCGTGCCGCCATTGGCCAGGGTGGCGCCGGCCCCGTCATCGAAGGGAAGGTGGTAGACAAGATCCGCCTTGAGCGACACAGGGGAGGCGGACAGGGCAAGGGCGGACATGGCCAGAGCGATAGCGCGACGGGTATTCATAATCAGATGCGGGGTTGATGATTGGGGACTCATTGCACGCCCACGGAAGGGGGATGGGGCACGTTGGATGAGCGTGTCCTACTCATGCGTCCGGGTATTCCGGCTTGCAAAGGCTTATTTGCTTATAACCATAAGCAAGTGGCTAATCAGCTCTCCATCGCCCGGCACCTAGGCATCACGCAGGCCGCGGTTTCCATGGCGTTGAGCAACCATCCTCGCATCTCGGAGGCGATGCGGAAACGTGTCCGCGAAGCGGCCGAAGAGCTTGGTTACCGTCCCAATCCCTACGTGACCACGCTCATGTCGCGCATACGGGAAGGGCGTCTTCCGGAAGACCATGGCACGATCGCGATCCTGGTCGACGAGGTGTCGGTGAAGGCCTGGCTGGACTGGCACCGGGAAACCTATTCGGCGAACCATGCCGGCTTTCAGAAGGAGGCGGCCCTGCATGGTTATCGCACCGAGTGTTTTTGCCTGCGTGCACCGAAGGATTCGCCGGAGGCGATTGATCGTCGATTAAGGGCGCGCGGGATCACCGGATTGATCCTGGCGTCACCGAGCCATCCGCATCTTTACCCCAAGGTGAATTTCCCCTGGGCAAACTACGCCTGCGCCACCGTCGGCTATACCTGGCTGGAGCCTGCGGTGGACCGAGTCACGCCCCATCATTTGCACAACATGGTGATGGCCTTCGAGGCGCTGATCCGTCGGGGCTGCCGGCGCATTGGGTTTTGCCAGCCGCCCCCGTCGCTTTTGCACAAGGTGCCCTCGCACTGGATGGCCGGCTTTCTCATGTCGCAATGGGAGTTCCCGGACCTGCCCAAGCTTGAACCGTATGTGGGAACGATTCACGACACGACCGCGGCGTCGTTTCGCACGTGGTTTCGGCGCAGCCGGCCCGACGGCCTAATCACCGTGATCGGCGACGAAGCGCCCCGTCTGCGAGCCATGCGCATACCGCTGTATTCGGAAGCCGGCAAAGGCGTTCACATCGTTTGCCTGAATCGCCCGCGGCAGTCCCCGTTTCCCGGCGTTGACGAGAACAACGAGCTGGTCGGCAGAAAGACCTGCGAGGCGCTGGTCAACCGGCTGATCCACAACCAGCACGGGTTGCCCGAACACCCCAACGAAATACTGGTTCCGGGCGCGTGGGTTGAGACAGGCCCATGCTAAGCGCCGGCTTTCTTCGATATTTCACAAGAGTGCGTGAACCTGCGAGTGGCGCTCCGCTCATCGCCCGTGCTTCAACAACTCGCTAGGAGGCACGCCATGCACCGCTTTGAAGCACCGCGAGAAATGATACGGGTCCGCAAACCCCACGCGCTGCGCGGCCTCCTTCACGCGGCCCTTGCCCTCGACTAAGAACGCCGCGGCCAGGTTCATTTTTCGCCGCAACAAATACTGATACGGACTGGTGTCCTCATACTTCCGAAACAGACGGCACACGCTCGACTCCTCCAGGCCGACCGCCGCCGCGATCTCGCGCAGCGTCATCAAGCGCTCCGCCTCCGCGTCTATCAGCGCCTTGCAGCGCAGGAAATTTGCCTCCGCCGGATCACCCTGCCCCGCCGCGCCCGCCGCCTCCTCTATCTTCAGCAGCAACAACTCGAACAGCTGCGCGCAAATCGCCCGCGTCAACGCGCCCGTCCGCTGCCCCTCCCGCACCAGATCCTCGACCACGCTGCGGATCTCCGCGTGCGCCGCCAACTCGCGCACCATGCCTGGCCCCACCCCGGCTCGCCGCAGCCGCTTGGCCACGTCCGCGCCCGACACGCAGACAAAATACTTCAACATCGGCCGCTCCGCGTCCGTGCGCATCACGCACCGCGTCGTCGGCGCATAGGCAAACACACTGCCCGCCCGCACCGCCCGCCGCTCGCCATCCAACTCCACCTCGCCCGCGCCGTCGGCGACGTATTCGAGACCAAAATACGCATACGACCGCCGCCGGATCTCGTAGTCCGGATTGCAACGCTCGCGCCCGCCCAACGCCACCTCCAGCCGCGTCACCCCGGTTGCCGACGCGAGATTAAGGAAAAAATACCGTGTCCCGCTCACTTGCTGAGAAAGCAACGCCCTCGCCGCCGATGTGCCGATTTTATCCATGCTTGATCCCCGTTTATCCATTCTCCGGACGACTCATCGAGAGTATAATCACCACCCTACCCAAACCTCGGTAAAACGCCGATTATCTCTAGCCCCTCGTTTTTCCCTCACCATGCCCAAACCCGCCAAAAACACCGTCGTCCTCATCGCCAACGGCGACCTGCGTCACTCCGCCAACGCCGTCTGCTGGGCCGCCCAGCAGGAAATGGAAAAGACCCTCACCGCCGCCGTCGCCAAGCTCGGCCACAAGCTCGTCCGCGCCCACGGCTACAAGGCCGACGTGAAGCACGGCTTCATCTCCTCGCAAAAGGAGGGCATGGAGGTCTTTGCCGGCATCAACCCCGACGCCCCCATCATCGTCGCCGAGGCCGTCTGGCAATACTCGCACCACATCCTCCACGGCCTCATCTCGCATCGCGGCCCCATCCTCACCGTCGCCAACTGGTCCGGCACCTGGCCCGGCCTCGTCGGCATGCTCAATCTCAACGGCGGCCTCACCAAGGCCGGCGTCAAATACTCCACGCTCTGGAGCGACAACTTCGATGACGCCTACTTCCTCGGCAAGCTCGCCGACTGGCTCAAGACCGGCGTCGCCAAGCACAAGGTCAGCCACGTCAAACCGCTCGCCAAAACGACCGTCCCCGCCAAGGCCAAGGCCCTCGCCAAGAAACTCGCCGACGAGCTCCGCGTCAAAAAGTCCATCATGGGCGTCTTCGACGAAGGCTGCATGGGCATGTATAACGCCATCATCCCCGACGAACTCCTCTTCCAGACGGGAGTTTACAAAGAGCGACTCTCCCAGTCCGCCCTCTATTACGGTGCGACCCAGGTCTCCGACGAGGACGCGCAGGCCGTGTTCAAGTGGTATAAAAAGGCCGGCCTCAAATTCCACTTCGGCACCGACGAAGCCACCGAGCTCACCGAGGCGCAGGTTCTCTGGCAGTGCAAGACCTACGTCGCCGCCGTGCGCATCGCCGACGAATTCGGCTGCGAGACCATCGGCATCCAATACCAGCAGGGCCTTAAGGACCTCCTGCCCGCCTCCGACCTCGTCGAGGGCACGCTCAACAACAGCGACCGCCCCCCGGTCAAGGACGCCAAGGGCAAGGTCATCCGCGCCGGCGAGCCCATCCCGCACTTCAACGAAGTCGACGAATGCGCCGGCCTCGACGGCCTCTTCACCTACCGCGTGCACAAGGCCCTCGGCCAGCCCGTCGAGAACACGCTGCATGATTTGCGCTGGGGCGATTGGGACCAAAGCGGCACCACCGGCGACTACGTCTGGGTGTTCCTCATCTCCGGCAGCGCCCCGCCCGCGCATCACATCGGCGGTTGGGCCGGTTCCGACTCGCTGCGCCAGCCCGGCATGTATTTCCGCCTCGGCGGCGGCACCCTCCGCGGCATCGCCAAAAAAGGCGAAATCGTCTGGAGCCGCGTGTTTGTCGAGAACGGCAAACTCAAGATGGACCTCGGCCGCGCCAAGGTCATCGAGCTCCCGCAAGCCGAGACCGAGCGTCGTTGGAAAGAGACTACGGTGCAGTGGCCGATCATGCACGCAGTCACCTACGGCGTGGATCGCGAGGCGATGATGGCCCGCCACAAGAGCAACCACATCCAGGTCGTCTACGCCAACTCCGCCAAGGACGCCGACCTCGCGCTCTACACCAAGGCCCAGCTCGCCGCCAACCTCGGCCTCGAAGTCGCCCTCTGCGGCACCAAGGCCAACGGCAGCGCGTTCTGATCCGGTAGGTCGGCCACTGCGCCGGCCGCCTCCGTTCAGCCACCGCCCCCCCAAGGCGCGAAGACCCCAGTCTTCGCGCTTTTTCGCATCGGCCCATCATCACCGCACGCAATTGACGACGGAGAAAAACATCCCATGTTTGACGACATGTCCGTTGCCGAAATCAAAGCCGAAAGCCAGAAACTGACCCCGGCCGAGACGCTGCATCTCGCCGCGTGGTTCAAGGCTTTGTCGCAACGCAACACCCCATCCCGGTTGGGCGAACTTGACTCCATTTTGAATGATATGGAGCAAGGTCATAAAATGAGCCTCGACGAGGTGCGCAGTCTAATCACGCAACTCGATAAGTCGGGCACTTGATGGACGGTTACGATTTCAACCTGTCTTCCAAGGCCGTTCACACCATCCTTGGAACCTCCCCGCGCTGGAGGCGCCAATCCATGGAGGCAATCGGGCAGTTGGTCGAAAATCCGTTTATCACGGCCGACCTACAGGAAACATCCAACGAAGGACGCACTTATCTTACTTTGGTGCGTGAGAACGTCGTTCTCACTTACTGGGTCGATCATGGATCTCGCATCATTCACATCATGCTGGTCGAGCTCGTGAAGGAGTGAACGATCAAGGCGCGGCTTTTTTGCTATGAAAGGGTCGGCACCTATTCCCCGACATCGGGCATCAGCTTGGGCTGGTTCATGTGCCAGGGCATCGGCTGGCGGTTCTTGAGCGCCATCGGCGTAACACCCGCATGGATACGCAGTGCGCGGGAAAACGACGACACGTCTCCGTAACCGACCAGGTCCGCGATCTCCTTTATCTTGAGGTCGGTCTTTTTTGTCAGCCAACCCGCCGCGCTCAGCCTCGCCTCGACCAGGCATCGCCGAAAGGTCATGCCAAACGTCCGCCGAAACATACGGCTGAAATGCGACTCCGACAACCCCACCAGCGCAGCCACCTTGGGCTGGGTCAGTTCACGCCAGTATCCCTGCCGCACACTGGCCAACGCCCGGCGCATCACCCCTTCACCCGGATTCTGCTGGTCCAAAAAGTAGTTGGGCACCCGATCCATGCAGATCCGCCCCTTTGCGTCGCGAACCAGCTGGGCCCCGACCACCGTCTCGCTCACCACCGAGGCCAGCGCCTGCCTCACGTAGTCCGCCGCGAAACGGGCGACGTCGGCGACCTCCCGCAACCCCTTGGAATCAACCTCCGGCAACGCCTCCATCGCGGCCGCCAGCTTGTCCGCATCCAGCGAAGGATAACGCCCGGCCAGCCGTGACCGTATTCGCGCGGCGACACCAGTCTCCCCCGGGCGACATTGTCCGACAAAGATCGCCCCGACCAAACGCGTGCCGACCTTGATCGGCACCACCAGATCCGTCACCCCCGCGTGGCACCGATGCACAAACGGCGCCTGCTGACGCGCCGCCCGCTCGATCCGCCACGACTCCGTCTGCACGCAGCGCTTAAACGCCGCCGGATCGGACTTCACCGCCTCGCAATACCCGGAGCAATGCACCCGGCGCGGATAGGGCAGCCGCAACCGGTCGTTCTCCAGCGTGAAGTAGCCCAGATCGTAAATGCACACGCGCAGCCCGGTGGCCTGTTCCAGCCAATCGAAAAATTTTTCCAGCGAAGAACGCTCCGGAGTCATGCCCGTATGTTTGCCCCGCCATGTTCCCGCCGACAAGCCGCCAATCGGTCCGAAAGCATATAATGCCGGCACAAGAGCATAAAGAGCCATTTACCTCATCCTGCATTTGGAACATACTGACATCGCCCCCACAGCCATGCCCCCGCCCGCCAACACGCCCCGCCACCCCCGAGCGTTCACCCTCGTCGAACTGTTGTCCGTCATCGCGATCATCGGTGTGCTCGCGGCGATTCTCATTCCGGTCACCGCTTCGGTGCGGGCCTCCGGCAAGCAGGCGGCCTGCGCCTCGAACCTGCGCCAACTGCACATGGGCACGATGCTTTATTCCCAGGATAACAAAAACCTGCTGCCCGCCCTCTACCATGGCACCCCGTGGTATACCGTGCTCAAGGACAACTATCTCTCCGATCCGCGCGCTTTCTTTTGCCCCGCCGCCGAGCACGACCCCGCCTTCAGCGCCAACTACATTCCCTATGGTTACAACTTCCACATCTCCGGAGGAGTCGGCGTGGCGCCGTCCGTCAACCGCAATCAGCTCCTTTATCCCCAGTCGATGATCCTGATCGCCGACAGCATCGATACTGCCAACCAGCAGTATTACATCCAGCGCAACGGTGCCAGCATCCGCGCCGGTGCTCGCCACAAGGGCAAAATCCAACTCGTCCACGTGGACGGCTCCATCGCCCTGGCCGAGCCGGACGATCTCCTAGACAACCGCCATTGGCTGCCCCTGCGCTGAGACCTCCCCCAACCCCTTGCCCTCCCCCTTCATGTTCACCCCCCCCCTGCTTCGCATCTCCATGTTGGCCGTCTGTCTGCCGGGCTCGGCGCTGTTCGCCGCGACCTATGTCGTCGATCAAAACCACCCGGCGGCCGACGACAGCGGCCCCGGCAACGCCGCCGCGCCATTTCAAACGATCGCCCCGGCCGCCCGCCTCGCCGGCCCCGGCGACGTCGTCGAGATTTATCCCGGCGTTTACCGCGAGCGCGTCGCTCCCGCGCAAGGCGGCGAACCCGGCGCTCCCGTGACCTATCGCGGCACCCGGCACGGCGCGGTTGTCATCAAGGGCTCCGACGAATGGAGTCCCGGCTGGAGTCGCGAGCCCGGCGGAGAATCCGTTTACCGCGCGCCGCTTGACCTCGCGCTGTTCGAAGACTGGCGCCCCGGACGCGATCCGCGCCTCGGGGTCAACCCGTCGCCCTTCCACGAGGAAATCATCCCCTCCAACGGTCAGGACAAACTCGCCAAGGCCGACAAACTCGTCGGAACACCGCTCGACGTCCGCGCCCGTCCCGTTGAGCAGGACGCCCTCTGGCGGCCCGTCATCGGACAGATCTACGCCGACGGTCGTCCGCTTCAGCAGGCGCTCGGCATCGACGAGCTGCGCGCCCTGCCCGGATCGTTCGCGGTGGATGCCGACGGCCGGAGCCTGCTCGTTCACCTGCCCGCGCCGTTGACCTCGCCGGACGAAGCCGCCTGGGAAATCACCACCCGCGAGCACATCTTCGCGCCGCAACTCCGCGGCCTCGGCCACATCGTCCTGGAGGACCTCGTTTTTGAACACGCCGCCAACCAGGCTCCGTGGCCGAGCGTCGGCGCGGTCAGCGTGCGCAACGGACACGACTGGATCATCCGGCGCTGCGTCATCCGGCACACCCAGTCGGTCGGTCTGGACATCGGCGGCGAATGGTTCGATGGCACCCGGCTCTTCGGCGACGCGCCCGATTCGTCCGGCCACCTCGTCGAGGACTGCGTGATCCACGACCACGGGCTGACCGGCATCTACGGCTACGAGGTGCGCGACACCGTCGTGCGCCGCAACGAAATCCACGGGAACAACCGCCTCGGCTTTATCCAGGGCTTCAACGCCCGCTGGGAGGAATACGCCGGCATCAAGCTGCTCCACGCCCGCCGCGTTCGCGTCGAGGACAATTTTGTCCACGACAACCACGCCTTCGGCATCTGGTTCGACAACCAGTGGCAGGGCTCGCGCATCTCCAGAAACCTCGTCGTGGACAACCAGTTCGGCGGCGTCTTCATCGAGTTTGGCGAAGCCCCCGAGGCTCCGCTGGTGATCGACCACAACATCGTGCTCTTCACCGACGAAGGTTCGGGCATCTACTGCCACGACTCCAGCGACATCATCGTCGCCCACAATCTGTTGTATCAGAACAAAGACTACGGTCTCTGGACCTGGGCGGTGAGCAACCGCGGCGGGAAAAAAGGCGGGGCCCGCAACCTCGTCGCCACCGGCAACGTTTTCTACGGCAACGGCGCGGGCAACATCGGCTTCCCCGCCGAGGGCGAATTGAGCGGGGGCAATCGCTCCAACCACAATCTCTTTGCCAACAAGACGTGGGCCCGCAGCGCCGACACGCCCACCTTTTCCCTGCACGAAAGCTACTCGCAGCCGGGCGTCAGCCGGGCCGACGTCGCGCGCCAGCTGGCCGACCGGCTCGCCCAGGCCGGCGGTCCGGATGCCGCCCTGGGCTTTGACCACTGGCGGGCCCAGCCCTCGCGCGCCCTCACCTTTTCCCAGTGGCAGGTCGCGACCGGCAACGACCGCAGCAGCCTCGTCGGCTCGCTCGACAAGGCGCTCTACCGCCCCGGGCTGCGCCAGCTCGACTTCATTCCCCACGCCCATTGGCGCGAGGTCCGCGTGCCGCCGATCCCGGGAGTCGACCGCGACTACCTCGGCCGCCCGCTCGCCGCCGACGGGCGCATCTTCCCCGGCCCCTTCGCCCTCACCGAGGCCGACCTGGAACGTCTGTCACCCTTCACCACCTTCGGCCGCGACCAGGCCGGCAACCTCATCCGCAAGGAAAACAACCTCAAGGGACGCCAACGCCTCAACCTCTGGCCCAAGCCTCCCGTCGAACAACCCTGAGAGCCCATGAATCCCCGCCGACTGTCATTCTCGCTACTTATCCTGCCGGCCCTGGCCGGCTGCGCGCGGCTCGCCGCGGCCACGGTTTTCTCGACCGGCTTTTCCACGCCGGCCAACTTCGCCGACCACTTCGTCGCCCTGCCCCCGTCCGGGGAGGCCAGGCTGTATCAGGATTCCCACGACGGCGGACTCGGCCTGCGCAAAACCGGACCGGGCACGCTCAGCGTCATCTTCGACACCTCCGCCCGGGACGCCCTGGTCTCGGAGGCGGGCGCCGCCGGCTCGGCGGCCGAGTCGGACTTCACGAATGTCCGCGTGACCGCCAAAACCCGGTTCGTGGACTTCGGCGCGCCCGGCCTGGGCATCTGGGCCCGGGTGCCCGCCGATTACGCGGCCGGTTGCCTCGGACTCGTCAACGTGATCAGCCCCGACCAGGTGCGCCTGCGCATCTTCGGCCAGGGCTCGACACCCGCATCCGCAACCCCAGGCGCCTTGCTCAAGGACACCACCCTCGCCTCGGCCACGCCGCTCGACACCGGCGCCTTCTACCGTGTGAGCCTGACGGCCACCGAGACGGCCGGCGGCACGCGCCTGGTGCTCAGCCTCGGGACCGATGCCGGCGAACTCGTCTCCACGGAGGCGACCGCGCCGGCCGGTTCGCTGCCCGCCAAGGGGCAGGTCGGCCTGCGCACCAGCTCCAAGACCCTCGTTGTCGATGAACTCAGCATCGATACCCTCTGAATCCCAACCCCATCCCATCATCATGAAATCCCCCCGCCTGCTCCTCGCGGCCGCCCTTTGCGCCGGCCTTTCCATCACCGCCCTGCCCGCCCGCGCCGTGGTCTTCGGCTTCGATACCGACGCCGAGTTTGACGACAACTTCGTCAAGCTGGGCGCCTCCGGCACCTCCACCATCGCGACCTTCACCTTCGCGAGCAGCGAACGCGCCGTCCGCAAGACCGGCACCGGCACGCAGTCCGTGCTCTTCGACACCGGCGCCACCGGCGGCTCGGGAGGATCGGGCGGCACGTCGGGCGACGGAGCCGACTTGTTTGCCGACGTGGATCTGTCCGCCGACATTCGTATCAGCGCTTTCAATACACCGAGCTTCGGTCTGTGGAGCCGGGTCAACGCTGATGCGTCCTCGGGCTACCTCGGGCTGGTCAACATCATCAACGCAACCTCGGTGCAGCTGCGCATCTTTGACAGCAACTCAAACCCCGGCGCCAACGGCGTCGGCACCGTGTTGGTCAACGAGACGCTTTCGACCGGTTCGTTCACCCTAGACACGTCGACGTTCTACACGGTCTCGTTCACGACCTCCACGGTCTCGCCCTCCGAGGTGGCGTTTGAGCTTTCGTTGTCCAGCGTGGGCGGCGCCACCATCGTTTCCACGACCGCCACCGACACCACCACGCCGGTGACCGGCGCCGGCCAGGTGGGTTTCCGCGCGGCCAGCAGCACGCTCTACGTCGACAATTTTGGCGTCGCCTCGTCCGCCATTCCCGAGCCGGGCTCCGCGGGACTCATCATCGGCGTCGCCGTATTCGGCCTGATCGCCACCCGGCGCCGGCGGACTTGATCAGCATCCCTGCCGGTGCCCGGGCCGCCGGGCACCGTGCGCACTTTTGCATACGGACGAGCCACCGGGCCGGTGGGTGAAAAATGCGCGGCGGGTCATCGACACCACGATGGCAGGCGAACCATCGCTTTTACCGGTCCGGCGCGCGCGTCGCCAGCAGCAGTTCGACGCGCTTCACCTCGCGCAGCACGCGGTTGGTGTGCATCTCGAGCCAGAACCAGACCTTGATGAACATCACGATCAACATCAGCAGCAGCGACACCCCGCCCCATTGCAGCTGGGCGCGCACCGTCTCGGCCTCCCAGAAGCGCAACGCCGCCCAGATCGCGATCGCGAAAAGCACGACGCTGTAGATCAGCGTGAAGGTCATCAGCGCGCGGTGACGCCCGCGAAACGAGGCGATCACCTCCTCGGCGATGTTGGGTTCACCGGCAAGCGCGTCGCCGCCGGTCTGGCCGCGCAGGGCGGCTTGGATCTTTTGGTCCAGGTCATTCATGGTGGTTCCTTTCGATGTGTCGTTTCAGGGTTTCACGGACGGAAAAAAGTCGCGACTTCACCGTGCCCGCCGGCACGCCGAAGATCTCCGCGATCTCGGCGACACCGCGCCCCAGATCGTAGAACAGGTGCAACAACTCGCGCGCATCGGGTGGCAGTCGCCGGATCGCCGCGCGCAACCGCAGCACATCGCACGACGGTTCGGACCCCTCGCCAGCCGGCGCAAGCAGATCGGCTTCCGCGGCCGCCTCCGACTGTCGGCGGCGCTCCCGACCGCGCCGGCGGATCCAGTCGGCGCAACGCCGCTCGACAATGCGAAACGCCCAGCGCGGGAAACACGCCGGATCATCCAGCCGCCTGAGTCCGCGCGCGATGTCCACCCACGCCTCGACGAGGACCTCGTCCGCCGCCTCCGCACGCTCGACGCGCACCAGCGCCAGCCTGCGCAGATCGTCGCGCCAGAGCGCATACAGGTCGCGAAACGCCGCCTCGCCGCCCGCCTGCGCGGTCAGCACCAGCCACTCGGTCAACACTTGCCTGCGATCAGTCTCCATCGGTTTCACCCCAAAGGTCGCACGACGACCGCCCATGGTTCAAAATAATCGTCCGTGCATGGATGGCGCCCCCCTGCCGCGCCGATTGCTAAAAAGCGGTAAACGAATGGGTGTTGAACCGCGCCCCCTCTGGGTAGATGGCCCCATTTCACCAAGTCCAATTGTCCCATACCCTGATTGGCGCGTTTCCCGATTCCATGCGCGAAAACACCCGATGCGTCGCATGACCACGTCCCCCCCCACCCAGCCTGCACGGATTCTCGTCATCGACGACAACCGGTCCATTCACGACGACTTCCGGAAGATCCTGCAACCCAGGCCGGTCTGCCCCTCGCTCGAGTCGCTGGAGGCCGAGCTTTTCGACGCACCCGGCTCTGACGCGCCCCACCCCCCGGCGACGGACATGGCGCCGGTGTTCGACGCCGTCTTTGCCTCGCAGGGTCGCGAGGGAGTCCAACTCGCCGCCGCCGCGGCCTCCGGCGGCGCCCCCTTCGCCCTCGCGTTTGTCGACATGCGCATGCCCCCCGGCTGGGACGGCCTGCAGACCACCCTGGAACTCTGGAAAGTCTCCCCCGACACCCAGGTCGTCATCTGCACCGCCTACTCCGACTACCGCTGGGACGACCTGCTCGCCCGCATCGGTTCCTCCGACCAGATCGTCATCATCAAAAAACCCTTTGATCCCATCGAGGTCCTGCAGCTCGCCAATGCGCTCACCAAAAAATGGCGGCTCACCCACGCCCTGCGCCGCCGCCTCGCCGACCTGGAGGCCGCCGTGCAGGCCCGCACCGTCGACCTGCAGGCCGCCAACACCCGCCTGCGCGAGGAAATCGCCGGCCGCATGCGCACCCAGGCCGAGCTCGCCGCCGCCCGCGACCACGCCGTCGACGCCGACCGCGCCAAGAGCGCCTTCCTCGCCAACATGAGCCACGAGATCCGCACCCCCATGAACGGCGTCATCGGCATGGCCAGCCTCTTGCTCGAAACCCGGCTCGACGACGACCAGCGCGACTACGTGAACACCATCGTGCAAAGCGGCGAGACCCTCGTTCACATCGTCAACGACATCCTCGACTTCTCCAAGATCGAAGCCGGCCGCCTCAGTCTCGAATCCATCGACTTCCACCTGCACGAACTCGTCGAGACCACCTTCGACCTGGCCGTCGACCTCGCCCGTGACAAAAAAATCGAGCTGCACCGGGAGATCGCCCCCGACGTGCCCCTCCTGCTCAACGGCGACCCCGTGCGCATCCGCCAGATCCTGCTCAATCTCCTCGGCAACGCCGTCAAGTTCACCCCCGCCGGCAACGTCCGCCTGCGCGTCGTCAACCTCACCCCCGGCGCCCGCCGCGCCACGCTCCGGTTCGACATCAGCGACACCGGCATCGGCATCGCGCCCGACGTGCTGCCCTCCCTCTTCAAACCCTTCACCCAGGCCGACGCCTCCACCACCCGCCGCTTCGGCGGCACCGGCCTCGGCCTGGCCATCTGCAAACGCATCACCGACCTCATGCACGGCACCCTCACCGCGCAAAGCCGGCCCGGCGCCGGCTCCACCTTCAGCCTCACCCTGGAGCTCCCGCCCGCCGGCGAACAGGACCTCGCCCCCACCCCCGCGCCCCACCCCGCCCCGGCCGCCATGCCCGCGCCCGTCTCCGCCGACGGCCCCCCGCCCGACATCCTCGTGGTCGAGGACAACCTGGTGAACCAAAAGGTCGTCCTGCGCCAACTCCTGGCCCTCGGCCACCGCGCCGACCTCGCCCGCGACGGTCGCGAAGCCCTCGCCGCCCTCGCCCGCCACCCTTACCGCATCGTTTTTATGGACGCGCAAATGCCCGAGATGGACGGCCTCACCGCCACCCGCCTCATCCGCGCGGGCCAGCAAGCCGGCGACTCCCCCTACCCCGCCAACGTGCGCATCATCGCCATGACCGCCCACGCCATGGCGCACGACCGCGAGGCCTGCCTGGCCGCCGGCATGGACGACTACCTCGCCAAACCCTTTCGCCTGCAGGACCTCCAACCCGTCCTCCAACGCAACCTCGCCGCGCTCGACGCCGCCCGCGACGCCGCCTGACCCCGCCCGCCCACGTGTCCGCCCCCGACAACCTCGACCACACCCTGGTCGCCGCCTTCCTCGAACACATTCCCTTCGCCGTCTACTTCAAGGACCGCGACTCCCGCATCATCGCCTGCAGCGCGGCCCACGCTCGCCTGCACGGACTCCCCCCGGAACAGATGATCGGCAAGACCGACGCCGACCTGTTCGACGCCCCGCAGGCCGCCGAACGCCGCGCCGACGAGGAACGCGTCATGGCCACCGGCGAGCCCATGATCGGCAAGCTCGAGAGCTCCTCCCTGCCCGACGGCTCCCTGCGCTGGACCCGCACCACCAAGGTCCCCCTGCGCGACCAGGCCGGTGCCATCGTCGGCACCTTCGGCATCAGCCGCGACATCACCGCCGAGCGCCGCACCGAGGACAACCTCGAGCAGGCCCGCAAGGAACTGCTCCTCGCCTCCCGCCAGGCCGGCATGGCCGAGGTCGCCACCGGCGTGCTCCACAACGTCGGCAACGTGCTCAACAACGTCACCGTGTCCGCCGCCCTCGTCGCCGACGCCCTGCAGGCCTCCCGCGTCGTCAACCTCGCCAAGGCCGGCGACCTGCTCGCCGAACACGCCGGCGACCTGCCCGCGTTCCTCACCACCGACCCGCGCGGCCGCCAGCTGCCCGCCTACCTGCAGGCCCTCGCCGGCCACCTCGTCGGGGAGCGCGACCACCTGCTCGCCGAGATCAACGCCCTGCGGCAAAACATCGACCACATCCGCGACATCGTCGGCATGCAGCAGACCTACGCCATGCAGGGCGGCAAGGTCGAGACCCTCGCCCCCGCCGAGCTGATGGAGGACGCCCTGCGGCTCAACGGCGCCGCCCTCGGCCGGCACGGCGTGCAGGTGCGGCGCGAGTTCGCCCCCACCGGACCGGTCACCGTCGAAAAGGTGCGCGTGCTGCAAATCCTCGTGAACCTCATCCGCAACGCCAAATACGCCATGGACGAGGCCGCCCCCGACGAAAAAATCCTGCGCGTCGGCGTCGCCCCCGGCGACGACGCCGGCTGGATCACGCTCACCGTGGCCGACAATGGCATCGGCATCGCGCCCGAACACCTCGACAAGATCTTTGTCCACGGCTTCACCACCCGCCCCGAGGGCCACGGTTTCGGACTCCACACCAGCGCGCTCGCCGCCAGGCAGATGGGCGGCCGGATCGAGGTCGGCAGCGAGGGCCGGGGGCGCGGCGCCACCTTCACCCTGCACCTGCCGGTCTCACCGATCGCCTGAACAACACCAGCGGACGCGCCCGCAGACCGGGCGCGTCCGCTCCACCGACGCAACCACCCGCGCGACCAAAGCGCACCGAGCGGACCTGATACGGCCCGATCGGCACGGCCACGCGACCCGCGGCCGCGGCGGCATCCGGCAAGGGCCGGTTGAGCAGGTCGGCCGGCACGGCCTTGACGCCGTCGGCCAACGCCAGCCCCACCGGACCGCGGCGACCCAGCGTCTCGTGCAGGCGCAGCACCCAGCCGTCGTCAAGCGGCTCGGCCCAGGCGGGCACCGCCGACGACACGCCATCGACCGCCGCGAATCCGGCCGAGAGGACCGCGTCACCGGCATACGGCACGCAGGGCGTGAAGAGCGTGTCGGCCAGCGCGGCCGGTTGCTCGTGCACCGGCAGCTCCGGCGCGTAGCGCGTCAGCGCCAGCTCGATGACGTGCCGGCCGAGGTCGGAGTGGATCGGACGGTCCGGCGTGTCGCGGATCGCCGGGTGGTCGTTGGCCTCGGTGACCAGCGCGCTGCGCAGCAGGCTGACACCGACGGTGCCCTCGCGGGTGGTGAAGCCATACTTGGCCTCGGTGATGATCGCCAGGCCGTCGCTTTGCGCGTCGTCGCACACCGCCATCCAACGGCTGCCGGGCACCTCCCACTGGGCCTCCTCGCGGGCGTAGCCGGGCCACTGGCCGCGCAGCACGCTGCCAAAGGGCGCGCCGTAGCGGGCCTCGCGCCCCTGGTAGTCGGTGCTGAAGATGCCCTTGAGCCAGTGCAGCGGATCCCGCCAGTCGACCTCGTAGCGCACCCGCAGGGCGGACTCGCCGGAACGGACCGACCAGACGGCCTTCACGCGGCTGGCCGAGACCATTTCGTATTCAAAAACCAACGACGCGGTGAGTCCGTCGACCGAGGCGACCGGGGCGCCGGCGAGACGCGCGGCCTTGGCGGCGACGATGCTGTTGCGGTCCACGTCCCAGGCGTCGAAGGTGGCCGGCTGATCGGCGTAGGCGCAGAGGCGGTGGCCGGTGACGGCGACATCGCGGCCGTCGACCGAGAGCGCGATCAGCGAGCCGGCGGCGTCGAACACGGCGCGCACGCGTTCGCTCTCCAGCGAGGTGGCGGTGGCCTGGGGCGCGGCGACGGCCTTGACCGTCAGCGCGGCGACGGGCGCGCCGCCGAGCGGGGCGAGCTCGTAGCACTTGTCGCCGTCGATCCAGGTGCGCGGCAGCGGCAGCGGGTTGAACCAGGCGGTGGCCGCGCCGGCGGTGGTGTTGCCATCGAGCACGGCCCGGGCCTCGGCGAGGGCCTTGGCGGCGAGCGTCTCCAACTCGGGGATGGCCTCGTCGTAAACCTCCCAGATGGAGCTGCCGGGAATGTAGTCGTGGAAGTGCGAGAAGCTGGCGCGTTTCCAGTAGTGGCGGTCGATCGGGCCGAGTCCGCGCACGACGTGGGCGGCTTCGAGGATTTGCAACGCGCGTTCCAGGCCGCGGAAGGCGGACTTGAGCGAACCGTGCGTGGTGAAGACGCCGCGGTGCAGCTCGAGCATGAGTTCGCCGGTGACGGCGGGCAGCTCGGGAGTGAGCGCCTCCATGCGCTTGAAGAACGGCTCGATGTTACCCCACTCCACGCGGGGCATCCCGGCGAGGTTGGACACGCGGCGGGCGCGCTCCAGCATCTCCTCGGTGGGGCCGCCGCCGCCGTCGCCGTAGCCGGTCGGGATAAGCTGCTCGGGGTGGATGCCGGCCTGCTGGTGGTGAAACACGCACTCGCGCAGGCGCTTCACGTCGACCCACTCGTTGTAGTCGTGGATGAGCACGACATGGGCGTTGATCGCGTTGCCGTCCGGCCCCTGCCAGCGGAAGCTGGTGTGCGGGAAACGGTTCACCGTGCTCCAGGAGAGCTTGGTCGTGAAAAAGCTCTTCACGCCGACGCCGGCCAGCAGCTGCGGCATGCAACCGCTGTAGCCGAAGACGTCCGGCAGCCAGAAGACCTCGCTGGGCGAACCGCGCAGCGCGGTGAACTCCTCTTGACCGATGCGCAGGCAGCGCAGGATGGCCTCGCCGCAGGGCACCTGGGTGTCGCCCTCGACGTAGGCCGCGCCGATGGCGTCCCACTTTTGCTCGCCGATGAGGCCCTTGACCGTTTGCAGGAGTTCGGGCGAGCGGCGGCCGACGGCCTCGTAGCTGGCGGGTTGCGAGTAGCCGAAGCGGAACTCGGGATACTCCTTGAGCAGGCGCGTCTGGGTGGACCAGGAGTGCACGGCCTTGAACTCGCCCACGCGTTCGGGCCACAGCCAGACGAGGTCGATGTGCGCGTGGCCGGTGAGCACGGCCTTGGCGGCGTCGGCCTGCGCGGGGAAGTCGGCGTAGAGTTTTTTGAGCTCGGCGGCAAAGGCCTCCAGCCCGTCGAGGTCAAAGACGTCGATGGCCTTGTCGAGACGGTCGCAGAGGCGGCGGAAGAGCGGGCTGGCGCGAAACGCCGGCTGACTGTGGCGCACGGGGTCGGTGAGCGGCTTGGGCAGGCCGCTTTGGGCCGGCTGGTATTCGCGATACTCGGCCTCGAGCAATTCGAGCAGGACCTTGAGGTCGTGGTAAACGCCCCACGCGGTGTCGTTGCGCTCCAGCAGCACGGGCGGCTGGTAGAGACTGCCCTGCTGGTCGAGCGCCTCGGCAATGCCGACCAGCCAGATGGCCGAGCGGATGCACACCGCCTCGATCCACAGCTCGGTCACGTCGGCGGGCACGGGGATCTGGCGGTGGGCGACGTCGAGACCCGAGTAAGGCACGCCGTCGATGTAGGCCGTGGCCTCGCCCTGGTCATTCCAGCGGAAGTAGCGGGTCGGCGAGCCGGCGGCGGCCGCGGGCAGGGTCACGCGATACCAACGCTGCGCATATTTCGGCCCCCAGTGAAACGGGGCGGCCGGCAACGAGCCGAACTCGGACGCGTCCACCTGCGCGGCGGTGCGCAGCTCACGGGTGGGTGCGGTGGCCTCGACACGGATGTCGGCGGCAAGCGGTTTCCAAATGCGCGCGTCGGCGCGGCGGATGGCCTCGCCCACGCGGGCGGGCACGAGTTGGGACAAAAAAGTGCGGGGAAGCATAAAGGAAGCGTTGTTCTAATACCATTTTTGGTATTCTTACAATCGCAAAGCCTCGCCATCTCCGATCATTTGTCACCCATGGCCCGACCCGACACCCAGACCCGACTCGCCGTCGAGATGATCCGCAGGCGGGTGAGCCATGCGGACCACGCAGCCTATCGCCTGCCGGGCGAGCGCGGCCTGGCGGTGGAGCTCGGCCTCAGTCGCCAGACCGTGCGACGGGCGATCAACCAATTGGTTGACGAAGGCCTCTTGCAACGCGGCCCGACGGGACGCCTGGCCGTCTGCCAAACGTTTGCTCATGACGGCGAGGATGCGCGTCCATTGGTCGCCTTCCTCAATCCCGGCGGCGGCTCCCCCGAGACCCGGCTCTGGCGCGAGGGCGTGTTTGGCGCGCTGGCCGGCCGCGACGTGGTGATCCGTTCGCTCAGTTACGAACACTACAGCGACCCCGCCATCAGCGCGGCGCTGGAGGGCTTTGACGCCGTGTTCTTCCTGCCGCGTGCCACCGATCCGATTCCCCCGTGGCTGATCCAACGCCTCAACACCTCGCGACCGCGCGTGGTGGTCATCGATCAGGACGAAGCCGCCGCCGGACTGCGTTCGGTCATAGTCTTCCCCTTCGCCGCAGGAAACAAGCTGCTCGACCACCTTTGCGACCTCGGGCATCAGCGGATCGACTGTTTCAACGTTCAACCGATGAACCCCGTCATCACCGCCCGCATCGCCATCTGGAGCGAATATCTGCGACACCACGGGTTGACCGGCGAGCTCATCAATCACGACGGCGGGGGCAGCCTGGCGGACGCCCATCACCACCTCTCGCGCCACCTGCGCAAAACATCGCCACTGGGCACCGCGCTCTACTGCACGACGGTCGGCGCGGCCATCGGCGGCATGCGCGCTCTGCACGAGCACGGCCGGCGCGCCGGCAGGAACATCTCGGTCTGCGCGGTCAACGACGAGGGTTTCGGCCCGTATTTGATCCCGTCGCTCACCTGTCTGAGCGCCACCCCGCGCGCCCCGCACCTGCGCAAAGCCGTCAGGTGGCTGCTCACCGGCGAAGGCTGGTCAAAACCCACCCTGCACCAACCCAAGGACGCCCCGCTCTTCCTCGGCGAATCCACCGGCCCGGCGAAACCATCGGTTCGACGTTAGCAAAACCCTCCGCTCATCCCGCCCTCGACCAACTCCGGCGGGATCAAAATCTGCCGCGGCACCGCCGGCACGCCGTGCTCGTTGTGCTGCAACTGCGTGACCACCAAATCCACCGCCGCCGCCGCCACATGGTCGCGCCGGTGGTTGATCCCGGCAAACCCCGCCATGTCCGGCGTCCAGTCATGCACCACGAAGCCGACCCCCTCCGGCCCGGTCAGACCCAGCCGCGCCAGCCACCCCGGCACCGACCGGTGAAACGAGATCACCACATCCGGCCGGTGCGCCTTCATCCACGCACCAAACCGCCCCTCGTTCTTTTCCAGTTCCGCCTCCGCAAACAACAACAACGGCACGCGCCGCCGCGCCGGCACCGCCTGCTGATAATGCAACCACGCCCCCGAATACGTGTGTCCCGACCTCGCATCGATCCACGGCGACACCGCCAGCCCGACCCTCCGGAACCCCCGCGCCTCCAGACGCGCCGCCGCCGCCAGAATCCCCTGCGTCATATTCGTGCCCGCCCGATGTAACGGCGGATCCGTCAGACCAAAGCCAAACGTCGCCGCCGCAAACCCCGCGTAATCAAACCGCGCCCCAAACGACTCCGCCGACCCCACCGACACCAGCACGCCGCGAATCCCCCGCGTCTCCAAAATTTTCCTCAACCGCTTCGGCGAAAACCCCGCGCGCACCGGATCAAACTCCGCCACCTCGTAGCCGTATTGCGCCGCGCGTTTTTGCACATCGTCCAGCCGCACGTAGTTGCACCCCGTCTCATGCGGTGATCGCTCCTCCCGCTCGTCGCGGATCAACGCCAGCGTCGCCCGCACCTTTTTTGCCCGATGCCCGCGCACCAGCTCCATGAGCCGCGCCACCTGCGGATCCGGCCGGTAACCCAGCCGCTCCGCCGCCGCCAATACCCGCGCCCGCGTCTCCACCGACACGTTCGGCGAATTCCGAAAAACCCGCGACACCGTCATCGCCGAAACCCCGCACGCCGCCGCCACCGCATGAACACTCGATTGCGCACCTTTCATAAAATCAATCCGTCCACCCAATCCGATGTTTACATAACATGGAATACCTTTTGAGCCCGTGCCCGCCCACCGCCTGCATGAACAAAACTCCCCCATGTCCTTGTCCTTCCCTCCCGCCCTGCTCTCCCGCATCGAAACCTCCGGTATCATCGCCGTCCTCGTGATCGATCGTGTCGCCGACGCCGCGCCCGTCGCCGAAGCCCTCGCCGCCGGCGGCATCGACGTGATCGAACTCGCCCTGCGCACTCCCGACTCCCTCGCCGCCCTGCGCGAAATCAAAACCCGTTTCCCGTCCCTGCTCGTCGGCGCCGGCACCATCCTCGCCCCCGCGCAAATCCGGCAAGTCATCGACGCCGGTGCCGACTTCGCCGTCGCCCCCGGCTGCAACCCGCGCGTGCTCGCCGCCGCCTCCGCCGCCAATCGCCCCTTCGGCCCCGGCATCGTCACCCCGAGCGACATCGAGGCCGCCGTCGAGAACGGCTGCAACCTCCTCAAGTTCTTCCCCGCCGAGCCGTCCGGCGGACTCTCCTATTTAAAAAACATGACCGCCCCCTACGCGCACCTCGGCCTGCGCTACGTCCCCCTCGGCGGCATCAGCGAAACCACCGCCGCGCCCTACCTCGCCGAACCCACCGTCGCCGCGCTCGGCGGTTCCTGGATCGCCCCGCGCGACCTCATTCAAAAACAAGATTTCACCGAAATCACCGCCCGCGCCCGCCGCGCCCGCAACCTCGTTCTCAAAACCCGCTCCACGCTATGAAATCCACCCTCGTCACCTTCGGCGAAATCATGGGCCGCCTCTGCCCCTCCGGCCACCGGCGCTTCATCCAAAGCATGCCCGGCAACCTCGAACTCACCTTCGCCGGCGCCGAGGCCAACGTCGCCGCCTCGCTCGCGATCTTCGGCGCCCCTGCCCGCTTCGTCACCGCGCTCCCCGCCAACGTCCTCGGCGACGCCTGCGTGCAAACCCTCCGCGGCATCGGCGTGGACACCGACCACATGCTCCGCGTGAAGTCTGGCCGCCTCGGCCTCTACTTCGTGGAAAAAGGCGCCAACCAACGCCCCAGCAACGTCGTCTATGACCGTGAACACAGCGCGATTTCCCAGACGTCCCCCGACCTCTTCGACTGGACCACCATCTTCGCCGACGCCCGCTGGCTGCACGTTTCCGGCATCACGCCCGCGCTCTCGCGCATCGCCTTTGACTCCGTGCTCGCCGCCGCCCGCGCCGCGAAGGCCGCCGGTCTGACTGTCTCGTGTGACCTCAACTTCCGCAAAAAACTTTGGCAATGGGAGCCCGACGTTTCCGCCTCCGCGCTCGCCGGCCGCTGCATGGCCGAAGTGTTGCCATTCGTCGATGTGGTCATCGCCAATGAGGAAGACGCCTCTGATGTGCTCGGCATCCACGCCGGCGACAGCGACATTCACGGCGGCCACCTCGACGTGGCGCGTTACCCCGCCGTCGCCCGCGAGATCGCCCGCCGTTTCCCCAACGTCTCCAAGATCGCCATCACCCTCCGCGAAAGCATCACCGCCTCGCACAACAACTGGGGCGCGATGCTCCACGACGTGGCGGACGACACCTCCGACTTCGCCCCGCTCGCCGACGGCGTTTACCGCCCCTACGAAATCCGTGACATCGTGGACCGCGTCGGCGGCGGCGACAGCTTCGCGGCCGGCCTCATCTTCGCGCTCAACACGCCGGAGTTCGCCGCTCCGTCCGACGCGATCCGCTTTGCCGTGGCCGCCTCGTGCCTGGCCCACTCCATCGAAGGCGACCTCAACTTCAGTTCCCGCGCCGAAGTCGAGGCTCTCATGGCCGGCAACGCCTCCGGCCGCGTCGTGCGGTAATAAAAACCTTCCCGTAGGCCGCGAGCTCGCTCGTGCTCCGTGAACGACTACCTCCCGGCCAGCAAATCCAGATACACCCCCGCACCGAAGCCACTCATCAGCACCCCACGACGTCCGCGACCGCTCACCGGATCATAGACTTCGTGAAAATGCCCGTCCGTCTCGAACAGGCGGAGCGTCTCAACCCGCAGGCGTTCCGCGGCGTCGGTCTGCCCGCAACGCTCCAGCGCATCCACGACCAACCGGTTCACCGGCCCCCAAATCATGCCGCGCCAAAAATTATCCGGATCATACGCCGGCTGGTCCGTCAGCATGGTCGCGATGCCGTGGCGCGGCCACGCCGGCGAACCCGGTTTTAAGTATTCGGCGACGATCCGTTCAACCACGTTCTTCGGCGCATAAACAAGTGCGGTCAAAGCCGGCCCTGTCTTGATCTTCACGTGTTCGCCGCCGCGAGCGGCGAAATAATAACCAACCTCCGCGTCGTAGAGCCGGCGATGTCCGGTCTCCGCCAGAAAGGCACGCCGCTCCGTCATGCGCTCCGCCAAAGCGGCGTCGCCCAACGTGCGCGCCATCGCCGCGATCTCGTCACAGTCGATGACCAGCGCCGCGATGATGTCCGGCAGCACCAGGCTCTCGTGCGACTTCATGCCTTCGATGCGCAGCGCGTCGTAGAGCGGACTGTTGTCGTAGCTGATCGGCTGCGTGGCGGGCAGTCCGTCGCACGCCGGATCGGCCAGCGTCATCCACCAGTCGTTGTTGCGTCGCGCGGCTTCGCACGCGTCGCGCAAAAACGCTTCATCTTCGCACCGCGCCAGCACGGCGTTGGCGGCCCACGCAAACAGCGGCACCTGCGTGACCGATGCGGTGATCGTCGGCGCCACAAGTCCGGGCAACATGCCGTCCTCCCGCTGGTGATCGATGAAGAGCCGCAACCAATCCATGCACGCCACCGGATCGGCCGACGCATAGCCGCGCACCGCAAAACACGTGTCCCACAACCACGAGCCTTTCGTGTAGGCCGTCTTGCACGCCCCCAAAAACGGCCGCGCACAACGCCCCTCCGGCTCAAACGTCGAGGAGGCGATCGTCCAGATCGCGCGCTCGCGAACCGTGGCCAGTCCCGTGATCCCGCGCGCCCGCCACACGTATTCGTCCACACTCACAGCTTCGCCCAAACACGCGTGCGCCTTGGTTTTCAGCGCCTCCAACTCCGCTTCATCACCTGCCGCGACCGCAAACCGATTTTCTCCCGCCTGTAGTTTCACGCGATAACCGGAAACCGTGGCGTCCACCTCGCTCCCCGGCGCGTGGAACACGACGGCCGAGCCTTCGACGCGGCAAACGATGTCGGAGTCCTCAAAACTCTGTCCGCGTGAGTTTCCCCAAAACACCAAAAACTCCTGCTCGACCAATCCACCGTAGTTCTCGTGCGTGCCGCAGGGACCCAAGTGCATCCACATCTCCCGCTCCGCGCGCACGCGGATCTCCAGCAGGTCGGGTCCGCGTAGAAAAGTCTCCCAAGCGTAGTCCCCGCCCGTCTGCGAACAACGATCCGGTCCCGCGATCAATGGCGCGGTCTCCGTATCGCTGGTTTCAATACGCAGGAAGGGACGAAAAAACGTCTCCCACTTCCAATTCCGCCGGCCTTGGAAATTCAGGCTCGTGAACCCCGCGAATGATCGCGTCGGCGGCGGCACCAATTGCAGGCGGCTACGCCCGAAAATCATCGGATGATCGAGCAGCGGCGATGCCGCGGCGTCCGTGACGAGGGTGGACAGAGGTTTCATTTTGAATCGACGGGGCGGGCTTCCCAATAAACGGCCTCTCCCGGGGCGAGTGCAACTTCGACGCCATCCTGCATCAGCGCGGCCCCATCAAACGAGCCCAGATCGCGCTCGTTGAGCAGATCGCGCAGTCGGTAACGCATCGCACCGAGCGAATCCGCAGCGAAGCGAACCGTGAGCGGGCGGGCGTCCGTGTCTTGCGCGCCGGTCTGCGTGTTTTTGAGCCGCTCCAACACGTCATGCCCGACGTAACGACGCCCCACGACGAAGCGCCGGTCCGCTTTCTCAAACGTGCGCAGGATGAGCGCATCCGCTTCATCGGCGTCGGCACCGGCCTTGGCGTGAACGCGCGTCTCACCGCGTCCCCACGCATCAACCGCCGCGGCCAAACCGGCGCTGCCGATCCAGTCCACCGTGCCGTAGAATGCCAACACCTCGCCCTTCCCGACGCTCATGCTCACGACCGCCGGCGTGCCGTCGTCGTAACGCGCCAGCACGACCGCACCCTCGGGCAACGCGCCTTCGACACGATAAGACCGAAGGAAAGGCCGCGCGATGTTGTGAATCCACGGCGTCGCCTGCGTATCGATGGGCGGAGAAAACTCGCGCGTGCGGAAGCCCAGCGCCGGCCATTTAAATCCATTTTCCCTCGAATCGTCCTCCCACGCTGCCCGTTCAGTTTCTCCCTCGGCCCTTGCGGTAACGGGTTTGGCCGCAGGCAACCCGAAGGCACCGCCCAGAGCGTTGGGTTTGTTATCCAGCCAGAAGCCGCTGGTCGCCTCGATGACCAGCCGTCCGCCGCCGCGCACGTAGTCGGACACCGCTCGCAAGTTGACCGCGTCAATGGCCGCCGCGCCGAACGGGAAATACACATACGCATGGCGTGCGTAGTCCGGCGTCGTGCCTCCATAAACGCGGACTTCGTCCACGCGCACGCGGTCCTCGTCCATGCGATGGAGCCACGGCTTGAGATAATCCTCGGTGCGGCCGACGAACACGTGTTGGAGCAACGCGAGCTGTGCCGTCGGCGAAAACACATAGCCGCCCGACTTGCCCGCCGCAGAGTTTTTCACCGGCGTCGCGCCGACGATTTCATCGACGACTTTGAACCACTGGCGCAGGCGTTCCTCCGCCTCGCGCTCCACCGCCGTGACCGTGGCGAGACGGCGCTCGTAGAACCAATAGTTGAATACACCGTGGTAGCCCGGCTTCCCCGCGAGCAACAGGTTCGTCATGCCCACGTCGGCCACCGTGCGCGTGCGCGCGATCTTGCCGTGCGGTTCCACCCGCCCGCGAATCTCCGGCAGCGCGGGCGGCCACGGAGACTCCATGCTGCCGTAGGGCACCCACGCTTCACGACGCACCAACTCGTCGGTATAGAACGCCTGGCTGTTGGTGTTGTAGAGGCCGACCCAGCACTCCGGATCGCCGCGCCGGAACGCATCCGCCGCGCCGATGCGCAGGCGTTTGAGCACATCGATTTTGTAGCCGATCCAGTCGCGCCAAGCCGCGTCGGTGCGCGGACGGATGCGCCCGTCTTCATCGTAAACGATTTTCTGCCGCGGCAGCGGAATCGCATCCCACGCGGCATGTGCGGAGCCGTGGGCCGCGTTGAGTTTCGCGAGGTCGTCCCCGTAGTTCGCGCGCAACGTCCGCCGATACTCCGCCGCGGACGCTTCGGAGTAGTCCACGTATTGGCCGAGCCACGGCATATCCAACAAATCGTGGTCAAAGAAGAGGCCCTCGAAGCAATAACCCAACACCGTCTCGCTCTCCCGATAATGACGGGCGAGCGCTTCGGAGAACGCAGGCAACGCCTCGCGAAACTCCGTTCCGGCCGGCGAAAAAATCAGGTTGTTCGCGCCGCTCCAAAGTCCGTGCGCCAGTCCGTTTTCGTCCTGCATGTAGTCGCGCTTCACCCAGCCGGGCACCTGACGTCCATGCGGATGCACGCGCAGCGTGACGTAAAAACCATGTCGTTTCGCCGCCGCGATCTGCCGGTCGAGAAACTCGAATCGATACACGCCGGGCAACGGATTCAGATCATCCCAAGGCGCGCTCAGCTCGACGGCGTTGTAGCCCGTTTCGCGCCCTTCGGCCAACCAGCCTTCCAACTGCTCCATCGTTTTTCCCGCGAGCGTGACCGCTGAGGTGAAGCCTTCGCTCCAATCGCCCTTCGTCCGATAAAGGCGTCCGCTCATCGCCCGCGTCAGCTTGTCGCCAGGCACATCCGCAACGACGACGGACTCCGCTTTTTCTGCCACCGTCTCAAAGCCCACGAGCCGGCGCACCGCGTCCAACTCCGTTTTGCCATCGAGCAAGCGCACGCTCAGCCACAGCGACGTTCCGGCCTGCTTCGCGTAACGGGACACATCGAGTTCCAACGCCTCGCTCGCATCGCCTTCTCCCGAATCGAGCGGCTGCAAATCGGCCGTCTCCACACTCCAACTCACCCGCGCACCCACCGGCACGCCTGCGGCCGCGCTGATCGAGATTTTCGCATTCCCGTCCGCCGCGAACACCGGCCCCGCTCCGTCAATGCGCAGCAGTCGCGCATCCGTCAGCGCGGCGTCACCCGCGTTCAGACCGCGTGCCTCGCGGTCGCGGATGACGACGTAGTGCATCGCGAACTCACGGCGTTGTCCGTCGCGCTTGCGCCACGAGGTCACGCGAAGCTGATACGTGTCCTCCGCCAGCAAGGGCAGACGCGCGATCACCGTGCCGGCATCTACGATTTGCAGCGCTTCGTCGCGACCCGACGCGATGGAGCGCCAACCGGCGCGGTCCGTGATTTCCCACGCCAGCCGATAATCGCCGGGCTCCAGCCGCAACGACGACGCCTTTAAAACGGGCCGCGGGTTCTCTTCGCCCCAGCCATACGCTCCTTCGTAAAACGGATCGCGCTTATCCACGCGCATCGACAGCAGCCGTTCCGGTTCCAACACCCAGTAAGGCGTGGGTCGCTCGGTTTCCGACAGCGCGACGATGCGATCCACCTCCACACTGAACGGCTTGCCTGACGGCTCGTAAGCCGTGACCCGAAAGCCGGCCAACCGATACGGCGGGACCGGCGATTCATAGCGGTCAAAGCGCTCCGGGTTCAGACTCGTCGCCACCCACGAATCCACCCGCCCCGCCTCGTTGGTTGTGAACGTGTAGGTCTCCGACGGCGTAAACTCGCCCGGATAATTCAACCGACTCTGCTTCAAGCCGAGCCGCGATCCAAACGCCCACACGCCGCCCCGGCTGTCCTCGATCAACAGGCGCAAGCCCAGCTCCGCAACCGGATTGGCCGCCTGCGGCCGGCGATAGGCAAACCCCAGCCGCGTGGTGTCCGCCGGCAATTCCACGGAAACCGGCAGACGAAAATCGATCACCGCCGCATTCAAGATCTTGTTCTCTTCGTGCGGCGCACCCTTCGTCGCCACGCCTTCCAGACGCACCGGACCGCCCGCATCGGCCACGGTCAACGTGGCGGAAGCCTCCCCGCTGGCGACCGTGCCCGGGACGTTCAACGGCCCCGCAACCGGAATCGCCGCGACCGCTTGTATTTGAAATAAAACTACGCTCATCGCCGCCAACAGCGGGGAAACTTTGGGGTGACCGTCTCGTTGCGTCATGTCTTTCAAAATAAGTGTTTTCAAATCGCAGGCTGATCCTTGCCGCCGCTGTAACCAGGACCGCCGGCCGCCGCGTAGCCATTGCTCGCGCCTTGCGGATCGGCCGAAACCCAGAACGCATACAGGCTGCCGCTCCGTAGATAAAACCGGATGCGCACCGGCCGCCCGGCAACCGCGTCCAGCCCGGTTCCGCCCGTCCACATCACCTGCGTCTTGGTGCTGTCTGCACGGACAGGAACACAGTCTTCACGCCCGAGTCCGGCGACCGGGGTGCCGTCTTCTTCCAGAATCTCGGCGCGCAATTCGCCGTCCGCACACGCGACGTTCACCCACAGGCTTTCGCCGGAGAACAGCAGCGGACGGGTGAGCAACGTGCCCTCCTCCGCGCCGGCATCCATCGACGCGAAGCCATCGCGACGAAGCCGGGCGACGCCGGTCGCGCGGTTCGCATACATGCCGCCTTCGGGATCGGTGTCCTTGTTTCCGCCGGCGGCGGCGCTGTAGTAGAACCACAACTCGTCGCCGACGATGGCGCACACACCTCCGACCGACTGCACGTAGCCGCGATCCCAGGTTCCTTGGCTCCTCGACGACGCGATAAACGCGCGACGGTCCGGCCGGTGCCAGTGAAAACCATCACGACTGTAAGCCAGCGTCAGGTCGGTGATTTTGGGACGACCTTGCTCGGCGCAATCACGGTTGTTCGGCCCGAGCAGGATCTCGAACACGCCGAGCATGATGCTTTCGTAGGCGACGGCATCGAGATTGTAGAGCTGCGCCGGATAACCGACCTCGGGATCCGCCGGATCAAGGTCGTCGGCCGTCGCCCAAAACGCCGGCTCTTCGTCGGTCCACGTGGCGCCCGCCAGGAAGTCGTCGTGCTCGCGGTAGTGCCGCGTGCGTCCGTAGGAAAGCGAACGGATGCTATACACCCACTTTTTGAGGAACGGATTGTAGAACATCGTGCTACGGTCGTTCATCAGGCCGGTCTTCACGGGCGCGGACCAGTGTATCCCGTCGGCGGATACCATGGCCAGGCCGCCGCCCCAGCTTCCGGGCGAGCGCACGAGCATCTTGTAGCGCTGCGTGGGATCGTCGGTGACGTGATCGATGAACACCGTGGTCGAATCCGGGGTGACGCCATCGGCGATGCGGTTGTCGCCATGCACGGCGTCGAGCACGGGGCGCTCCCAATGGAGTCCGTCGCGGCTCGTCGCGAAGGCGAGCCGTTCGCACCAACCGGTCTCATACCACATCTTAAAGACGCCGGCCGAATCGTCCCACCAGACGGCCCCGCTCTTCGGCGCCGCGCCGGCGAGCCGGCCTTCCGGACACTCAAGCGGCGTCACGGGCGCGAAGACCGGATTGGCCGGATGTTTTTCCGGCAGGTGAAAGGTGCGGGCAAGATTCGTGCGCTCGATCAGGAAGTCGTCCACGAACAACTGGCGACCCACGTTGATCGGCAGCACGGCGGGCGGATTTTCCAGATACGGCACGGGCGCGGGCGGGCGGCGGGCGGAGAGTTCGCGCGGATCGTCCACCCCGTAGGCTTTGCCCAGGTCGGGCGCGGGCATCTCGGGAGAGACGACGAGGTTGCGCGGCGGCCACTCGGCGGGGAGCACGATGCCGTTGGGCAGGATTTTGGTCGCGACGTCGGCGGACAAGGCGGCGACGGGTTCGGGCAAAGTGATATCGGTTTCGGTCTTCACAAAAGAATGCGTTCGCGGCGCGCGTTAAGGACGCGCCGACGGGTTGCCGGAGAACTGTCCCGCGTCGCTTACAGACGCGGATTCCAGTATTTGGGATCTTCGATGTCGGGATGGCTCTCCCGACTCAGCGTCGTCACGCTGCCATCGCCCAACAGGGCGTTCGGTTTCCCACCGTGAATAGTGAGCGGGATTTTGCAGTTGGCCGAATCCCAGCGCAGGTGATTGGGGTCCGTGGCGTAGATGGAACGGCTGCCGTTGATGTGGGAATCGATGAGCAGGATCGCGCGCGGGTTGGTCACCGCCAGACGCCGCACCCGCGAAGGCGCCACGTTGGTCTCGCCCCAAAAAACGTTGAACGCGTAGTCGGGATAAATCGGATACGGCGCACTCGTGTAGATATACGGGCTGTTGGTGAGCACCTCGTTGCCCGGGCAATCAAACGCGTCCGCCACGAGGCAGACACGGCCATCGATGGTCTCGCGGCGGGTCTCGACGAAGCCTAGGCGCGTCAGCGACACGAACCACAGCTGGTTGGCCTGCGCGGCGGCGGAGGACTCGCTGTTCAGGCTGACCGACGGCCAGTGGCCTCCATCGGTCGTGTAGTTGCTCATCGCCAGATACAGTCCGCGCAGGTTGGAAACACACCGGGTGTTCTTCGTGCGTTCACGAACCCCGCTGATGAGCGGGAACGTCAAGGCGGCGAGGACGCCGATGATCACGATCACCGTGAGCAGTTCGACCAGGGTAAAGGCGTAACGCGTCCTCGGGAATCGCTGCGGCGTTTTCATGACGCGCCCTGCCTGCGCCACGACGACGCGAAATAGTTGAAGTCGGCCCAGTTGTTTTCAGGGCTGATGGAGAACTCGCCTTGTTTTTCATACAACACGACGCCGTCGCGCGTGAGCACGAAGGCCGGCGTTCCGTCGGCCATCGGCGTGGACACGTGGTGCACGCCGGCGGCCAGTTCGAAGGACTCGCTGGTGTCGCCGCACTCGATCTTGAACGTGGCGGGCGCGGTCAGAAACACCGTCGCAAAAATGCGGTCCTCAAGTTTATCGACGTGATTCGGAAAACGTCCCTCGGGTCCGGCGACGGTCTTCGGATGAAGGCGGTAGAAGTAATAAAACTCGTCGTCGGTGATAGCGGGGCGCTCGCCGGTCTTGAACCACTGGAGGTAGTAGCGGCTGGCCTCCATGTAGGTTTCGTGGGAAAGCATTTTGCCGAAGTGGTCGTTCCACAGATTGGTGTTCGTGCGGTCGCCGAACGGGCACACGTAGGAGGATTCGTTCCAGTCGTTCCAAGTCACGATCTCTACCCAGTCGGCACCGACATCGATGGCCGTTTCCCAGTGCATCGCCATGCCCTCGAAGCCGCGCGATTCGTAGGCGCGGTAGTTGCCGCCGCGTCCGCGGTAATACGGCGTGACAGGGGCCATGAACAGTTTGCCCGCGCCACGCCAGACGGAGGCCATGTTGCGCGTGATCGAGCAGATCTGTTCGGGGCTACCGGCGGCGCCGAAATTAAAGAAGCCGTCCAGGGCGGTGTTCTCGTCGTAGATGCGCTGGATCTGCGCGAGCGTGGGCGACTCGGACGCGGGCTTCCCGCGATAAAACGGCACCAGGCAAATCGCGCGGTCGCCGGTGAACTCCGCCACGGCGTGGGTGGTGAGGTCGATGTTCTCGCCCTTGTAGGTCGAGATAACCGGACGGCCGTCGTGGCGGAACTGGTTGGGGTGATCGCGAAACGATTCCACCATGTCCACGAATTCTCCGAAGGTCAGTTTCGTGGCGAAGTCGGCGGACATCAAAAGCTGGAAACCGGTGCCGAGCTCGGCGGCGGCCTGATAGATGCGCGTGGTGCGTTCCTTATAGGTCGGGGTTTTCTTTTCGATGGTCCAGCCGCCGGCGTTCAACGCAAAGCCGTCGAGGCCCATCGCCTGCGCTTGCAGGATTTCCACCTTGTAGTCCTCGACCGTGGAATGTCCGCGCGCCAGCGGAACGGCGACCATGTAGTGCGCGAACACCGGCTTGCCCGCAGTGCCGTCGGCCGCGCGCACAGGGACGGGGACGTTCGGTTGCGCTGCGGCGACCTTCGCGGTGTGGAGCGATTGGATGGGCACGATGTGATCGTAGAGCGCCACACGGGCGATGGAGCCGTTGAGCGGCAGGTAACCCTGGCCGCTGGCCACGCCGAGGTGGATCGGCGCGTCGGTCGCCACCAGCGGGCCACCTCCGGTGAACGGCGTGGGGTTGCCCGCGGAACGTCCGTTGATGTAAAATTGGAGTCCGTAATCAGGATCGTCGTTGCGCCACGTGAGCACGATATGCGTCCACTCGTTGACGGGCACTGTTTCCTCCGAGCGACGGAAACTGCCGCCGTTCTTTTCGCCCACCCAGTTGAATTGCAGACGGCCGTCCTCGTAGATCGAGAAGACCCAGCCCGCGTTTTTTCCGCCGGGCATGTTGGTCGCGATGCCCTGGCGTTTGTCGGGGTGACCGTTCGGGCCGCTCCATTTCACCCAGAGTGAAATCGTGAGCTCATCCTGCGGGCCCGCGAGTTGCAGCTCGGACGAGGAGGCGGGGAGCTGGATCGCCGCGCCTTGATGGCCGTTGGCGCTCATGCCGAGCGAAGCCGCCCAGCCCGAGACGGCGGCGTCCTTGGTAAACGCCAGCTCCGAAACGGTGTCGTTGACGGTCGCGACCCCGCCGGCGGTGCCGAAGTTTTTCAAGGAGCCGCTTTCAAAATCCAGACGATAAAGCGGTGCGGAGGTGTTGGCCGAGGAGGCGGTGCCAAGTGCGCAGATGAGCAAGGCGGCGGACCAGAGTCGTAGAAATCCGAAAGATGTCATGGGGTGAAAAACGTGGGCTTAGGAGGCGCGGCGGTTGCGGCGCATGGAAACGAAGGCGAGACCGGCAAGACCGGCCAGCAGGGCGAATGAACCCGGTTCGGGAATCGCACTCGCAATCAGCCCGGCGGCGCTGCCGCCACTGCCGGACAGCCAGATGAAATAATCTTCACCGTCGGTCCACGTGTCGCCGAGCGTGCGGCCCGAGACATCGAGACCGGTGATGCTCGTCCACGTCAGACCGTCGAGGGTCGCGCTGGAAATGGAGCCCGAAGCCACGTTGAACAGCTGATTCATGAACGAGGCGTTGTAGCCATTCAGCTCGTCAGGGGTTGTGTTGAGCGCACGAATCTGCGCCGCGGTGAGCACCGAGTCCCACATCGCGAAGTCGTCGAGATTTCCGTTAAGGGATCGGTAGAGCGTGCTGGTGGTGACGCCGAGATAGATTGGGGATGTGTTGGCTCCCAATGTGCTGGGGCCGGTGAAATTCACCCCGTCACTGGTCAGCGCACCGTTAACGTAGAAGCGAAGCGCGTTGGTGCTGCCCGTATCCCAGCTCACGGCGACGTGGGTCCAGGCGCCGGTCGCCACCGAACCGTCGGCCGTTTTGCGATTGGTGCCACTGCCTCCCAACCCATATTCGAAACGGACACCACCTGTCTGTGTGATCGACAGACCCCATCCGGTTGTGGTGGCGCTTACCACCTTTGTCGCAATGCCCGCTTCCTGCGCCCCCAGGGCGCCATTCCAATATACCCAGGTGGAAAGCGTCATTTTTGATGCGGCGGAATCCAGGTTAAACTGGTTCGTGCTCCCAGGAAGCTCCACTGCGCCGGCACTTGTGCCCGAACCGGGAAAGGACTCGGAGTGGGTCCCGCCAATTCCCGGGGCCGTGAGGGTGGAGGACGCCGGGATGTAGCTGCCGGAGCCCGGCCCGTCGATCGCGTTCGCGGTGCCGCCGGCGGTGCCTTGGTTGGCCAACGACGCGGAGCCGTCCAATTCAAAGGGCAGGTAATAAACGAGGGAGGCGCGGGCCGCGCCAAACGTGCAGACGGACAAAGCGAGCACGGCAAGGAATCGATTTTGAATACTCATGGTCAATGGGGATGAAGGGGGTTCGGGGTGAAGACCTGCGGCCGGCAAACCTTCGCCTCCTATAAATCCCTTGAGCCGTCCACAAACAAGCGTTTCACTGCCTAACACGTTAGGTTCACCATGCCAAATCCAGCCACTTACAGAAAAATCGCCGAGCTGGCCGGCGTCAGCGTATTCTCGGTGAGCTGCGCGTTGCGCAACCGCCCCGGAGTGTCCGAGGCGACGCGGGAACGCATCCGCGAAGTCGCGTTAAGCGTCGGCTACAAGCCAAACCCGCTCGTCACCGCGCTGATGACTCGGCACCGCACGCAAAACAACCGCAGGCAGATGCGCGCGATCATCGCCTGTCTCTTCGACAAGGTCACCCGCGCCAACCGCGCCAGAGTGTCCACCAATCGCGAATCCCATGCGGGTTATCTGGCGGCCTGCGACGAAGCCGGCTTCATCACCGAGGAGTTCATCGTGGAGGACTTTAAATCAAATCCCCGCCGCCTGTTTTCCGCCCTGCGCGCGCGCCGCGTGCCGGGCGTCATCATTCAGGCGGGCATCCTGCCCGAATGGTGCAGCACGGGTTGGGAGCATTACGCCCTCGCCTCCGTCGGCAACCGCCAGCTTAACCTGCCCTCCCATTTCGCGGGCACCGACCACTATCGCAACAGCTGGCTCGCGGCCGCCAAACTCTCGGAGCTCGGTTACCGGCGGATCGGATTCGCCATGAGCCGCCCGACTGGGTGACCAGCGTCGATTTTCGCGGTCTCTCGGCCTATCTGGGTTGGGCGACCCAGGCGGGACTGCCGGTGCTGAAACCGCATCTGGCCGAGAACTGGGACCGCGACGGGTTCTTGCAGTGGACGGAGAAACAACGCCCCGACGTAGTCGTTTCCGGCGAGCATGAGCCCCTCAACTTTCTGAAGGCGGCCGGCTGGAAAATCCCCGCCGACATCGGTTTTGCCCACCTCGGCCTCGACCCCGCGTGGAAAGATCTGGCGGGCATTCGACAAAACAACTTCCAAGTTGGCGAAGCCGCCGCGCAACTTGTCATCGACCAGATCAACCGCAACGCCTACGGCCCGCCGGATCACCCGCGCTCCATCCAGATTTCCGGCGACTGGATCGACGGCCCGTCCATTCGCCGACAGTGAGAAGCGCATCCGCTGCGCGTTGCCACAGACGCACCGTTCCATAAATAATATTTACCAACCGCGAATTGACCCGATCTGGTCGTCGAGGCACATTGAGATCCTACCCTTTAACCTCTGCCCCATGAAATCTCTTCGCCTATTGCTTGGCTGCGCGGGCGCGCTTGCGTTCGCCATCGTTTCATCCGCCCAGGTTCTGATGCTGGACTTTGGTCCGACCACTGCCTCGGGAGCCAGCCGAACCAACAGCCCCTATCACACCGCCGACGACACGTTCACTGACACCACATGGAACAGGCTCGGCACCGCCGACGTCGCCTCCGGCCTGCTTTGGTCGGACGGAGTCGCCGCCACCGACGTCAGCGTCAACCTCGGCGCCACCACCACAGACGGGAGCCGCACCGTCGACTTGGGCAACACTCCCTCCAACGGAACGGGCCTGACCGGGAGCGCCATGACCAGCGGAGTATACGCCGACACCTCACCGGCCCGTGACGGCATCTTTACCGGGAGCAGCAGCGGCAACATTCGTGCGGTCGGCCTGCAGATCAGCGGCCTGTCTACCGGCACCTACGAGATCTACATGACAGGCCGCAATACCAACACCACCGGCGGCCACGTCCAAAACTTTTACGCGGGCAAGGCGGCGTCATCGGGCGACTTCACCTTCACCGACACCGAGGTGTTCGCCCACAAATCGATCACCTACTTTGCCTCCCCCACACAGCAAAACAACGCCTGGTCCGAGACCACCCTCGCCAACTACGCCAGGTTTTCGGTGACGATCACCAGCGGCGACGTGCTGCAACTGGCGGCCTTCGGCGGCACCGGCGACAACCGCGGCTTCCTCAACGCCGTGCAGATCGTCAACACCACACCCATCCCCGAGCCCGCCTCCGCCACCCTGCTGCTCGGCGTCGGCGCGATCACCGGCACCGCCCTGCGCCGCCGGCGCCGGTGAGCTGATGGTGCCATAACCCCCCCCCCACCTCACGCGGAAGTGGAAGGCGGGCCGCCCCGCCTTCCACTGTGATCGACGTCACCAGGCCCCTCCGCCTCGCCACCCGTCGCGGTCGGATAACGTCCCTCCGCAGTCACCGGTAGGGCCATGCCGGTCAACGTCGCCCGCGCCATTCGTCCGGAACAGCTCAAGCCTCGTGCCAGATCACGCGTTGGGCGAGCGTCGTGCGCACTGACTGCGGCGCAGGTTCACCCGACCGCGGCCAGCCCAGATAGACCAGCCCCAGCATCCGGTGCGCCGCGGCGTCGAGACCCAGCCATGTCGCGAATTCCGCGCGGCACGCCGCCGGGGGCGTGCTCCAGTAGCTGCCGAGACCGCGCTCATGCGCCGAGAGCATCAGGTTTTGCACCGCGCAGGACACCGCCGCGATTTCCTCCCACTCGGGGATCTTGCCGCCCGGCTCCAGCCTGGCCGCCACCGCAATGACCACCGGCGCGTGCCGCGGGGCGGCCGACAACTTGGCGCGTTTTTGTTCCTCGCACTTCGCGGCCGGCGTGGTCGCGTCGTAAACCGACAACAGCCCGTCGGCGAGGCGGGCCCGCGCGCCCGGCGTCGCGAACACCTGAAACCGCCACGGCTGGGTGAGCCCGTGCGTGGGCGCCCAGTGGGCGTCCTCCAGCAACGCCATGACCATGTCGCGGGAAACCTCCCGGGATGGGTCCATGGCCAGCGGTTTGATCGAGCGGCGCGTGCGGTAGATCGACATGCATCCATCGTCCCCAGCCGCCCCGCGCCACGCAAGCCGCCGGTCCTGATTAAAGCCACCGACGGCGCGTGTCTGGGCCATGCCCCTGCCCGCCGGCGGCCATGTCGCGCGCAGGGCCTCGCGCCGGTCAGCGCCCGACCGCCGAGGCCTTCAGCTCCGTCGCCTCCTGCGAGGTGTGCGCGGCCACGTGGCCGTCGACAAACAGGCAGTTGCCCTTGTCGGAAGAATGCCGGGCCGCCAGCGAGGCCGTGATGCCGTTGCTATCCACCACCAGCAGCGTGCGCGACGGTTCGGCCACTTCGACCACACGCACCCTGAAGTGATAGCTGTAGTTGCTTGAGCTGGACGAATTTTTCAGCGCCTGCACCGAGCCGCGCGCCGTGAGCAGATCGTTCATGCCATAGCCCCGGCTCACCACGCTCGTGCTGGCGACCTCAAATTCCGGACAGTGCGCCTGGAGGTCATTGTCGTTGGACGCCGCCTGGATGTTCTGCTTCAGCTCCCGACCGAAATACGGGCTGATCTCCACCTGCCAGTGCCCGAGCGTGTTCAGACTGCCCTTCGCCGGATCCGCGTTGCCGTTTTTCGAGACCGCCGGCAAGAAGCCGCGGTTATCCGCCGCGTAGAGCCTGAACGCCGCACCCATTTGGCGCAGATTCGACATGCACACCGCCTCCCGAGACTTGGCCCGCATGCGGCCGAGCAACGGCATGATCAACGCGGCCAGTATGCCGATGATGATCATCACCATCAACAGCTCCACCAAGGTAAAGCCGCGACGGGCGACGTCGTGACGACTATGGAACTGACGGATGTGCGGGGATTTCACACCGACACTCTGTTGCTCCCCGCAGGCCACGGCAACATTGCCTAATCTCTACCCGTAGAACCCCGGATCATCCCTTGCGCATGCGCCGCGGTTTCGGTGCCTCCGGACGCACCGTCGCACCCTGCCGCCACTCGCCCTCCACCAGCGTGCGGATGGGCACGTCCGGCAGGCCGCGTTCTCCGCGGTGCATCATGTCCACCAAAAAATCCACCGCCTTCCTGCCGATGGTGACGTTATTCTGGTAGATGCCCGAGATCGTCCGGTTCCCCTCCAGCAGGTCGATGCCCGCGTAGCCGATGTCCTCCGGCATGCGCAGGCCCATCGCCTTCAGGTGACGGTGTATCCGACCATAGGATACAACCACGTCCGGCCGGTGTTTTTTCAGCCACGCCTCGAGATCGCCGCCCTCCTGGTCGCTGCGCAGCACCGGGGGCAGGTCCGCGAGATCCGGGTGCAGCCAGCGGGCCAGCAAAAAGCTGCTCAGCCAGCTGTGGCCGACCTTGGCGTCCCAATCCTCGCCGACATACATGCCGATGCGGCGGTAGCCGAGCCCGTAGAGGCGCTCGATCATCAGATTCATCGAGTGCGCGTGATGATTGGTGATCACATGCAGCCGCGGGGGCTGGAGGCTGTAGCCGAACGACAGCGCGGAAAACTCCCGGTAGTCGAAGTCGAGCCACATGCCCGACCGGGGCTGCGGAGCGACAATCACCGCCTGGATGCCCCGCGCGTGCAGCACGCGGCGCAGCTTGTCCGGCGTCATCCCGCGCGCGTGCAGCCAGAACTCCTCTACGACGTAGCCAAGCTCCTCCGCCCGCGCGCAGGCGCCTCGGTGATACTCGCCAAACTCGGGGATCTTGAGCAGCTCGGCGCGCACGGGCCAGTTGTTGATCCACGCGATCGTCGCCTGGTAATGCGGCGGTTTTCGCGTCTTTCGATAGGCGTTGAGCGCGGTGAGCATCGGGTCCGGCCGGTAGCCCATCGACTCGGCCAGCTCCTTGACCCGGCGTTTCGTCTCCGCGTTCAGCATCGGACTGTCGCGCAACGCCAGCGCGACCGTGGTGAAATGCAGCCCGGCCTTGGCGGCGATGTCGCGAACGGTGATGCGTGAGGACATGCCGGGTTTCTACACGTAGAGAAAAGGCCGCCAATCCCAAAGCGCGGCCGCATCTTCGCCGGCCGCCGAGCGGCGCGGGCCGTTCATTGCAGTTTGATGTAGTCGATGACCAGCTGATGGCCGCCGCTGGCGACGTTTTTCCCGGTCACGGTGAAGGTGAAGTCCCGATCACCGCCCGTGGCGAAAGTCTTCTCGCCCAGGTCGAGTTCGGTGTAAAAGGCGGCGGAGTTATAGTTGTCCTGCTCCGCGCCTTGGTTGGCGCCGTCGATGGTGAGCTGGAATTTTCCGCGTGTATTCGCGGTCTTGATCCCGACCTTGATCCGGTGGGTGCCGGCCGGAACCGAGCCCAACGTGTAGCGCACGAAATGCCCGGTCGTCGTGGCGTTGAGCCGGTGCACCTGGCCGCCGCTGGCCGCGCTCTCCGTGATGGTCGAAACCGACGGCGAAGCCGCCTCGAGCGTTGCCGACTCCACTTCGTGGAAATGAATCGTCGGCAAACGCGGCACGAGGGCGATGGTATCAAACATCAGGCTGTAGCCGGGACTCGCCGCGTTTTTCCCGGTGACCGTGAAGGTGAAGTCCTTTGCCCCCGAAGTCGTGAAGGTCTTCGTGCCCAGCGCCCGTTCCGAGTAACCGGTGGTCGCGGCGTATTGATCCTGCTCCCCGCCTTGGTTCATGCCGTCGATCGACAATTGGAAGCGGCCGCGCGACGAGTAGTTTTTCCCGCGCACGACGACATCATAAACGCCCGGCGGCACGTCCGGCAGCGTGTAAGTCACTTGGTCACCGATGGCGTTGGCCTCGAGTTTCTCCGCCAGCCCGCCGTTCGCGGCCACCTCGGCAACCAGCCGCACGGTGTCGGACGCGGTCACTGACGCGATGTTCTCCACTTCGAAGGCAAGCTCGACGTAGCCCGGCGACACATAGCCGATGCCCGCCGTGCCCGCCGGCACATAGTCGCCTCCGGGAGGAGGACCGTCGTGAATGCCGCCCGTGACAAAGCCGAGGCCCGGCCAGGTCAGGACCTGATCGGCGAGCACCGGACGCGCCGCCGGATCGGTGTTCGCGGGGGAAGGAGCCACGGCATACGGCAACGTGTCGCCGGCGCGAATCTCGGCGTGAACGTTAACGAACTCCGTGGGCACGGGACCGCCCATGCTTCCGCTCAACCCCCGGTCCAGCCAGATGATGTCGCCGCCGCTCGCGCCCGGATACCACTCGGGCTCGATCACGAGGTTCACGTTCCTGAAGTCGAACACCGTGTTGCTGTTGTAATTCGCGATGAGAAAAAACCCCTGGTAGTTGCTGCTGCCGCTCAGGCGATCCACCCGCAATGCCAGCGACCCGCCCCAGGGTTGGATCACGTCCGCATGATTCGAATCGCCCGCGCCCTGCAAATGCTCCGCGCGGAAATTCTGCACCTGCACGATGGTCGAGGGAGCCGCGATGGACACGGCATCGCCCTCGCCCGTGGCCGTGTGCGTCACCAAACACCCCTCGATGTGCACCACGCGACCCGGATCGCCTTCAAGCACGTAGAACGCGTTGTTGCTCGACGACAGTTCCACATGGCCGCCCACGATCACGACATTGCGTCCACCCTGAATCTGCACCCGCGCGGTGCGCTTCACCGCGGGCAGCGTGATCAGGTAATCGGTGCCCGCGCTCAAGGCGGGCACCGCGTTGGTCGCCCCCAGATTGATACTCACCGGGTTGTCCAAAAACGGCGGCACCCACGTCAGTTTCCCGGAAGGCGCGAGACTGATGTCATCCAGCCACACATCGGCGGCATGGCCTCCCACATGGAACGCCAGATACGCCCCGGTGTGCGTGGCCGGCAGCGTGAACGCATACTCATGTGAGGCGAGGGAGACACCGGTGGAAATGTCGGTCTTTGACCACAGCACTCCCCCGCTTGCGTCATGCACCACCACGTCGATCAACCGCCCCGAAGCCGAGCGCGCGTCAAACGAAAGCACCTGCCCCGCGCCGCCCGCCAGATCGGCGAAAAGCCCCTGCTGAAGCTGGATGTCCGCCTTGGCCGGGCCCGCGCTCGCGATATCTATTTTGCCCCGGCCCGCATCTTGCAGAAACGTTGCCGGAGCGCCGCCGGACACGGCCACCACCCATGGCGTGGTGCCGGCTGAAAAGTCTCCGTTTTCGAGCACGTTGGCACCGGCCGATACGCATCCGGCCAAGGCGCACAATATCCAGGGTTTGAAAAAGCGGGGATAACGGGGGGTGGAGTTCATGGGGTTCATTGGGGATTGGGGTTGAAAGCAAAAATCCGATTTTCAAGGCGCCAGCGTTCGCGCCTTCAGGTCCATGTTGGTCGCGAATTCCTCGGCGAACACGAAGTCAGCCTTCCGGCCGATCAGGAAATCCACGATGCGCGCAAAATTTTCGAAGCGCTCGTCGTTCCACTGCATCGGGTGACCCTGGAGCACGAAGTAGCCGGCCCCGCGGTTGTGCGCGTAGCCCTCGATGAACGCCTCGTAATCGGCCACGAAGGTCGGCTGCTCAATGTTCACAGAGTAGGAGCGGCCCAGCACGATCTTGCCCGCGTCGGCCCCGGCCGGACCATACATCCACACCTGGATGTCGTCGTCCTGCCCCAGCACGCGGATCGTCGTGTCATCCGTCGCGTTGTAGGGTGCGCCAAACGCCACGAACGGGAATCCCAGTTTCTCGCGCGCCAGCCGCTGGCTGTCGTCGAAATGCTTCTTCTGGTGCTCATGGCTAGAGCCGGCGAATTCGAACAGCCGCTTGCCGTCCTCCCTCCACTCGGCGTGGTCCCAGCCATGAAACCAAAAACCCACGCGGCCCGTGGCGCGCTGGTCTTTGATCCACTGAAAATACGCCGGCTTGTCGCCTTCGAGGGAGTCGCAGACCACGCCAAGATCGACCTTGATCCTGCGCTCATGCGCAAAGTCCACGACCCGCTGCCAGCGCGGGTGCACCGTGCCCTTGCGGTCCTTGAGATCGTCGAGCTTGAGCACGATGGCCGGCGGCGGCGCGCCGCGCGCGGGCCCGGCCGCGATCTCCGACAACCACTCGTCCACTCGCGACGGCGACACTTCGCCCGCGATCTCCTCGATCAGGCGGATGTCGTCGATGTCGGCCGCGCGCAGCTTGCGCATGATCGGCGTGATCGCGACCTGCACCGTGTGCGCACCGACGGGGGCGATGGCCTTCGCCACGGCCTTGTCGAACCAGACCGGCCCCGTCTTGACGGGCACGCCGGGCCAGTAGCGGCGCTCGGCTTTTTCGGACTTCAACCGCTCGCCGGCGGCATCATGGAAAAAGATGCTCACGTTGATCGCCCCCGGCTCGCCGCGTCCCCTCGCCCAGTAACTCATCGCATAGACCGCTCCCGCCCTCGCCGGCAACGGCGCGCTGAGCAGCTGCCACTTGCCGGTCGATTCGTCGTGAATGCGCAGCCCCTTGGCGCCGATCGAGGCCGCATCCGGGACGACCTGCAGCACGCCGGCGCCCTCCCCCTCCAATGTCCATCCGGCGAGTCCGTCCTCAAAGCCGCCGTTGGCCAGCGGCAACGCGCCGGCCGAGGCCGTGGCGCAGGAAATCAAGGTGATGAGCAGATAACGTTTCATAAGGGCAATGTCAGGGGTTGGGGGTTCATGTCGCGGCCGGCGCCGCCGCGGCATGACGCCGGGCCAGCTCGGCCTTGATCTCATACACTTTATCTTCGCCGAGTTCGTAGCGCTGCATCAGCAGCAACGCCACCAGCGCTCCGAAAAACGGCATCGCGAAATAACTGAACTTCATCAGCCGCAGCGTGTGCTCCGTCTGCGGCCCGAGCTTCGCGTCAAACCCGATCCACAGGAGAACAAACCCGCCGAGCAGCGACCCGAGCGAGCCACCGACTTTGTCGAACCAGCTCATGATCGACGCGAGGAACGCCTCGTTGCGCCGTCCGTTCCTCCATTCCTCGTAATCGGCGATGTCGCCCATCATCGCCGTCGCCATGAGCCCGATGCCCGAGCCCGCCGCCCCGTTCGTGATCAACACGACCAGCTGCAGCCACGGCGCTCCGGGATGATAGATGAAAAGCTTGGAGACGCAGCCCGCCATCAGCACGAGCGCGGCGAGTTGCAGGGTCCGGCGTTTGCCGATCCGGCGGGACAGCCGCGGATAAACAAACACCGAGCACGTGATCGCGGCCGCCATATAGGCGGTCCCCAGATAGCCGTAGAACCAGCCGCCCGCCTTCACATCGCCGCCGAACACATAGTAGGTGTTCATGTAGATGCCGAGCATACCCACGATGTTGTAGCCGAAGCTGGCGACCACCCGCGCCACGATCAGCCGCATGAAGGGCGGGTTCGCCAGCACGTTCCGGAGGCCTTCCCGCATGTTTATCTTCGGCTGCAGCGAGGCCAGCCGAGCGTAGTTGCGCTCGCGGCACAGGAAAACGGGCGCCAGGCCGGCGATGAAAAACACCACCGCGCACCCGCCCGTCACCCAGCGCAAACCGGTCATCGGATCGGAAAAAATCGCGAGCTGCGTGAGCGGGAATATCCACTGGCTCAGCACCTGGAACGCATACCCGAACACCATCAGCACGGCGGCGATCCGTGTGCGTTCATGGTAATCGTCGGTCGCCTCCAGCACGAGACCCGTGAGCGGCATCGCATACAGCGTGTGCGCCAGATGAAAGACCACGAACATCCCGAGCAAAAACCAAAACAGGCCCGCGTCGCCCAGCCCGGGCGGAGTCCACCACAGCCCCGCGAAAAACAGGGCGGTTGGCAGCGCCGCGACCGCCAACAGCGGACGACGCCGGCCCCAGCGCGAACGAAAGTTGTCCGAATACTGTCCGCAGACCGGATCAGTGACCGCGTCCCATATCCGTTGAATGAATACAACCGTGCTGATCAGCGCCGGGTTCATCCCCAGCGTCATGTTGTAGATCGGACTCAGCAGCACATGGATCGTGCCGCCGCTGCCGTCGGCCGCGACGCGCCCCAGGCCGAGTCCGATTTTTTCGCGCAACGAAACCCGGTCTTCGGCGCGGGTCTGATGGGGAGAAGGGCGGGATAAGGACACGGTGATACGATGCCCGCCCCGGCACATGCCCGGGCGGAAAGGGGGAATCCGGAGTAGGCGCGGGCGATTAGTTGCGGCGACGAGCGACGATGACCGCAACCAGTCCCGCCAGGCCCGCGAACACCGCCGCGGAGGACGGCTCGGGGATCGACGAGACTGACACCATGAGATCGCCGCTGCCTTGATTGAAGACAAAGGTGGTGTCGCCCGAAACGCCGCTCCACACGCCCGCCCCGTTGTTGGTCAGCTCGGCGACATAGCTGCCCGCGATGGAGACCTCGGAAAAGCCGCCGGCGGCGATGCCGGCGCCCAGATCGATCAGGTCGAAGGTGCCGCCCTCCGAGAATATCCCCGCGAGGTCCAGCTGCAGGGAGCCGCCCAACGTCAGCACGCTCCCGGCAAACGTGATCTCGCCGTGGGTGCCGGCGGCGGCGTTGATGCCGATGGCGTTCATGCCGCTCATCGCGAAGTCCTGCGAGATCGCCACCGTGCCGCCCGAGACCGCCGTGCCGCCGGTATAGGTGTTGAGCCCGCCGAGGGTGAGCACACCCGCGCCCTCATGGACGATCCGGGTCGTGCGGGTGCCGGTGTCGCCATCCCTGACCACGCCGTTCAGGTTTACCGCGCCCCCTCCCGAAATGGTGAGGCTACCGCCGCCGGAGTGATACACGAAGACCGGGGCGTTGACCGTCAGCACGCGCCCCTCGGCGACCGCTATAGTCGAGGCCGCCCCATACATGCGCAACGCGCCGAAGGCGCCGCTGCTGTTCACGGTAAGGTTCCGCGTCGCCGACGACAGGTCGATCGACCCGCCGACGGAGTTGTTGACGCCGATGGAAGACGTCGAGTTGCCCAGCGTCAGCGTGACGTCGTTCCCGGGGTTGATGATCCGCAGACCGCGCATCGAGGCGCCTCCGACGACGATGGTGTCGGTGGTCGTGGCAAACGTGTCGTCGAAGACCACCCAATCGGCGTTGCTTGGCGTGGCCAGGGGATCGGTGTAGCTGCCGGCCGTGTTGAGCGCGGTGGAGTTGTCGGCCTTGATCAGATCGGCGGCGGACAGCGTGACGCCGCAGCCCAGGGCAAGCAGCAGAGACAGAGAGAGCAGTGACTTGGTTTTCATGGAGTAGTGGGGCATGTCGCGACGCTGCCGGCTTCCCGAACGCGGCGCAATCAACCCGGATCTCTACGTGTAGATATGAGCCGGGTTCATCTCTGTTCCGCCACCGCTCACGTCATGCGTTCGAACGCCTCCCGCGTCACCTCGCCGCTCAGCGGCTCGCCCGCGAGGTAGCGCCGCAGATTCGCCAACGCATGATCGCCGCAGGCCGCATACGTCTCCAGCGTGGGGCCGGCGATATGCGGGGACAGCAGCACTCCCGGTGCCGTGCACAACGGATAGTCCGCCGGCAACGGCTCGTGGTGAAAAACGTCGAGCCCGATGCGCAGCCGTCCCGTGGCCGCCTCGGCCAGCAACGCGGCTTCATCCACGATCTCCCCACGACCAACATTCACAAAAACCGAATCGTCCGCGAGCCGGCGCATGACGCGCGCATCGACCGAGCCGCGGTTTTCCGGCGTGAGGCTCTCGCAGCAGATCAACACCTCGCTCGTCCCATACAAATCCTGCAGGGCTCCGCACGGCTCCACGCCGTGCCGCTCCATGAACGCCGGCGGCACCCCGCGGGAATACGAGCGGATTCCGGCCGGCTTGAACGGGGCCAGCATCGTCGCGATCTCGCGGGCGATCGCGCCGAAGCCGTGCAGGCCCACCCTGCGCCCGCGCAAGGCGCGCGTGCGCAGTCGCCGCACATGATCGACCGTCCAGCCGCCCCGCCTGATCGCGTCCGGCCAGCCGCCCGCGCCGCGCAGCAACGCCAACACCATCAACACGGCATGCTCGGCAATCGTATGATTGATGGAACTCCCCCAGTTAGTGACCCGCAAGCCGCGCAGAAACGCCTCGCGCGTCAACAGCGACGTCAGCGAACCGGTGACGTGGCACACGTATTTCAGGGAAAACTCCGGCGAAGCCACCCACTCCGCCGGCAGGCGCTTCGCGCTCCACGCCGTCACGATCACCGTGGGACGCCATTCGCGCAGCACGCGCGCCCAGTCCTCCGCTCCGGCCGTGCCCGTGTCGATATACGAATACGCATGGCCGGCGAAGTCCTCCATGCGCAGGGAGGGGAGAAACAGCGCCCGCTCCTTCGGCGTGAACGCAAAGAGAATGCGCTCCGTGGAGACGGCGGACGGACAAGCTTCAGTGAGCGGTTTCATGGCCGTGCGGCGAGACGCCGTTTGAGTTGATCAAAATACAACGACCGCGGCACGAGATCGCCTCCCCTGCCCTCGCCCTCGACAAAGTCGCTGGAGTCCACTTTCGCCGCCGGCCCGCTCGTGCCGATCACGTAGCCATCACCAAACTGATGCGAATACACCAGCACCGGCCGCTCCGCCGAATAGCGCAGCCCTCTCGTATTCCAGAACACCGACTGCGTGGTGGTGACACCATGCACGGGATTGCCACCCCACGGACGAAACGCGCGCGCCTCCAGGAAGTCGCCGTCGCAGGTCACGTTGTCCAGCAGGTTGGCCAGCGAGAGAAACATGTGAAAGTCCGACGCCAGCTGCCCGTCCTTCGCCAGGCAGTCCACGATCACGTTGCCGCTGGCCGACATCGTGCCGAAGTCGTAGTTGTGCCGCATCCCTTCGACATGGCAGTCGCGGATGAGGTTGTCCTGGCCGTTGATCATGAAGCCGTAGCCGTTGCCCCCACCACCGCGATACTGGGGGAACCTGAAATCGCAGTCCGCCACCGTGACCAGCCGCGTGCGCCAGAGCTTCAGCACGCTGGACAACACATGCACCCGCGGATCATTGCCCTCCGGCGCATACGTATGCACCCGGCGCACCCAGCAGTTTTCCGCAAACGCCAGCGTGATCGCCGTCGAACCGTGCACGCCGTGAGCCGCCGTGCCGGACCTCGACCAATCCCCCTCCGCAACCCCCTCGCCCGGATGCTGCTTCATGCCGATGGAAAAATCCTCCAGTCCGGCCCCGGTAATCATGCGACCCGAAACCTTCACGACTCTCGCGTTGTCGGCCGTGTAAAGAAAGCCGCGCAACGGCACGTCCACCGTGATGACATTGTCAATTGTATCCACCGACATGATACGCCGGCAATAGGTCAGCGTGCGGTTGGGCGACTGCGCGGGCGTCCACTTGCCGTTCATGCCGATGAGGTCGATAAAGTGCTGCGTCAGGTCGTTGCGCACCACGATCAGGTCGCCGACCGCGAAGTCCGCCGCGTCGTCGAGCGGAATGCTCAGCGCCGGCTTCGGCAAATCCTCGCGCAGCTTCACGCCCTCGACCGCCCTGCCATCCGCGTTCCATGACACCGCGTCGCGCGGCTTGAGCTCGATCACGCTCTTGCCGGTCATCGTCGGCGTATCGTTAAATACAAACGTCCGCCCCGCGCCCGCGCCGCGCAGCACCACTCCGTCGCCACGCACGACGAGCGCGGACTTCGCCCCCTCCGGCGGAGCGACCCGATAGGTGCCGGCCGGCATGAACACCACTCCGCCACCCGCGTCCGCCGTCGCATCGAGCGCACGCTGGATCGCCTCCGTCGCGTCGCGTCGCCCCGAGGCGTCCGCCGAAAACGGTGCGTGCGTGACGTCGATCACATTGTCCGCACGGTCCGGAATAGGCACCTCGCCCCGTCGGTAACCGGCGTTGGAAAAATCATGCAGAAAACGACCTGATTCGTCCGTATAGCCCGGATGCCAGTCCTCCGGATACAACGACGACCTCCACGCCTGCGCGCGCGCGTCGGCCAGCAAAAACAAACAGCATGGCCATAGGATCGCATGCAGGAAACCGGGGGAATTCGGGGACACGACGAGAGGCTAGCCGGGCCGGCCGCCCGCAGTAAACCAACGAACCCGACTGTTTATTACTACCTGTAGAGATCACAGCGACCGGAACGCGCGGGCCGCGCCCTCGCCTTGACCGCACGGCGTCCGCGAGGGATATGGTGTCCGCCCCATGCGACGCGTCATACATTTGCTTGTCATCCTTTCGGGACTGGTGCCGGCCACGCCGACCGCCGTCGCCGAACCGTTGCCCCGCGCCCCGCTGGGCAGCCGCGTCATTCCGGCCAGGCCGGATCTTGTGGTCGAGGGCCGTGGCTGGATCACCGACGCCCTTCACCCAGACCGCCGCGGCCTGCACCTCGACGGTGCCGCCACCGTGCGCCTTGAGCTTGCCCCGCTCGGCCTGGCCCCCGGGCTCTACAACCTCGGCATCGTCGCCCGCACCGGCACGCGCTGGGCGGACGCGCAGGATCAGATCGCCCGCTACCGCTGGCGCGTGGCCGGTGCGGGAGGCACGTTTCGCCAACTCGCCGCCGCTCCGTTTCAACCCGTGCGCGCCTCCGGCGACCCCGAATCGTGGGGCAATTGGTATGGCACGTTGCAGGCCTCCGCGCCCGTGCGGCTCACCGGCAACGAACACGTCGAGATCACCAACCGCGAGAACCACGGCGGCATCGTGTCGGTCTGGATTCAACCCGCGACCACGGCCAGCGCCACCGGGCTTGAGCTCGGCGTCCTGGCGCCCAACCACGCCTTCGGTCACGGACAAGCGCCCGCCATCAATCTCTCGTTCCAACGACTCTCGTCCGATGCACACCCACTCCCCGTTGAGGTTGAATGGCTCGACCTGGTGACCGGCAAAAGCTCTGCCTCGCGACTGCGCGTCGCCGCCGAGCTCGGCACGGTGCCTCTGCATCCCGAACTCCGTCCGGGCGTTTACCGCCTGCGCGTCACTCACGCCACCGACGCCGCGCCGGTGGAAAACCCCGCCTCGGCCGAAACGTTTTTCGCCGTCTCCGCCGCCCGCCCGGCCGCCGGGCTCCCCGACGACTGGCCGCTCGGCGCGCACGTGGACACCGACCTTCCGCCGTTGCCCGGCTTTCGTTGGTATCGCTACTTCGCGCAATGGGCGAAGACCAACCCCGCCCGCGGCACCTATGATTGGTCCGCCTTCGACCAAGTCTTTGAATCCGTGCAAGCCGTCGGCGGACGCCTGCTCGTCGCCAGCGACGGCTCACCCGTGTGGACCAGCGCACGCGGCAAGGCCGGCATGACCTGGGAACCCGCCGCCACCGCGCATCCGCCCGACGACTGGGACGACCTGCGCGCTTATCTTGACGGGTTGCTCGCGCGTTACACCGACGAACGCGGCACGCTCGGCGCACTCGAACTGTGCAACGAGGCCAACACACCCGACCGCTGGCTCGGCGACACCGACGATCAACTCGCCATGGCCCGCACGTTTCGCGCCGCCGTGGACGCCGCCGGCGCGCGCGTGCAGATCATCGGCATCGTCGCCAGCGCCGGCGATCAACGCGGCTACGTTGCGCGCCTCGCCGAGGCCGGCCTGCTCGATCACGTCGATGCCGTCAGCGCGCATTTTTATGAGGAGCTCATGAGCCCCGGCGTCGACACGCCGATCAACAACCTGCCGCGCCACGTCGCCATGCTGTCCGGACCGATGGCCGACGCGGGCAAAGCACTGCCGATGATCAACACCGAGTCCGGCATCGAGTTCGCCGCGCGGATCGACGGCGTGCCGCCCACGCAGGACGAGATCAACGCCCGCGACGAGGCCGATCCGGGCTTTGATCCCGCGCGCCCCTGGCTGCTCGGTCCGGTCTGGCGTCCGGTCAGCGAACGCCGCGCCGCCGCCACCTACGCAACCGGCACGGTGCAGTTGATGGCGCTCGGCGTGCGGCGGACCTACGTGTTCAGCCAGCTCGGCCTGATGCGCGATGGCGCGCCGTCGCTGCCGTGGGTCGCGCTCGGCCAGCTCGGCGGCTGGCTCGACGGTGTCGATACCGGGCACATTCGTCCGCTGCAGGCGCGCTACCGCGAGGGAAACAACGACGACGCCGACGGCAGCCCGCAGGCGCTCGCCTACCTGATCGGCCGCCCCGATGGCAAACGCGTCATCATCGCGTTTGGCTATCGGCGCGACACCCGCGTCGGCCGCGGCAAACACTGGCAACCTTGGCTCGACCCGCGTCCGCTCGAGATCACGACGGACGTCGCCGGCGGCAGGTTGCACGACCTTTATGATCGCGACATTCGCGCGGTGCGCACCGCCGATGGCCGGCTCACCATCCCGTGCGGCGAGGAACCGGTTTGCGTGATCGTGCGCTGACCGGCGGTATTCATCGCGATTTCACGTCGGGTTCATCAACGCTTCACGCACGCGTGCGAACCTGCGCGCATGAACCCCGCCCCACACCCCTCCCGGCCGGCCCGTTGGTGGACCGTGCCGCTCGCCCTCGCCGTCGGCGCCGCCATCTGGTTGCCGGCCGTGCACCGGTGCTTCGTTCGCCCCGACACCTATTTTCAACAGCCGGGCGGCGTGCCGCCCCATGCCCGCGAACTCGCCGAGCGCCAGCTGGAACTCTGGACCGTGCCCGCGCTCAAGCAGCGCGAGCTGGGTCGCATGCGCGCCCGCAACGCAGAGTGGGATTTTATGGGGCGCAGCTTCTTCGTCTGGTCGCTCTCCGAGCTGTGCCTGCGCGAGCCGGCCGCCGCCGCGCGTTACCTCACCGTCGCCGACGAGATCATTGACGAGACGCTCAAGCTGGAGGCCGAACAGGGGCAGACGGTTTTCCTGCTCCCCTACGGCCAGCCCAAGCTCTACCTGCAACAACCGGCGCGGAGTCTCTTCGTCGACGGCGAGATCGCCCTCATGCTGGCCACCCGCTGCATCGCCGCCGACCGTGCCGATTACCGCGAGTTGCTCCGCGAGCGCGTCGACGCGTTGATGGCCCGCTGGACCGCCAACCCGTCGATGCTGTTGGAGAGTTATCCCAACGAATGCTGGCTCTTCGACCACGCCATCGCGCTCGCGGCGGTGCGGTTGTCCGATCACCTCAACGGCACCGACCACTCGGCGTTTTTCCGCGCGTGGATCGCCAAGGCCAAGACCGACTACCTCGATCCGGCCACCGGCCTGCTGGTGTCGAGCTACGGGTTGCACGGGGAGCATTTTGACGGTCCCGAGGGCTCGACCATCTGGGCCAGCCTGCACTTCCTGCGATTGATCGACGCCGACTTCGCCCGCGGGCAATACGCGCTGGCCCGCGAGCAGATCGCCAGCGGACTCGGCGGCTTTGCCTGGTCGCGCGAGTGGCCCGCCAGCTGGCGCGGCGAGCACGACGTCGACTCCGGCATGGTGGTGCCGGGCCTCGAGGTGAGCGCCGGCGGCAGCGGGCTGGCCTTCACCGGCGCGAGTTCGTTCGGCGACGACGACTACCTGCGCCGCCTGCACCGCACGCTCGCCTACGCCGCGTTTCCCCTGCGAGAGGACGGCAAACTGCGCTACTGCGCCAGCAACCTCGTCGGCGACGCCACCCTGCTCTACGCCGGCGTGCTCGGTCCGATCTGGAACCAAGTCGAAGGAGTCTCCCCATGAAAACGCATCCCATGCACCTCATCAAAACCGCCTGGTCCGCGCCGCTCTTCAGCCCCGCCGGCCTGCTCGTCCGCGCAACCCTGATCGCCCTCGCCTACGCCGTTTGCGAGCTGTCGGGACTTCGTGAATACACGACGTTTCTCAGCGGCACGCAACAAGGCGGCTGGACCACCACCGTCTGGCTCGGCCTCGCCCACCTCGTGGCCTACCACGCCTTCGTGGTCCTCGCGCCCATCCTCGTGATCGCCTCCGGTCTGCTCGCCGGGATCGAACACCTGACACGTCGTTAACAACCCTGACCCAACATGAAGTCCTCCAATCATCCCATCCTCTCCGCGATTAAGTTCGGCGGATTCAGTGTGATCATCGCCCTTGTGCTCCTCGCGATTATCGGGCCTCCACTGACATCGCGTGTTCACAGTCATGCACGTCGTGCCGTGGACAGCTCCAACCTTCGTCAAATCGGGCAAGCCTCGATCATCTACGCGGCCGAACATCACGACAAACTGCCCGACGTCGCCGATCTGCATGCCTACATGGTCGCCTTGGCCAAGACGAACATCCTCAACGACGCCCACCTCTGGCTCTCATCCCAAGACCACGCGTTTGAGGACGGCATTCCCTACTCCACGGTCCTCAACGCCGACCGCTCGGGACTGCACGACAACCTCAAGGACGCCCCCATCGCGTGCGCGGTCGTCATCAGCGGTCTTCATCTCGCCGCCGGCGCCCACGTGCCCATCGCCTGGACCCGCGGCCTGCAGCCTGACGGCACCTGGTCCAAGGACAGTCCCTACGCAGGCGAGGGCGGTTACATCGTGTTCCTCGGCGGCAACATCTCCGCGTTCACCCGGAGCCTCGCCGACCAACCGCTCCGGCGTTACGACGGCAACGGCACGACGACCAACATCCTTGAAGCCCTCCCGCCCGGTTCGCGCGTCGGCGAATACCTCGGCAAAAAATAAGACCCCCCACCACCTCCCCCATGAATATGCAAAACCACCAGACACGCGCCTCCGCCGGCCTCAATGCCTTTATTATCATCGCGCTGATCGGACTGATCGCCGCCCTCATCATTCCCACAATAGGCAAGGTGCCCGGTTGCGGAGGCAGATCCGCCGAAGTCTCCAACCTCCGTCAAATCGGGCAGGCGGGTCTGATCTATGCGGCCGATCACCAGGACCGCCTGCCCGAGACCGACGACTTGCATGGCTTCATGATCGCGCTGGCCAAAGCCGGAGGCATGAACAGTGCCGACCTCTGGTTCGTCCATGGAGATCCTTTGCTCAAGACCGACATCCCCTACGCCACCGTGCTCAATGCCGAGGGAACGGCGCTGCACGACGACCTGAAGGACGCGCCCATCGGCTGGGCCGCGGTCATCAGCGGACTTCACGTCGGAGCCGGTTCCACGACGCCCGTCGCCTGGACCCGCGGCCTGCAGCCTGACGGCACGTGGTCCAAGGACAGCCCCCACGCAGGCGAGGGCGGCTACATCGTGTTCCTCGGCGGAAACATCTCCGCGTTCACCCGGAGCCTCGCCGACCAACCGCTCCGGCGTTACGACGGCAACGGCACGACGACCAACATCCTTGAAGCCCTCCCGCCCGGTTCGCGCGTCGGCGAGTGGCGGCCGGTCGCCGCGCATTGATCATCCACCCGCCGCGCGTTTTTTTGCAGGGGGTTGTCCGGATGGCGGAGGTTCGTCCGTTGGGGTAGTGTTCAACCCGACACTCCAACCCTCGATCCGATCTCCGCCATGACCACTCCCGCCGACGACCGCGAACTCGTCATCACCCGCCTCATCAACGCCTCGCCCGACAAGGTCTACGCCGCGTGGACCACGCCGGAGCTGCTCGTGCAGTGGTTTGCGCCCAAGCCGTGGACGACGGCGAGTGCCGAGTTGGACGTGCGCCCCGGCGGCGCCAGCCTCGTCGTCATGCGCGGCCCCGAGGGCGAGGAGATGCCCTGCCCCGGCGTTTATCTCGAAGTCGTGCCCGGCAAAAAAATCGTCTCCACCGACGCCTACGTCCGCGCCTGGGAGCCGGCCGAAAAACCGTTCATGACGCTCATCCTCACCTTCGACGCGGAGGCCGGCAAAACCCGCTACACCGCGCGCGTGTTGCACTGGACCGCCGCCGACCGCGAGCAGCACGAGCAGATGGGCTTCCACACCGGCTGGGGCCAATGCACCGACCAACTCGCCGCGCTGGTCGAGAACCGTTGAATCACTTCCGCCCCCCCCCGCCGACATGAGCACCGACCCGCAACCGACTTCATCCGACCACCTGCTGCTTTTCCGCAACGCCGGCAACGAAAGCCACGCGCAGCTCACCGACGCCGAACGCGCCGCACTGGCGGAACGTTGGAACAACTGGGTCGCCACGCTCCTTGCCGAGGATCGGTTGCGTGGGGGCCATCCCCTCGCGCTCGACGGCCGCGTCGTCTCCGGACCGCGCAGCGGGCGCGTCACCGACGGTCCCTACGCCGAGACCAAGGAAGTCGTCGGCGGCTACGTGATCGTGCGGGCCGACAGCCTTGATCACGCCGCCGAGATCGCGCGCGGCTGCCCCGGGCTCGACATCGGCCTGACGGTCGAGGTGCGCGCGTTGCTCGACCGCAGCCCCGTGCTCGGAGCGGTCCGCGCCGTCTCCGCATGATGGACCGCCCGGCGCGTGCGTGAGCGCGGCGTCTGGCGATGCCAGGCCGGGCACGGTTGCCAAACGGCCGCGGCCTTGTTGGGCTGGCCGCATGAGCGTCACGCACCTGTCCTCCGCCGATCAACCGGATCCGCCCCCGCCGCCGCGCCGCAAGGTGCTGCTGGTCGAGGACGAGCGCGGTCAGGCCCGCATCGTGGAGGCCTCCTTTGGCAAGTTCATCGGCGAGAAGTTCGGCCTCGACTGGGCCGCCAACTACGACGACGCGCTCAACGCCCTCAAGTCCGCCCGCTACGACGCCTGCCTGCTGGACTACCACCTTGGCGGCGGCCGCTCCGGGCTGGACCTGTTGCGCGAGGTGACCGCGTTGGGCATCGACACTCCGGTCATCATGGTCACCAGCGAGAACTCGCCCGAGGTCGACCAACAGGCCCTTGAGATCGGCGCGCTCGACTACCTGCTCAAATTCGAGATGAGCCCGCGCAGCCTGGAGCGCGCGCTGCGCTACACTCTCAAGCAGCACCAGACCCTGCACCAACTCAGGCACCTGGTCACCCGCGACCCGACCACCGGCCTGTTCAACCGCGGCGAGGGACTGAGGCTGCTTGATGGCGAGATCGGCCGCGCCCGCAGGTTCAGCCGGCCGTTCACCGTGCTGCTGGCCGACGTCGACTCCTTCAAACGACTCAACGAGGTCCACGGCCGCGCCGTGGGCGACAAGGCCCTGGTCATCGCCGCCAAGTCCCTCACCGGCGCGGTCGGGGACATCGGCACGGTCGTCCGCTGGGGCGGGGACGAGTTTCTCGTGATCCTGCCCCACGCCGACGCCGTCGCCGGCAAGGCGATCGCCGAGGAGGCGCTGGCCGCCGCGCGCGCGCTCAACTGCCTGCTCTCGATCGGCATGGTCGAGTGGCAAAAAAACCACGTCGACACCGACCTGCTGGTGGCCGCGGCCCGCGCCGCGCTTGCGGAGGCCCGCGCCGCCGGCGGCAACCGGTTGGCCTGAAACGGCCGTCTCGCCGCGGGGTGCGTGCAAGACGATTTCGGTTCGCATGTTTGCATCGACCGCGGGTCCGCGTCATGGTCGCCGGCATGGTTGCGCTCAACCCCCGTCACCTCGCCGAACTGGTCGGCCCCGGCCGGCTCGGCTTCATCGCGACCAACGGCCTGCAGGACACCGTGGTCATCGAGGGCGCGCAGGAGGACGAATACCGTCTCCGCATCAAGGAGGGCTGGCGAGTGGCCGAGCTGCGCCCCATCTGCCGCAGCATCAACCCCAAGCTCATCCACACCCACCCCGCCCTGCTCAAGGCCCGCGCGTATTCCTACACGCTCGTGATCCTCGAGCATCCGCTGCTGCGCAAGGCCCCCGCGGCAACGCCACCGGACCCCGCGTCGCCGGTGGCCGCGATCAGCGCAGACCCGCCGCCCAGAGCAGGCCTTGCACGGTGAGTCTGCGCGCCTCCGGGAAACGCGTGAACTCGTCGGGCTGGTGACCGAGGGCGTTGTAGAAAACGCGCCCCTCGCCCCAGTGTTTGGTCCAGGCCACCGGCATGACGACCGTGCGCCCCTCGTTAGTATAGGCGGTGTCGGCCAGCACCCGCACACCGGGGTCGACCAGCAGGTAGTATTGCTCGGATTGATACGCGAACGACGCCGGCAGGCCGCTCGTGACCGGGCTGTGGGGATCCGTCACGCGCACCGTGTAGTCGCCGACGTGCGGGTGGCCGACGAAGTGCCCGCCGACCATCCATTCGTAGTCGAGGTCGCCGCGAAAGGCGTCGCCCATGCCGCCGTGGATGCCGCCGAGTCCGACGCCGCCATGCACCGCGGAGCACAGGCCGGCGCTTTGCGCCTTCGACAACGCGCCCATCGACCAGCACGGGGAAATCAGATCGTAGCCGCGCAGCCGCTCCGCGTCGGCAAACACGTCGAGCGTCGTCGCGATGTCGCTGACGACACCGTGGGCGCCGAGTTCGTCGGCGAAGAGCCGGGCGATTTTATCGGGGGCGTGGCCGCTCCAGCCACCGGCGATGAACAGGGCTTTTTTCATGGTCATATGGAGGGGGGTTTCGGATTCCCGCGGCACCCGGCCGGGCCGGGCAACGTTTTCGCCGGCGACGACTACCGCGCGCGTTTGCGATCAGGCGCGCCGCGCGGCACCACGAGTTGAAAGCCCTCCCCGTCGCGTGCGCCGGCCACCAGCGCATTGGTCACGCGTCCAAGGCGCTCCGCCTGGGCCAGGGCCTGCCAGCGCAAACGCGCGGCGCGCGGCGCCGGCTGCGAAAAGCCGTTGACCAGCCGGCTGGTGACCAGCAGCTCCTGCAGGAAAATCGTCACAACCGGACCGAACTCGCGTCCTCCGGGCCGCAGGAACACCAGTTCGCCGGGTCGCAGGGTCAGGCGCGCCGGCGCGTCGCCGGCCGGTTCGGCCCCGCCGGCGGCGACGACTGCGCCCGGACCGTCGAGGCAGATGAGCTTGAGACCCTCGTTGTGCATGGCCTGCACAATCCAGAGCCCGCTCCCCAGCCGGGCCCGGCCGGTGGTGGAGTCAACGGCCCGCTCCCGCCCCTCGGGCACGTCGACCAAGACCGTGCCGGACAACAATCTCCCGCCCGCCGGCGACGGCATCCACAGGGCCAGCGAGCCGACGCGACACACGCCGCCGTCCGCCGCGACCAGCTCCACCCGGGAGCCGGCCCCCGTCACCACCGCCACGCCGTCCGGCGGCAACACGTCGCCCTGGCGCAGCCGAGTGACGCCGGCTCCCGCGCCCTCGCCGCGCAGCATCACCACGCCGGCCACCTCGCCGACGCCGGGGGCGGCGACCGAACCGGCCCGCAGCGGGACGAGCCACAGGCAGACGACGGCCAGCGGGAGCAAGGCCGGACGGAGGGCCGGGTAAAGCAGCGGACGCAGTGCGTAGTTAATGAATTGATACAGTCGGCAGGTCATCACTTGGTGGTCATGCGGTAGACGCCGTCCCAGTCGGCCGGGGGCGGCTCGGCGCAGAGCCGGCGGCAGCGTTCGAGCATGACGAGGGAGGGGTTGGCTTCCACGCCGGGGTCGCGTCCGGGTTGAAACGGCTCCGCTCCGGCGGCGGCACCGAAGGCCTCGATCGCGGCGGCCCACTCCTGTCGCAGGTAGTGGGCGCGCCCCTTGGCAAAGCGGCCGAGGCACTCATGGACGGCCGGGGTCACGTCGTCCTCGAGACCGACGAGTTCAAAGATTTCCACCGGTTGCGAGCGGCCCTTGACGACGATGCGGTCCAGCTCGCGGAACACGCAGCGGGCGCCCTGGGCGCGGGCGAGGCTCACGGTGCTCTCGGTGACGAGCGTGTAGACGCCGAAGCTCTTGGCGCCGCTCTCGCAACGCGCGGCGAGGTTCACCGCGTCGCCCATCATCGTATAGTTGAAACGGTGCGACGAGCCCATGTTGCCCACGATGACACGGCCCGAGTTGAGCCCGATGCGCGTGCGCATGGCGTGGACCAGCGGCGGCCAGCGGTCGCCCTCGGCGGTCCATTTCGCACGCAGGTTGGCCTGGCAGTTCTGCATGAGCGCGGCGGCCTCGCAGGCGGCGCGAGCGTGCGCAGGCAGCGGCACCGGCGCGCCGAACATGGCCACGATCGCGTCGCCGATGTATTTGTCCAGGGCGCCGCCGTGGCGCTGCAGCTCGTCGGTCATCGCGCCCAGGTATTGGTTGAGCAACTCGCCCAGGTCCGACGGCGTCAGCACCTCCGAGAACGACGAAAACGACTGGATGTCGCTGAAAAACGCCGTGATCTCCGCCTCGTGCCCGCCGAGCCGCGGCTCCTGGCCCGAATCGACCATGCGGTTGACCAGCTCCGGCGAAACGTAGGAGCCGAACATGCCCCGGATGCGATCACGCAGGGCCTGTTCCTCACGGATCTTGCGAATGGTCACATACCCCTGCTGGGCCGCGAACCCGACCAGCGGCCACGCCACAAACACCATTTGCCCCGCGACGCTCAACAACCCCTGCGCCACCACCCACACCAGCAACCCGATCAAAACCACGCCGCCCGCATAGACAACAACCGCCCGCCCGCTCAGACCGCCCCGGTCCAACAACGCCGTCAAACCCAACCCCGCCAGCAGCAGCACCGTCAACACCGGCCACAACGGCCAGCGCGGCAGATAGTCGTCGCGCAGGATATTTTCCAACGCGTTCACGTGGACCATCACCTTGGGACTCTCCGGCAACAGCGCGCTTGGACCGATATCGGTCAACCCCGCCGCGATCTGGCCCACGATCACGATTTTCCCCGCCAAATCCGGCGCGGGTAAATCCTCGCCAAAGCCAAAACGCTTCACCTGCCGGCGGTAAAACCCGCCATACGACATGGCCTGGATGCCCTGCGGATAAACCTCCTCCACCGCCTCCGCCCCGGACTCGTCCGCCTCACTGGCCAACGCCACCGTCCTGGTGAGTTCATAACGGTAGTTCACATGGTAGTAGCCGTCGGCATCGATCGGGATGCGCTTCAAGCCGTCCCCCGTGCGCACCAATACCGCCCGGCCCGGCCGGATCTCCACGTCCTCCGGCCCCGCGCGCCAATACGCCAGCAACGTCTGCAAAACCAGACTCGCAAATACCTCGTCGCCCACCCGCGCCACCAAGGGGAACTTACGCACCACCCCGTCGCTGTCCGCGTCCGCCGTCAAGATCCCGAAGCTCGCCACCTCCAACAACGCCGGAATCGGCAGCAAGCCCCCCCGGTGGTCGCGCAAGCCGGCCAGTTCCCCCTCGGCCCGCGCCAGGGGTTTCGTCACCCCATGCGAACGGACCGGTTTGCCATCGCTCAACAGGCCCGGCGCCACCGGATCGAGCTGCGCCCCCATGACCACCGGAAAACCCAGCGCCGGGATCGGCGACGCCATGGCCGCGTCCATCTCCGGACGAAAGTTGCGGTCAACAAACAGGATATCCCACGCCAGCACCGCCGGACGCTCCTCCGGGGCGATCGCCAGGTAGCTCATCAACTCGCCATGCACCGAACGCGGGAACGGCCATTGCCCAAAACCGCCAAAGCCCCCCTCGTCCCCGCCCTCCTCGGGCGTCGTCACCGACAACTCGTCGATCCCCAGGACCACCACCCGGCCGGTCGGCTCGGGTTGACCCAGCTTCGCCCGCGTCCACAGCCGGGCCTCCTCGCTCAACCACTCCAAACGCTGCGCCGGACCGATGTCCCGCGTCGCCCATAGGCCGAACCCGAGGACCAGGGTCACCAACAACCGCCCGCGCCAAACAGGCGTTATTTTGTTCAATACCTGTGAAAATGAAGTGACCACCTATTGAAAATTGTTTGTAACTACGCGGCACCCGACCGCTACACAATTTTACTCCCATGAGCCTGAAATCCTGCCTCTGCCTGATCGGCCTCACCCTGAGTCTGGCCCTCTCACTCCCCGCCCAGACCGTCCGCGTGCTGCTCGTCGCCGGCACCGCCGACATCACCCCCACCGGCGAAACCGTCGCCCGCCCCATCGTCAAAGGCGAGGCCGTCACCGCCGGCTCCACCATCTCCACCGGTGCCGACGGACGCGTCGTGCTCACCCCCATGCCCGGAGTGAAATCGATCATCACCCCCAACAGCACCATCACCCTGGAATCCGCCTCCGAGGCGCCCAACCCCGACGCCACCACCGCTTATGCGGCCGTGATCGACCTCAAGGTCGGCGCCGTCGTCTCCGACCTCAACAAACCCGCCGACGCCACCTACGACTACAGCATCCGCACCCCCCGCGGCCTCGCCGGCGCCCGCGGCACCGTCTTCACCGTCGGCGTGAACCCCGCCGGCATCGCCACCGTGGTCGTCGCCCACGGCACCATCACCCTCACCTTCACCGACGGCCGCACCGCCTCGCTCACCCCCGGCAAGGTCTCCATCACCAAACCCGACGGCACCAGCGTCGAGGCCGAGAAGATCGGCGATCTCTCCCCCGAGGACCAAGCCATCGCCAACACCTGGACCGAGATCACCCTTGAGGCCATCAACCGCGCCATCGACGACGGCGCGGACCTCTCACCCGACGCCCTCCGCAACGTCATCGAGACCGCCGAAAGCCTCGGCGTAGAACTCACCGACACCGCCAACACCCTCCTGCGGACCATTCAGGAGAAGGTCGACCAGCTGGAGGAAACCCAGACCGAGACCCGCGAGGAGGAAACCAAAACCGTCATCACCAACCTCAAGAGCTCCACGAGCGACGCGATCAGCCGCTTCCGCGCCACGCTGACCGCCGACCAGCTCGCTACCTTCGACCAGCTCAACAGCCAGAACCAGGCCCTCCTGGTCAGCATCAACGATCCCGCCATCACCCAAGTCGCCCTGGCCGGTGACACCTACACCGGCGTCCCCTTCACCAACCTCGATCTCGCCGTCAACCTGCGCGCCATCGCCGACCTCGACGCCGCCAGCCTGGCCTTCCTCAAGGAAGCCAACGGCGAGAACTTTGAAAACGAAGGCCCCGGTCCGGCCGACTGGAGCCCCGCCGCCTTCGTGCGCAGCGCCGTCACCTGGAACGCCCTGTCCGCCACCGACCGCCAGCTCCTGCTCGATCTCGACGCCTCCGAGGCCGTCATGGATCGCAGCGCCACCTTCATCTCCGCCTACCTTGACCAAGTCGTGCGGGCCCTGGAGCCCGAACAGTTGACCGCCCTGCTCGAAACCGGCTGGGGCACCGATCTGCTCGACAACTATTTCCGCTCCTACGGCGTCTCCCAAAACGAAAACGCCGTCGCTATCGCCGTCGCCTTGACCGCCGACCAACGGGCACTGATCCGCTACTTCGACTTCGACGCCGAGGTCGCCGGCAACCTCGGGTCCTACCTGGCCGAGAAGCTCGACGTCTTGGCCGGCCTCACCGAAACCGAGCGCGCCCAGCTCCGCCAGTTTGACCTCGGCGACCGGCTGCTCGACTACAGCGACACCAGCGTGCTCCAAAACGCCCTCGGACGCTTCAACGCGCTCACCACCGCGCAACAAACCGCCGTCAAGGCCCTCGGCCTCGGCCAGTTCTACCTGCAGCCCGGCGACCAGCAAGTCTACCTGTCCAACGACACCATCACCACCGTCGACGCCCGCATCCTCGACATCGTCGACACCTACCTCGGGCTCGACCAGACCCGGCAGGAAGCGCTGCGCGACGCCGAACTGTTCGACACCCATTATGGTTTCCTCGGCGACGAACGTTACGACCCCGCCAACCTCACCGCCTTTGTTGATCAATACCTGACCCTGCCCGCGCGCACTCGCGCCTTCATCCTCGCCGCGCACGACTTTTCCATCCTCGACCTGCTCGACGGCGGCGGCAGCAGCTCCGCCGGCTCCGGCAGCGGGGTTGTGCTCTTCGAATCGGAAGGCTCCTACCGCAGCCTCGGCGAGTTCGCCGCCATGGTCGCCGCCCTCACCGACGCGGAACTCCTGACCCTGCGCGACATCGAGGGCGCCGCCATTCTCGCCAAGGGCCTGTTCTACGAGGAAAACCCGCTGCAAATCATCAAGACCGCCATCCAGTTCTACAACAACCTGAACGTCCTGCAAAAGTTCACCCTGCGCGAACTCGGCATCCTCCAGCAAGACGGCTTCGACTGGCTCACGGTCAACCAGACCGGCCTGACCCGCCTGCTCGGCGTCTACGGAGCGCTCTCCGGCGAATTGCGCGCCGGCACCGAGTTCATCGACTACGGCAACTACCCCTACTACCCCGAGACGCTGACCAACCCGACCTTCTTCATCAGTGACGACATCTACTTCTACAACGTCTCGTTCCACTCTCCCACCAGCACCCTGAACGTCGCCGCGCTGAAAAACCTCAACATCTACGGGGCCAACGACGACCTCGAAGATCCGACCTTCAACACCGCCGCCAACGGCTCGCTGCACCTCAACGCCTCCGACCTGATCGACCTAAACGGCGTCAGCTTCGGCACCAACATCCGCAGCATCACCATGGAGGCCGCCACCATCAACCTAGCCAACGTCCACTTCAACAACGGCAGCGTCGTCGCCCTTAATTCGCGCGACGGCGGCAACCCCAACTTCGGCTCCAGCATCACCGGCCGCATCAACTTCATCACCAACGTGAAATACGCCGGCCACCTACTCGACAGCCAGGAGCAGTTCGACGCCTACGGCATCAACATCAAGACCGGCACCCTCGCCAACCCCGCCACGCCCGGCACCTACCAGACGGTCACTGATTATATCGAGACGCAGTAACCCGCCCCCATCCCTCCAGCCACTCCAACCATCACCTCGCACGGTCGCATGAAACGCCTCGCCCTCCTCGCCCCCGCCCTCGCGCTCGCCTCCGGCGTGCTGCTTGCCCAAACCGCCAACGAATCCGTCATCGACCGGGCCGACCGCCCCGGCCTCCCCCCCGCCACCCCGCCGGCGCAGGATTCGTCTCCCGCCGACATCACCGAACAGACCGAGAGCGGCGACGCCGGCGTGCAACGCCTCGCCGAGCCCCGCAAGCTGCCGTTCAAGACCACCGTCGCCTTCGACTCGCAGGTCTATTTCACCGACAACGTCCAGCTCGCCAACGACAGCTCCCCCTCCTCCAACAGCGACGCCGTCGTCGTCGGCAACACCCTCTCGGTGCGGGTCTCCGGCAACCCCCTCGCCCTCGGCGAAGGCCTGCTCACCCCGTCCGCCGCCGTCGTTTACCAAAACTTCCGCCACGGCGTCGGCAGTGACGACACCACCCGCAAGGACCTCGACTTCGACGCCTACAGCCTGCCCCTCAACCTCTCCTACCGCTTCGGGCAGGGCTGGGAAGCCTCCGCCGGCCTCACCGCCAGCGCCGTCTACCGCATCCACGGCACCGGCGACTACAAACGCATCATCAGCTCCTACACCCCCAACCTCGGCCTGCGCAAACTGATCCCCATCAACCAGGAGCAAGTCCTCATCATCAGCGGCACCCTCTCCCGCTCCTACACCAAGGCCACCCTCGACGGCGTGCCCCTCGGCCTCGCCGCCTTCCGCAACGACCGCAACGACAAGCTCGAGGCCGCCCTCGACGTCACCCACTACATCCTCAAGGGCCCCTGGACCTTCGTGCCCTACGCCCGCGTCAGCCACGCCGACTACGCCCACTACGAGGAAGCCTCCTTTGTCACCCCCGCCTCGGTCGACCGCGCCGACTGGACCTTTTCCACCGGTCTGGTCGCCTCCTACCGCGTCAGCCAGCGGCTCAACGCCCGCGCCTTCGTCGGCTACGAGACCCGCGATTCCACCGCCGGCGCCTTCGACTACTCCTACGACTCCGGCACCCTCGGCCTCGGTCTGAGCGTCGCCCTCACCTTCTGAGCCCCGCCCCGCGGGACGCGCAGTCCCGTCCGCCCCGCCCGGTCGCGCGCCGCCGCCGACCGGGAAAACCCTCGCCGGCCGTCGCCACGCTTGCGCCCCGGTTCACGCCGCCCTTCTGTAACCCCTCGCCGTGAATCTCCGCGCCACCTCCGAACTCCTCACCTTTTTCAAGGTCACCACCCGCGAACGGTGGGACCCGTGGAGTCCGCTGGCCATCCTGGCCCTGAGCGCCATCGGCGTCATGTTCATCTACAGCGCGCAATACTCCACGCCGCTCAACAACTGGCTCAACCAGATCGTCTGGATCGCCGCCGGCGCGCTCGTCTACCTCACGGTTTCACTGACCGACTACCGCGCCTGGATCACCTACGGACACTGGTTCTACCTCGGCTGTCTGCTGCCGCTCATCGGGGTGCTGGTCATCGGCGAGTCCCGTTACGGCGCCCAGCGCTGGATCGACCTGGGGTTTTTCTCCCTGCAACCCTCGGAACCCGCCAAGGTGGCGGTGCTTATCACCACGGCGACCATCCTCATCCGGTCCAAGCTAGGGAGCATCCGCCAGTCGCTCGGCACCCTCGGCAAGTTGGCGCTTGCGGTGGGTTTGCCGTTGTTCCTGATTCTCCTTCAACCCGACCTCAAATCGGCCATCGTGCTCCCCCCCGTGGTCTTCTCCATGCTCTACGTTTCCAAATTGTCACCGAGATTTTTCGCGGTGGTTCTTGGCGGATTCGTGTTTCTGGTCGGGCTCGTCCTGTGGGACGCCCACGGCTACATCAAGTTCAACGAGCGCAACAACCTGTCCTTCATGCGCGACAAGGGGAAATACGAGCAAACCACCTGGTTTCCGCTCAAGGACTACCAGCGCAACCGCATCGTCGCCTTCCTCGCGCCCGACAAGATGGACCCCAAGGGCACCGACGACCTCTGGAACCTCAACCAGTCGCTCATCTCCGTCGGCGGCGGCGGCCTGCTCGGCCAGGGCTGGACCGAGGGCACGCAGGCCCAGCTCGGCTACCTGCCCCGAGCCGTCGCGCACAACGATTTTATCTTCTCGGTCATCGCCGAGGAAAAAGGATTTCTGGGAAGCCTCACGGTTCTCAGCCTGTTTGGCCTGGTCTTGTTCAACGGCATACGCATCGCGGGGCTGGCCCGCGACCGCCTCGGCACCCTCATCGCCGTCGGCGTCACCGTCCTCTTCGCCGTGCACGTGTTCGTGAACATCGCCATGACCATCGGGCTCGTGCCCATCACGGGCATACCACTTCCCTTTATCAGCTACGGTGGCTCCTTCATGCTCAGTTGCTGCTTGCTGCAAGGACTGGTCCAGAGCGTCTATCGCTTCAGAAAGGACTTCACGTGAAAATGAAGCTTTTCCGCGATCACGACCTCTCGGCCGGAATTTCCTGCGCCGCGACTCCTGCGTGTGGGCGCCCCGCACAAAACCCAGACCACACCACCCATGAGCGACCAATCGCACTCCCACGCCAAGTCTTCCCCCGACCTCGCCTCGCAACACGACGAGGAACTCACCCAACCCCCGCCTGAGGACACCCAGGACCCCATCGATCGCGCCGAACTCAAGTCCGGGGCCCAGCAACGCTCCAAGGACCGCCCCCTGCTCCAAAAGATCATCCAGGTGTTCAAGAAGGAGAAAACCTCCTTCCGCGAACTCATCATCAACGCCGAACCGCTCGAAAAACGCGTCGCCCTCCTGGTCGACGGCGTGCTCGAGAAGTTCGAGATCGAGCGCGAGTCCGACAACCGCATGGTCGGCGGCATCTACAAGGGCCGCGTCAAAAACCTCGACCCCGGCCTCAAGGCCGCCTTCGTCGACATCGGCTACTCCAAAAACGCGTTCCTGCACTACTGGGACATGCTTCCCGCCGCCACCGACTCCTCCATCGAGGTCGTGCGCGTCAACAAACGCAAAAACGCCCCCCCGCGTCCCGCCGAGCCCACCGTCAAGGACATCCCGGGCATGTATCCCCCCGGCTCCGAGATCGTCATCCAGGTCACCAAGGGCCCCATCGGCACCAAGGGCCCCCGCACCACCACCAACCTCTCCCTGCCCGGCCGCTACCTCGTGCTCATGCCGTTCTCCGACCAGTGCGGCATCTCCCGCAAGATCGAGGACCCCAAGGAGCGCCAGCGCCTCAAGCAGATGCTCAACGAGCTCACCATCCCCGAGGGCATGGGCGTGATCGTGCGCACCGCCGGCGAAGGCAAAAAGTCCCGCTACTTCGTGCGCGACCTGCACCTCCTCCTCCAGACCTGGAAAACCATTCAGGAAAAGATGCAGTCCGAGCGCGCCCCCGCCTGCCTCTACCAGGAGCCCGACCTCGTCGAGCGCACCGTGCGCGACTTCCTCACCGAGGAGGTCGACCGCGTGCTCATCGACAACACCGACGACCACGCCCGCACCCAGAACCTCGTCGGCCAGATCTCCAAACGCTCCCGCTCCAAGATCGCCCTCTACAAGGACAACATTCCGATCTTCGAGCGCTTCAACATCGAGCGCCAGATCGAGCAGACCTACCAACGCAAGGTCGGCCTGCCCTCCGGCGGCGAGATCATCATCGACGAAACCGAGGCCCTCATCGCCATCGACGTCAACACCGGCTCCCACAAGAATCGCGGCGGCGACGAGAAGAACACCCTCTACGCCGTGAATCTGGAGGCCGCCGTCGAGGCCGCCCGCCAGATCCGCCTGCGCAACCTCGGCGGCCTCATCATCATCGACTTCATCGACATGAAGGAACGCCGCCACCGCAACGGCGTCTACGAGAAGCTCTGCGAGGCCATGTCGGAGGACAAGGCCAAGAACCACATCCTGCCCATCAGCCAGCTCGGCATCCTCCAGATGACCCGCCAGCGCCAGCAGGAGTCGCTCACCTCCAACCTCTACACCGATTGCCCCTACTGCCGCGGCCGCGGCATCGTGAAGAGCGCCACCACCATGTCCGTCGAGCTCCAGCGCAAGCTCTCCTCCATCGTGCGCCGCCTCACCGCGCGCAACGACGGCAAGGACTACTCCCTGCGCGTGCTCGTGCACCCCGGCATCCTCGAACGTCTGCGCAGCGAGGACGCCGACCTGCTCGTGCGCATGGAACGCAACTACGGCGTCAAACTCGCCTTCCGCGCCGACCCGTCGTATCACGTCGAAAACTACAAGGTCATCAACGCCGCCACCGGCGAGGAATACCGCTGACCCAGGAGGACGGGCACTCCTGCCCGCCCTGATCGACAAGCCCCCTTCGCCTCCCCCGACGCCCTCCACCCCGGAGGGCGTTTTTTTGCGCACGGCGGCACCAAGCCTCGCGAAACCACGCCGCCCCCTTGACGCCCCCGCCCGGACAGGTATGCGTATGGCCTCCCCATGAACGCCACCGGACAACTACATGCGAGTGCAGTCGCGAGCAACGAGCTCGTCGTCTTCCCCTCCATGCCCGGGGCGAAGATCGCGTGACCGGCCGGATGCGTCCGTCCGTCACGACCGCCTCGGGTTAAACCTGTCCCGGTCCCGCGCATCCTCCCGACCGCGCCGGAGACGCCCCTTCCCGCACGCCCATCGGCGTGTCCATCCCGCGCGTATCCCGTGCGCCTACCCGCGCCCGTCCGCGCCCACACCCAACCACCATCACGACATGCTCAAATCCATCACCCTCTCCAACTCCGACCACCTCGCCCTCAAGGCCCACGTCGCCCGCGCCCTCGCCGCGGGCCCCAAGGACCGCGACACCTGGAAACGACTCGACCAGGAACTCGCGCGCGCCTCCCTCGTGCCCGACATCCTCGTCCCCGCCGACGTCGTGCGCGTGGGCTCCGTGTTCACCGTGCGCCACCTCGACACCGACGAACACGACACCTTCACCCTCGTCTGGCCCGAGCAGGCCGACCTCGGACGAAACCGGCTCTCCGTGCTCACCCCGCTGGGCAACGCCGTCATCGGCTTCGCCGCCGGCGACGAAATCACCTGGCAGATGCCACGCGGCACACGCCGCCTCCGGCTCGAATCCGTCTCGCTTCCCGCCCACTCCTGAACACCCCGCCAAATCGTATCATGAACTCAACGACACACTCCCGCGCCATCCCCGCCACCCCCTGGTCCTTCAACCAAAGCCTGCCCTCCCGGGCCGGGCTCGACGCCGACCTCCTCCTGCTCGGCCCCGGCGCCGGACACGAGCTGCCGCCGGTCGCCCGCACCCGCGCCTTCTTTGTCGTGACCGGCCGCATCACCGTCTCGGAGGAGTCCACCCACCACATGGCCTCCGCCGACAACCTCATCACCGTGCCCGGAGATCGTCCGCTCACCGTTCACAATCACGGCGACATCGCCGCCAAGATCCTCGTGCTTGCATTGCCCGCCCCACGCGTCGAGTGGCGTCTCTTCATTCCCGGCGAGCCCACCGCACCCACCCTCTGATCCCCCAGGGCGCCTCCCTTCGCGGCGGGCGCCCGCTTATCATCCCGCAAATCACCAGACGCTCGCGCCCTCCATCCTGCATGATGCAATCCCGCGAGACCGGATCTACTTTCAGATATAAAATACAACCAATTGATTAATAGGATTTAGCAAAATCACCCGCTTTTCATGGCACAGCCACAGCTAAAGAGAATGACGAAGGCCGTTCCAGTCCGCGCCCCAATCGCGGGGCGGCCCGAAACATCACCAAAACTCCAGAAAACAAAGCCATGAACCACAGCCATCTCCCCGAAGACACCCGCCGCCAGATCGCCGACGAACTCAATGAACTCATCGCCATCTGCAAAGACGGCGAGGCCGGCTACCAGGCCGCCGCCGGCGACACCGAGGACGTTCTGCTCAAGGGCCTCTTCCAAGAACTCTCCGAACAACGCGCCCACTGCGCCCACGAACTGCAAAACACCGTCGCCCTGCTCGGGAACTCCCCGCGCGAGTCCAGCTCCGTGGGCGGCACGCTCCACCGCCGCTGGATCGACATCAAGAGCCTGCTCGTGAAGAACGACGCCCACGCCGTCCTCGCCGAATGCGAACGCGGCGAGGACGCCGCCGTCGCCGCCTACCGCCAGGCGCTGGCCGCCGAGGTCATCCCGCCCGACATCAAAAACATCATCACCTTGCAGGCCGCCGACGTGCAGGCCGCCCACGACAAGATCCGCGATCTCCGCGACTCCCCGGCCTACGACAAGAGCGCCGCCTGACCCCGGCCCCGCTCAACCCTCAACCCACGTCCGCCATGCAATCCCTCCGACGCCACGGCCCGTCCGCAGTCCTCATCGCCGCACTCGCCCTCCCGCTCGCCGGTCGGGCTGATCTGCCCCCGCGCAGCGTCTCACTGCCGATCGTGCCGCCCTCCACCGAGGTCGGCCTCGCGCCCGACGACAAAGCCGGCTTCAAGGCCGACACCCGCGTCGATCTCAACGCCGCCACCTCGATCAACACCGCCCTGCGGACGAACTCCCTGCGCGACATGGTCGAGACAGCCGACTTCGAACGGCGCGACATCGCCGTCACGTTCGCCCAACAGGGCCACGAGCGCGGAGCGATCATCACCGGCGTCATCAAAGAGCGCACCGATGCACTCCCCGAAAGCTCCCGGCAAGAGGTGCAGGAATCCTTGGACGAGGTTGAAAAAGCCCGCGTGCGCCTCGTCCAATCCCTCTCCAAGGGTCGCGAGTCCACCGATGATCGCTGGGACATCATCCGCGAGCGACTCGGCGAACGCTACGAGCAATACGCCGAGGCCTTGGACGAGGCCCGCCAAAGCGCGATCCGCGCCGGCGCCGTCTTCGCCGCACCGGTCAACGTGGGCGGCAACGCCTCCGGGTAGAGTGCGCCACGAACGCCGCACCGTTCACCTCGAACCGCGGCCAGTCTGAATAAATGAAACCGGGGGTTACGCACCCCGGTTTCATGGCGCTCTGACCGAACCGGGACACGCGCCCTCAGACTACAATTGGGGGATGGTGCCCGGACTCCACATTGCCCAAGAGCCCGCTGCGGGCAGACCCCAAAGACCGCCCGCGCAAGGCCTCCGCTTGCGCGACAAAGGGCAACATCCGTTGCCGCGTTCGTCGGACTCTGGCGGCTCTCAGGCCTGTTCCGCAAACGCCTCCATGCCCACGCAGGAGCACACGAGGTTGCGGTCACCATAGACGTTGTCGACGCGGCCGACCGCCGGCCAGAACTTGCTCTCGCGGCACCACGGCGCGGGGAACGCCGCCAGCTCGCGCGAATACGGACGCGTCCACTCGTCGGCGCAAACCACGCGCGCGGTGTGCGGCGCGTGCTTGAGCGGATTCGACGTCACATCGGCCTCGCCGTTGGCCACCGCTTGCATCTCGCCGTGGATCGAAATCATCGCGTCGCAAAACCGATCCAACTCGGCCTGCGTCTCGCTCTCGGTGGGCTCGATCATGAGCGTGCCGGCCACCGGCCAGCTCATCGTCGGCGCATGATAACCGTAGTCCATGAGACGCTTGGCGGCGTCCTCGACCTCGACGCCGTGCTTCTTCCAACCGCGCAGGTCGACGATGCACTCGTGCGCGACCAGACCGGCGTTGCCGCGGTAAAGCACGGGAAAAAACGCCTCCAGGCGCTTGGCGACGTAGTTGGCGTTGAGGATGGCGACCTTGGTCGCGTCGGTCAGGCCGACCACACCCATCATGCGGATATACATCCACGAGATGACCAAAATGCTGGCCGAACCGAAGGGCGCGGCCGACACCGCGCCGGCACCCGCGCCGGGCAGGAAGGGCTTCAGGTGCGCGGCCACGCAGACGGGGCCCACGCCGGGGCCGCCGCCGCCGTGCGGGATGCAGAAGGTCTTGTGCAGATTGAGGTGGCAGACGTCGGCGCCGATGTGGCCGGGCGAGGTCAGGCCGACCTGCGCGTTCATGTTGGCGCCGTCCATGTAGACCTGGCCGCCGGCGGCGTGGATGGTCGCGCAGATGTCGAGTATCGACGTTTCGAATACGCCGTGGGTGGACGGATAGGTGATCATCAACGCGGCGAGCGCGGCGGCATGTTTATCGGTCTTGGCCTTGAGGTCGGCCACGTCGATGTTGCCCTGCGCGTCGCAAGCGACGGGGACGACGGTGTAGCCGCACATCACGGCGCTGGCCGGGTTGGTGCCGTGGGCGCTGGTGGGGATGATGCAGATGTTGCGGTGACCCTCGCCGCGCGACTCGTGGTAGGCGCGAATGGCGAGCAGGCCGGCGTATTCACCCTGCGATCCGGCATTGGGCTGGAGCGAGGTGGCGGCGAAACCGGTGATCTCGGAGAGCCAGGTTTCCAGCTCGCCGATCATGCGGGCGTAGCCGCGGGTTTGGTTGGCGGGGGCGAAGGGGTGAAGCTTGCCGAACTCGGGCCACGAGACCGGCAGCATCTCGCTGGCGGCGTTGAGCTTCATGGTGCAGGAGCCCAGCGAGATCATCGAGTGGCACAGCGAGAGATCCTTGGCCTCCAGCCGCTTGATGTAACGGAGCATCTCGTGCTCGGTGTGGTATTGGTTAAACACCTTGGCGGTGAGAAAGGGCGTGGTGCGGGCCAGCGCGGCGGGCAGCTCGACGGGCGTGAAGTTGGCCAGCGCGTCGAGGTCGGGATCGCCGAAGAGCGCGAGCAGCGTGTGCACGTCGTCGAGCGTGGCGAGTTCGTCGAGCGCGATGCCGACGGTGTAGGCGTCGATGCGGCGGAGGTTGAGCTTGCGGGCCTCGGCGGCGGCGTGCACGCGCTCGGCGGAGACGTTGCCGACGGTGAGCGTGTCGAAGGTGGGCTCGGCGTTGACCGTCGCGCCGAGGCGACGCAGGCCGGCGGCGAGCAGATCGGTGAGGGTCTTCACGCGCCGGGCGATGCGGGTCAGACCGGCGGGACCGTGATAGACGGCATACATCGAGGCCATGACCGCGAGCAGGACCTGGGCGGTGCAGATGTTGGAGGTGGCCTTGTCGCGGCGGATGTGTTGCTCGCGGGTGCCGAGCGAGAGACGCATCGCGGGGCGGCCCTGCGCGTCCTTGGAGACGCCGACGAGGCGGCCGGGCATCTGGCGCTTGAGCGCGTCGCGCGTCGCGAAGAAACCGGCGTGCGGACCGCCGTAGCCGAGAGGCACGCCAAAGCGTTGCGCGGAGCCGACCGCGACATCCGCGCCGAGTTCGCCGGGGGACTTGAGCAGGGTCAGCGCGAGCAGATCGGTGGCGACCACGCTGAACGCGCCGGCGGCCTTCACGGCGGCGAAGAACGTCGTGAAATCGTGGATACCGCCGGTGGTGTCGGGGTATTGCACGAGCACGCCGCAGAGGTTGGCGGTGGCGGAGGGGTCGAAGCTGCGGTGATCGCCGGTGACGATGGTGATGCCGAGCGGCTCGGCGCGGGTGCGCACGACGTCGATGGTCTGCGGATGGCAGTTGTCCGACACAAAAAACACGGCCTCGGCGGTGCCCTTGGCGCGGTGGCAAAGCATCATGGCCTCGGCGGCGGCGGTGCCCTCGTCGAGCAGCGAGGCGTTGGCGATGTCGAGGCCGGTGAGGTCGGTGACGAGCGTTTGGAAATTGAGCAACGCTTCGAGCCGGCCCTGGGCGATCTCGGCCTGGTAGGGCGTGTAGGCCGTATACCAGCCGGGGTTTTCAAAAATCGCGCGCTGGATCACCGGCGGGGTGAAGGTGTCGTGGTAGCCCTGGCCGATGAAGTTGCGGAAAACTTTGTTCTGCGACGCGATGGCGCGCAGCTCGGCCAGCGCGGCGGATTCGCCGAGAGGAGCGGGCAGATCGAGGGGCCTGGCCAGGCGGATGGCCGCCGGCACCGCGGCATCGACCAGTGCGTCGAGCGAGGGTTGCCCCAGCAACGCGAGCATGGCCGCGCGTTCGGCCGCGTCGGGCGAGGTGTGCCGATGCGCAAACGCGTCGGTCGGAGCCAGCAGACTGGCAAGTGAGTGGTCGGAGGAGGCGGCGTTCGCGGAGGCGGACATGCCGCGACGCTAGAGGAGGGAGTGCGGTCGGCAATGGGGTTTTACGGGTTTCCCACGGCATCCGGTCAAAACCGTGGGCCACACCCCGAGATTCGGCGGATCCCGACGTGGCCACACCCACTCACCGGACACGACCGGCAGAGGACAGAGCCACGGGGAATATGAAAAGATTTAATCAGGCAACCAACCCCGACGCGGTCGGATGCCGCGGTGGTGACGCAATAAGCATTGGCTGAAACCGCCTTACCCAACTGGTTAATAATTGAGCGGTTTTCCCCATACCATTTACCGCAAAAAATCTCTTCACGGAAACGTCACCCCAGCGGTTTGACGGAGGGTGTGGGCATGGGGCGTGCTGAGAGTGCATTCGCAAACTCCAGAACATTTCCAAACCATAGCCCGTATTGCCCTCGATCAGACAGAGGGCTCAGCACTGAGTAACTAAAGTAAAATATAGCACCAAAATGAACCTTCTAAAATCAACGGTTATCACCTCCGCACTTCTGGCATCAGCGCTGAACGCACAGGTATTAGTTGAATGGAGCACCACCGGCCTTTCTGGTGTTACTTCAGGCAACCTGAATTCCACCACCACCGCCGCTGACATGCAAACTGGGATTCTTTCGAGAGGTGCAGGTTTTACTGCCTCAAGTTTAGCGAATGGCTATTCCTCGAACAACCTTGGTGGGGCTGATTCGAATACGGATAGCTTTGAGTTAGCGATTACCAATGATTCCTACTACCAGTTCACCATATCAGCCTCGCCTGATTATCAGCTGGATCTGGACTCATTTGTTTTCGCGTATCGCGCTACAAGCACTGGAGCCCGATACACTCAACTCGCGTATAGCCTGGATGGGTTCGAGACAGCAGGGGTCACTATCGGCACCAATTCGGTGCTTCCGTCAGGATCGACAACGGCGACATCTTTTTCTGTCGCTTTGGACGGGGTTGAGGATTTGCAGAGCGTCGTCGGGACCGTGGCATTCAGATTATACGGTTGGAACGAGACGAACTGGGCCAATAGTGGAGGTGCCGCCATTTTCACTAATGGCGGTGTATCCACAGGAATCCTTGGCACAGTGTCTGCCGCCGTCCCCGAGCCTTCCACCACTGCGGTGATCATGGGTTCGTTGGTCTTTGCCGGGGTTGTCGGCCTGCGTCGCAAGCGTCACGCAAGCGCCCGCAACTGAGGCCGGATAGATTTTCGCATGGCCTCTCGCGCCTCCGGAGACCGGAATGTCCGGACCGGAGGTTTTTTTATGGCACCACGGAAATCAACGAAACGCCGCGGCTTCGCCCTGCTGATCACCATCGTGCTGGTGGCGTTCTTGGTGCTGATCGTCGTCACCCTGGCCGCCCTCACCCGGGTCGAAACCCAGGTCGCCACCAATACTCGGAAACTCGACGCCGCCCGGCAGAACGCCCTGCTCGCGCTCAACGTCGCCCTCGGTCAACTCCAGCAGCACGCGGGGCAGGACACCCGCCTGACCGCCCAGGCCAATCTCATCGACGCCAACGCCGGCAACCCGTGGTTCACCGGCGTCTGGACCGCCGACACCAACGGCACCCCGGCGGTCCGCACCTGGCTGGTCAGCGGCAACGAAACCACACCCACGCGTTTCGGCCCGAGCAGTATTCTCAATCGCGAAGGCCCCGTCACCGATGTCGACTTGATCCTCGATGCCAACGGCCTCGCCACCAACGGCCCGGAGTCCGGCGATCCCAATCGCGTGCAAATCGTCGGCGAAAATACCGCCACCACCAACGGCACCGGCCTCGACAACGGTAGCGTCGTCGTCCCCGGCGTGCCCATTAACACCCCCGTGCCCGGCTTTGCCGGCGACCGCACCACCGGCCGCTACGCCTGGTGGGTCGGCGACCAAGGCGTGAAAGCCTCCCTCGCCCTGCCCGACCGCAGCGCCGAGGTCACCTATGCGCCGTGGTATGATCCCACCCCCGGCACCGGCCATGATCAGCGTGCCCGCATCCGCCAGCAAATCGCCACCTCGCCCAACTACTTCCGCCGCTCGGCGGCGGAAGGCGAATATGGCTTCGACCCGCTCGACACCGCCAACGGCAACCTGCTCCCTCGCGTGCTCGAACCCGGCCACTTTGATCTGCTCACTCCGGCCGTGGTCGCCGCCCCGCTCGACAACTTCCGACGCGACCACGCCCACACCTTCACCGACCGGACCTTCAGCGTGCTGGCCAACACCCTGCCGCTCGCCGACTCCGCACGCGGCCTGCAACGCGATTTATCGCAAGCCCCCGCCCTGCTCGGCCCCGCCTTCGTCGCGCAAACCGATCTCGCCGCCTACATGGAAGCCCCGTCGGCCACCAACACCGCCGTGCCCGCCATCACCACCTACGACTCGCCCCGCCGCCGCTACCGGATGACGGCACTACCACCTTCCGGCTCATCTTCAGGCGACCCCGAGATAGAATTCAAAGTGGCCCCGACTCTGAGCAGTTTTTTGATCCAATTCAGATTCTTCCGAAACGGAACTCAACTGGCCGTCCGCTCAAGAGTCTTTGTTGAGATGTGGAACCCCTACAGCACGGCCCTCGTTCCCGAAGCACTCTCACTGGAAATCACGGGGCTGCCCGAAGTAGACGTAACCATCGGAGAAGACGGGACAGCCGCTCCGATTGATTTGCAGAACGTGCCAGCAGCAGTCGTCTCCGAGGAAACCCCCGACACCATGCAAATCCAGCTCACGCCCGGAACCGGCACACAGGCGGATCACCAATCATGGCTACCTGGACGAATTTACGCGTGGAGAACCGCGCCGACCGCGTCTGCGACCTCCGACCTGCAGTTCTACAACAAATCCATTAGCGTCACCGGCTGGACCTATGCCGCCACCGGTCGCCCTCTGGGCCTCATTCCCAAATTGGACGAAGAAGGAAACCAGGTCATGACGCCGGCTGGAAACCCCGCCACCGTGCCCGATGTCATAAGAATCCAAAAAGACTCGTCCACGACGGTGACCATAAAACTGCGCAACGCCGCCGGCGACCTTCTGGCAACCTACACCAGCCCCGAATTTCCCGACATTTCAGTGCAAAATGCCAATGATAGCGAAGACAACTGGGCGTTCGGCCTGGGCTTCAGACTTAAACAACCCAGCATTTATAATCGAGATAGAGACTGGCTGACTGTTCCCGGCAACGACATCAGACGGAGTCAGGCTCCGACAGAAGTTTTTGGCCCACTTGACGAACAGTTGGATACGGAGCCAACCAGCTATGACGGAGACTACGACACCGGCAATGACGACACCATGAACTACTTGTTCTTCAGGCGTGCCAGCACCGGGGCCAGCGCCGCAGCGATTCGCTCCACCCGTTCCGCCAATCTGGATGTCCCGCTTTTTGAACTGCCCCGCCTCCCTTACCTTTCTATCGGCGAACTCCAGCATCTACTCATTCCCAGCGAACGCCCGTTTGCCGTCGGCAACTCTTGGGGTAACAACGCCAACAGCTGGTTCGACCGCTTCTTTTTTTCTGGCCTTACTCCCGCAATCGTCGGTCCCAATATTCCCGCCGGCCAACCCTTGCCCAACTGGAATCTGACGCCGCTCGCCAGCAATGTCGCAACGATAGGAGAGTTCTCTTCGAGCAAGCTCCTGCAAGCCGGAGGCTTTAACATCAATTCCAGCTTACCCGAAGCCTGGCGCGCCATACTCTCCGGCATTCGCTTCAGCCAGTCGCACTCCTTCAACCGAGCTGAAATCGAAAATGGCACCGTCAACGACTACACTGGCTCACAGCCCGAAACCGCCACCACTGCCGAGGAATTCCTAGTGGATCAAACTCTTGCCGACGACTCAGATCCCCATACCAACCCCATCGGAGGCCCCGCCTTCTTTCGATTCTCCCAGTCAGCTCAAGAAACCTACTATTGGGAAGATACTGCCATAGAGGGATCCTTCAAAAAACAAGCCTACCGCCAAGGCGTCCGCGGCGGTGACCAACCCATCGACGGCAGCGACCTGCAAACCCTCACCACCACGCAAATCGAACTATTGGCCGACGCCATCGTCACCCGCCTGCGCGCCCACGTGGCAACCGCCGGCCCCTACCGCTCCCTCCAGGACTTCCTCGCGCCCAACCCCGCCTGGTCCAACCGCAACCTCCTCGAACAAGCCATCGACGACGCCGGCATCAATCCTGCGAGCATCGCCCCCATCAGCCCCGTCGCGGACCTCGAAGACATCGGCTTCAGCTCCCTCACCCTCTCCTCCGCCGACATCATGACCGCCCTCGCCCCCTACCTGCGCACCCGCTCCGACACCTTCGTCGTGCGCACCTACGGCGAGTCCCTCAACCCCGTCACCGGCGAAGTCGAAGGCCGCGCCTGGTGCGAGGCCACCGTGCAACGTTTTCCCGAGCCACTGGATCCAGACGAGACCAACATTGCCGCTCCGTCCGCCACCGGCTTCGGCCGCAAATTCAAAATCACCCGCTTCCGATGGCTCTCTCCCTCCGAAATCTGATCCTCGGCATCGCCCTCTGCGCCGCCGTCACCC
>JBDRJH010000295.1:0-3897 GCA_043815125.1 Verrucomicrobiota bacterium
CCGGCGGGGAACGCGCCGGAGGCGCGGGCGGCGGCGAGGGCGTCGTCGTCAAAAATGCCGACGTGCGGCACGCGGAATTTGCGCGCGATGGCGGCGAGTTTTTCCCATTGGCCGCGGGCGGCGATGGCGACGAGTTCGAGCTTGTCGGGGTGCGCGGCGATGACGCGCAGGGTGCTTTCGCCGATGGAGCCGGTGGCTCCGAGCAGGACGACGCGTTTGCGGGGGGCGGACATGCGGTGGTTGTCGCCTAGAGCAGGCTGAAGATCAGGAAGCCGGCGGGCGCGGTGAGGATGAGGCTGTCGGACAGGTCGAACATGCCGCCGATGCCGGGGATGGTGGCGCCGGAGTCCTTGGTGCCGGCGCGGCGTTTGATGACCGATTCCACGAGGTCGGAGACGATGCCGAGCACGGCGATGGGCGCGGCCACGGCGGCGGCGAGCAGCGGGTTGAAGCCGGCCGGGAAGTATTCGGAAAAGAAATACGCGATGCCGGCGCCGAGGGCGGCGGAGGTGCAGACGCCGCCGATGGCGCCCTCCCAGGTTTTTTTCGGGCTGATGACGGGGGCCATCTTGTGTTTGCCGAAGGCCATGCCGGAGAGCAGCGCGCCGACGTCGCAGAACTTGGACACGGCGATCAGCCAGAGCGCGAGGGCGAGGCCGGTGTTGGCGTGCGGCGTATCAATCAAGAGGATACGCACGAGGAACTGCAGCATGAAGGGCACGTAGACCAGGCCGAAGAGCGTCCAGCCGAGCGACTCGACGCGGTTGTCGGAGTTGCGTTCGCCGACGATGCGGACGGCGAAGACGATGGCGGCGACGGCGAGCAGGTTGGCCGGTGTCGCCAGAACGCAGTGCGGCTCGAGCACGGGCGCGAGCGTGATGGCCGCGCCGAGCAGCAGGCCGAGGCGGGCGAAGGGCCGGTGGCCCATCTTGCCGGTCATCTGGTAGAATTCGCGCAGGGTGAGGGTGCTCACGAGCAGGAGCAGCACGATGCCGCCGCGGGCCTGGAAGAACCACATGGTGGCGAGGATGACGAGCCAGAGGAGGACGGTGCTGAAGATGCGTTTGGCCACGTTGGAGAAAAGAGGGCGGGGGGTTGCCGGCGGGGTTCAGGCCCGGTCGGGGGTGGTGAGTTGCTCGCTGGTGCGGCCGAAGCGGCGTTCGCGGCGCTGGTAGTCGGCGACGGCGGCGGCGAGGTCGGCCTTGGTGAAGTCGGGCCAGAGCACGGGGGTGAAGACGAACTCGGCGTAGGCGGCCTGCATGAGCAGGAAGTTGCTGACGCGGGTCTCGCCGGAGGTGCGGATGACGAGATCGGGGTCGGGCAGGTCGGCGGTGTGGAGGTAGCGGGAGAACGTCTCCCAAGTGGGGGGCGTGTCGGCGGGGAGCTTGCCGGCGGCGACGTCGGCGGCGTAGGCGTGGGCGGCTTCGGCGACCTCGGTGCGGGAGCCGTAGTTGAGGGCGAGCACGAGGGTGTGTTCCGTGAAATGCGCGGTGGCGGCGAGGGCTTGGTTGAGTTGCCGGCGGACGGGTTCGGGGAGCTGATCGGTGCGGCCGATGGTGCGCAGGCGGACGCGGTCGCGGACGAGGGTGGCGGTTTCGCGTTTGAGGAAGAACTCGAGCAGGCCCATGAGGCCGCCGACCTCGTCGGCGGGGCGGTTCCAGTTTTCCGCGGAGAAGGCGTAGAGGGTGAGCACGCGGATGCCGAGGTCGCGGGCGGCGGCGACGGTGGCGCGCACGGTCTCGACGCCGCGGCGGTGGCCTTCGAGGCGGGGGAGGCCGCGTTGCCTGGCCCAGCGTCCGTTGCCGTCCATGATGATGGCGACGTGGGCGGGGACGGGCGGCGGCGTTTGGGCGGCGATCAAGGTGGCGGACATGCGTGCGAAGCGCGAGAGTTAGCGCGGGGGCATGGCGCGGTTCAACGATAGAACGCGGGGCGGATTTGACCGGTGCGGGGGTGATGGAGACAGTGAGGCATGAAAGACACGCCTTTGTCACCGGAGGAGATCGAAGAGTCGCTGCGCGGGTTGCCCGGTTGGGCATTGGCGGAAGGCGCGCTGGAGAAGACGTTTGAATTCGGCGGTTTTCGCGAGGCCATGAGTTTCATGGTGCGCGTGGCGTTCGACGCCGAGGAGTTGGACCACCACCCGGAGTGGACCAATGTCTACAATCGTGTGCGGGTGCGGTTGTTGACCCACCACGCGGGGGACCGCGTCACCGCAAAGGACGTGGAGCTGGCCGGCCGCATCCAACGCGTCAGCTGGGTGGGCTGACGCCGGCGCGGCGGCGGGCGCGGCTTACAGACCGAGCATGAAGTTGAACGTGCGGTCGCTTTCGCCGGGCAGGCCCTCGTGGCCGAAGTCGGGATAGATGACGACGTCCTTCTTGCAGGTCATCTTGTTGAAGGCGGCGAACTGGGTGCTGGGCGGGCAGATCGTGTCCATCAGGCCGGTATACATGAGGACCTCGGCCTGGATGCGCGGGGCGAGGAATTGCAGGTCGATGTAACCGAGCTTGGTGAAGATCTCCTGCTCGCGCTCGTGACGCGGATCGAAGAGCCGGAAGTAGGCCTTGAGCTCGTCGTAGGCGTCCTTGGCCTGGTCCATTTCCCAGACGCGTTGATAGTCGCAGAGGAAGGGGAAGACGGGTGCGGCGCGCTTGACGCGCGGCTCGAGCGCGGCGCAGGCGATGGTGAGGGCGCCGCCTTGCGAGCCGCCCATGGCGCCGACGCGCGCGGCGTCGACCTCGGGCAGCGACATGACCGCGCGTGCGAGTTGCGCGGTGTCCAGAAAGATGTTGCGGAAAAGCAGCTTGTGCGGGTCGGGGTCGTCGAGGCCGCGGATGATGTGCCCTTTCAGGGTGTTGCCCATCACGCTGCCGTTGTCCTGCGAACGGCCGCCCTGACCGCGGGCGTCCATCGAGGCGACGCAAAAGCCCTGACCGGCGTAGGCGAGCTTGCCGGTCCAGTCGCCGCCGTTGCCCGAGTAGCCGTGAAACTGAAGCACGGCGGGGGCTTTGGCCGCGCCGGCGGGCCGCAGGTATTTGGCGTAGATGCGCGCGCCGCCGACGCCGGTGAACCAGAGGTCGAAGCACTCGACGCCCCTCGGTGCGATGGCGGTGGCGGGGACGAGTTCGGGGTTCGGCGGGGTGGCGTCGAGCTCGGCCAGCGCGGCGGCCCAGTAGGCGTCGTGGTCGGCGGGGCGGGGGTTGCGGCCCTGGTAGTTGCGGAGTTCGGACAGGGGTTTGTCGACGAGTGGCATGAGGATGCGGGTGTTGGAAAATCGGAGACCAACACGCATCGTGTCGCCAGGGGGCGGCTGTCAATGGAGGAGCATTTCCGCAGGCAACCTTGGTGGGTTTATGAATCGCTGGCATGTAATCTGCGAACCTGTGGCTTGTGCCCGTCTCCATCGCCCTATAGGTCCACTGCATGCGTCTCCTCCTTCCCCTACTGTTGTTGGTCAACGCCCCGTTGCTCGCGTCCGAGGTCAGCTTGGTGCGTGTCTGGCCCGAATACCGCGAGGCCGCCTCCTTCAAACGCATCGCCGAATACTTCGGCGGCTCCGAGGTCCGCCGTGGCCAGACCATTCTCCGCACCCGCCCCGCGGAGCGCGACGGCTACTACTTCCTCACCCGCATCAAGTCCGCCGCGGCCGCCCCCGGCGCCATCCTTGTGGTGCAGGCGATCCGGCCCGGCCAGAGCGATGCCGAAGTGCACTTCTTTCCCGCCGACCTGCCCAAGGGCAGCCACGCCTTCCTCCTCGGCCTGACCGGCGAAGACTGGACCGACGGTCAGACCAACCCGCTCGCCTGGCAGGTCCGCGTGCTTGGCGCCGACGGCAGTGAACTCGCCCGCGAGCAAAGCTTCCTATGGGAGCAACCGGCCCTCGCCGCCGACGAC
>JBDRJH010000296.1:0-3829 GCA_043815125.1 Verrucomicrobiota bacterium
CAACGTCTCAGCACCCCGCAGCGAAGTGATGGTTCAAGGCTCACGAAACCGCCACGGGCTGCGCTCCGGCGACTGGAAGCTGATCACCGCCCAAAACGGCGACGACACCACGCGCGACGAACTCTATAACCTCGTAGAAGACCCGGCCGAAACCGTCAGTCTCATCGAAAAGTTTCCCGAGAAAGCGGCACAACTGCGCGAACGCATGACGGAACTCCTAGCCGCGCCGAGCACCCGGCCGCACTGATGCGATCCTCCATAATCGCGAGCGGATATGGGGGCTCGGGAGTGCTGCGCGACACACCGTGAGACAACGTGCTGATCGCCTCGCCTTGTATCGACAGTTCCCACGAGGCGCACGCCGCCATCCGCATCACCCCGCAGGTCATGGCCATCGGCCAGGCCGCCGGCACCGCCGCCACACGGTGCGTGCAACAAAACCTCGCCAGCACCCGCGACGTGATACGTCGCCGCGCTCCGCGAGGCACTGCGCGCGCAGGGAGCGTTCGTCTAAGCCGCGCAACCCAAACAGTCGCCCTCCGCCTGAGGAACGCCGCCTGCCTAGCGGCGTCACGCCCGGCTCGGCCCAGCCGGGCCCGCGTCCGCCGACGACAACGCCGGCAGCGGCACGGGGAAGCGCCGACCCGGCCACCTTGGAATCGGCGCGATTCATCTGCGCAGGCCGGCGATGGCCCTGACCGCGGTGAAACGTTGTTATTCGCAGGATACTGAGGCGGTGTAGGCAGGGACGGACCCGCCAGACCGTGCGCTACGCACGAATGCCAGCAATGGCCGGTGATCGCACCCGACGCCCCACCACCGATCATGTGATCCGGCGGACGTTACTGCCCACTAGGGTGTTTACTCTGTAGCATAACTCTTGCCTACGACCTCCCTGGACAGGATTAACAATCTGTTTACAAGGCATTGGCTTTCATTATCCGCCTCCCAAGCCGTTAAACTCATCAATGCAACCGTCCCCTACCCCTCTTGTCGGCATTCGGTTAGCATACTGCACGGTCTTCGGCACGTTGCTCCTGATGGTCAGCAGGCTTGATGCCTTCCCGCCCGCGCCGTTCCACACCCTCTACGGCATGGTCCGCGATGAAAACGGCCAGGCCCTGCGCGCCGACGGCGGCGAAATCATCTTCTATCGCGACGGCACCGAGTTCCTGCGCACGCCCGTCGCCGAGACCGCCCGGCTCGACCAAAATTACCAGATCCGCCTGCGCATGGACATGCTCCGCACCGGCACCCAGAGCTACACCGGCCTCGCCAACTCCCCCGGCGCCGTCTTCTCCCTCGGCGTCGTTCTCAACGACATCGTCTATTACCCCATCGAGATGTCGCAGCCCCGCGCCATCGGCCAGCCCGGCGAGCGTATCCGCCTGGACCTTACCCTCGGCCTCGACTCCGACGGCGACGGCATCCCCGACGCCTGGGAACAAAGCCAGCTCTACGCCGGCGGCGTCCTACCCGACGAAAACGGCTGGGACCTCGCCCGCATTAACCGCAATGGCGACTTCGACGGCGACGGCGTCTCCAACTGGCAGGAATACATCGCCGGCACCTTCGCCACCGACCCCACCGACTACCTCGCGCTGCAAATCATCGGGACCACCGCCGCCCACGCCCGCCTGCGCTTCTTCGGCATCTACAACAAAGTTTACTCCCTCGAATCGTCCACCGATCTGCAAACCTGGACGCCCGCCGACATCTACCTGAGCGATCCCGCCGACATCGCCAACCCGCCCGCCGCCCAGCCTTTCCACCGCGCCGACGCCACCGACTTCGTCGATCTCTACGCCCCCGCCGACGCCTCCGGCCGCACCTTCTACCGACTCAAAGTCCGATGAGAAATCCCTTCCCGTCCGTGACCCACGCCGCCCTCCTCGCCAGCCTCCTGCTCGCCGCCGCGCCCGCCGCCCTCCACGCCCAATGGAAAACCGAGACCTACGCGCTCAAGGGCGGCTGGAACGCCATCTGGCTCCACGGCGACGCCACCCACGCCACCCCCGCCGAACTCTTCGCCGCCTATCCCGCCGTGCTCGAAATCTGGCGCTGGAATCCCAACCCCGACCAGATCCAGTTCACCGACTCGCCCTCCTCCCCCGACGCCACCAGCGCCGAATGGACCATCTGGAACCGCGAAGACCCCGACGAACAAGTCCTCTCCGCCCTCCTCGGCCAGTCCGCCTACCTCGTCCGCTGTAGTGGCGCTTCCACTACAATCGTCAACGTCGCCATCGCCCAGCGCCCGCGCCCGCCCAGCGCCTCCTGGCTCGTCAGCGGGGCCAACTTCATCGGCCTCCCCGCCGCCACCGCGCCCGGCCCGATCCTCTCGTCCTACTTCGCCAGCTTCCCCGTCGCCACCACCACGCCCGCCAAGATCTACAAATACATCGGCGGCGACCTCAACGCCACCAACCCGCTCCAAGTCTCGCCCACCGTCGAGCGCCTCGATCGCAACACCGCCTACTGGTTCGAAGCCGCCACCGTCGGCGACTTCACCGGCCCGCTCAAATACGAGCTGCCCTCCTCCAACGGCCTCGCCTACGGCCGCACCGGCTCCGTCATCAGCGTCGGCGTCACCAACCGCACCGGCAGCGCGCTCACCCTCACGCTCTCCGCCCCGCCCTCCGAAGCCGCGCCCGCCAACCAAACTCCCATCGCCGGCCCCGTTCCCCTCACCCGCCGCATTTTCGACTCCGCCACCGGCGCCTACGTCGAGACGCCCCTCGTCGGCGAATCCACCGTCTCCATTCCCGGAAACAGCCGCCTCAACCTCGAATTCGGCCTGGATCGCGGGCAGCTCACCGGCTCCAACAGCGCCCTCTACGCGTCCTTCCTGCGCATCAAGGACTCCGCCAACCTCAGCGACGTCCTCCTGCCCGTCAGCGCCCAACGCTCCTCTCCCCGCCGGCCTCTGGGTCGGCCAGGCCGACGTCTCCGCCGTCACCAGCACCGTCGCCGGCAGCCCCGGCGCCACCACCGCGCGCTCCTTCCCGCTTCGCGTAAACATCCACGTGGATGCCGCCGGCACCGCCCGCCTCCTCTCCCAAGCCTACGTCGGCACCCTCGCCACCGCCGGCAACCCCGCCGGCGTCACCACCCAGGAATCCATCCTGCTCGACACCGCCAAGGCCGACGCCCTCCGCGTCGTTTCCAGCCAGATGCCGCTCGACCGCGTCATCGCCGGCGCCGGCGCCTTCGCCGTCGGCTCCACCCTCACCCACACCGTCACGATCCCCTTCGACGATCCCACCAATCCCTTCGTCCACGCGTATCATCCCGACCACGACAACCGCGACGCCCGCCTCGCTCCGCTCCCCTCCGGCGTCGAGAGCTACAACATCACGCGCACGCTCACCTTCACTTTCACCGCCGCGCCGCCAGACGGCTCCACCATCACCGGCTGGGGCACCACCATTTACGGCGGCACCTACGCCGAGACCATCACCGGCCTGCATAAAAACCCGCTCACCGTCGGCGGCACCTTCGCCCTCCGCCGCATCTCCGAAATTTCCGAACTCACCACCTCTCTCATTCCGGAATCCGAACTCTGATTTTCGCCCCACCAATTTCCCGCTTTATGAAAACCTTCGCCCTCGCCGCCACCCTTCTCGCCGCCCTCGCCGTCTTCACCACGTCCGCCCAAGCCAACGTCCCCGGCCTGCTCAGTTACCAGGGCCACGTCACCGACGTCTCCGGCAACCCCATCGGCAACACCTCCCCCGTCAACCGCACCGTCCTCTTCAAGCTCTACACCGCCGCCACCGGCGGCACGCCCATCTACGCCGAATCCCAGACCGTCACCCTCTCCGGCGGC
>JBDRJH010000297.1:0-2507 GCA_043815125.1 Verrucomicrobiota bacterium
CGCCATGTGAGGTGATGCCATGACGATTTTCCCTGGAAGATAACAAAATAGAGGGAGGCAATCAGATGAAATTGGAAGTTGATGCCAGGGTCCATGGTCTCTTCGGCTTCGGGTCGCGCGATGATTGACCGTAACCTACCGGAACCACATCACGCGTATCGTTGTTGCGGCGCTGATCGCCGAATGACGGACAACTAACACCACGGCGCGACCAAACCCGCGCCAAACCGACACAAACAAGGAGTGCAGAATGTATTACCTATCGCCTAAACAGTACATAACCATTTTCGCCGTGATCATCATCGTCCTGGCGTTGATGACCGAAATCCCCTTTGCCCACGCTGATTATGGGGTGATGGGCTTTTTTGAATACTTCCCGCCCAATATGCCATCTTCCGGTATGCGGGACTGGGTGCGCGATGACCCCGCCTACCGCGGAATCACCGGTGCAGATACAAACCCCATCCTCGGGCGGGAGGAGGGTGAGATAGTGTTTTTCGGCCCATACGACGCCCCGGGCATGGCTGAACTCGACGGCGCATACGAGTTGCTGTTCGCTGACGGGTCATCCCTCGTCCGGTGGTTCGACGGCGGTCTGTTCACCTGCGCGATGGAGTTCAGCCGCGATGGGGCGCTGACCTACATGGCCGTCCCAGAATAAGATACCGACGGGATCGACTGGGGCGTTATTCCGTGCGGGGACGGACTTTGCACGAGGTGCTTGGTCACATGGCCGCGTCCAGAGACGGTATGCAAACGTTTCTGGTGCGCTGACGACTGCTCGGAGGAGTAGCAAATACAGATGACGCGGCGGTTGAGAGACCGCCGCGCGGTTTGGTGGAGGGGTTATGAAAGAATATGAATGCCAAATGTGCGGCATGTGCTGCACCGGTATGTCTATCGAGGTTAAATGGAACGACGATTCGGCCGAACTGGCCTGGGCTCGGGCGCATTGGCGTCTCGATCCTGATGGCAGTTACGGTTGCGATCTGCTCGGAACGGATGGGCTTTGCGCCGACTATGAACATCGCCCCGACATGTGTCGGGAATATCGTTGTGTTGCCAGCGAGGTGGCGCGATGACTAAACGGGAATATATCAAAAGGGAAATAGACAAAAACAAGCGGGCGTTCGGCCGGTGGCATTCGACAAAAAAGCCGGGATCGGCAAGTCCGATCAGGCTGATTTTTCAATATCCGCCGCAAAACGAAATGGAGGCGCTGCAACACGGAAACGCATTGGCGAACACCGGAAACTATCCGGTCGGGACAAGCGAGTGCTTCAACGTCGGCATTTCCGGAGGGTGCGGGCCAGATTGTTTCGTTTATCTGAAGGGCGAGTGTGACGAGCCGCAAGAGATGGCTGAACTGCATGAGGCCGCGCGATGAGGCGGCTGGCGGTCCTTCTTCGAGGCCTTGTTGACCGCGCGGTCGTGGCCGCGGCCGTGTGGTGCGTTCGGCGCTGGCGGTCGAACAGGTCAGGCGATAGACGATACCGGTAAAACTAACTAACCATTCTAGGACATTCGCGTCACGAGAAAATCAGGAGGAGTTCGATGATGAAAACGGTGGTTTATATTGTGGCCGTGTCAACGGCGATGGCGATGGTGGTCCTCTTGGGGCTGGTGGCCTGGTACGGGCAGACCGAACAGACCGGGCCGGTTGACTTTCAAAATATTCCGCCGGATGCGATGGAGTATCTTGAAGCCGCACAGCGAATTTGCGGCGAGGGAGGATTTAATGACGTAGCCGCGACGATAAATTTTTTGCAGGCTGCAATTCTTCTTGGTCGTGCGCGATCGGCCGGTGAGGCAATCATGTCCGTAGTCATAGAGGCGAACCCGTCAGGGGAAACCGAGGGGGCCGCGATCAAAAGGAAGGAGATTGTGGGATGAACCCACCGACGATTGCTCCGGCCGGTTCTGGCCGGAATATGTCGATGAGTAAAGAATACGGTCGGCGGTGCCAACTGTGCCTGCGTCGCCGCGCCAGCCGCATGTATCCTAAAATGGTGGACGGCGAATGGCGGCGGCTTTGCAAAGAGTGTTGGGATGCCGTCGCATTAACCGGAAGGGAGAGGAGTGAGTAATGATACCGACGTGGAACGAATTTTTGGCGCAGGTAAAATATCACGCGCTGACCGTCGAACACGATGACGGGCTCTACCGCCATTGGCGATGCCAGAAGCCCGGGACGACAATTGACGGGTTCGATATCGTCACGTGGCCGGGTTATCTGACGATCAGCGGAGACATGGGCTGTTACGTGTTCGCTCGTCAACCGAGTATGATCGGGTTTCATCGGCGCGAGGGAGATGGCGAGCCAAAAATCAGTTTTTACTATTGGGCCGAAAAGTTACAGGCCGTCGACAAAACCGACGGTTTGGAGAAATTTAGCCCGGAAAAGTTCGCCAAGGCCGTACGGGATTATGTGAGCGAGGAGTCCACCGGCGAGCCGCCCGGCGAGGACTTGCTGGAAGCGGCCGAGGATATTGCGCTGCGGGCGGATG
>JBDRJH010000298.1:0-6736 GCA_043815125.1 Verrucomicrobiota bacterium
GCCCAAAAGCACAACCAAATCACACGTGACATGCCCCCAGCCTAGCCACCATCGGCCCCGATACAAGTGCGCCCGCGCAACTCCCCGCTTGGCTTGCACCGCCCCCCGTGCCAACGTCCGCCCCCATCGTCAACCCACCCATGGAACGCCCCAAAAAGGTCCGGCGCCACCAGCTCAAATTCGACATCCTCGCCCAGCCGGATGACTCGACCTGCGGTCCCACCTGCCTGCACGCCCTTTACCGCTACCACGGTCGCGAGATCCCGCTCGAGACCATCATCCGCGACGTCCCCAAACTCGAAAATGGCGGCACCCTCGGCGTCCACCTCGCCAACGACGCCCTCCGCCGCGGCTACCGCGCCACCCTCTACACCTACAACCTCCAGGTCTTCGACCCCACCTGGTTTGCCGGTCCGCACCCGCTCGGCCCCGACGAACTCTCCGCCAAACTCACCGCCCAGGCCCGCGTCAAAACCTCCCACCGTCTCCGCAGCGCCTGCGAAGCCTACGTCGAATTCCTGCAACTCGGCGGCGTCGTCCGCTCCGAAGTCCTCTCCGGCCGCCTCATCCGTAAATACCTCAACCGCGACCTCCCCATCCTCACCGGCCTCAGCTCCACCTACCTCTACCAGGCCATGCGCGAGTTCGGCCACGACGACGAGGACGACGACATCCGCGGCACCCCCTCCGGCCACTTCGCCGTGCTCGCCGGCTACGATCGCAAAGACCGCGAAGTCCTCATCGCCGACCCCCTGCAATCCAACCCCCACTCCGCCACCCGCCGCTACGCCATCGATATCGACCGCGTCATCGCCTCCATCCTCCTCGGCGTGCTCACCTACGACGCCAACCTCCTCATCATCGAACCCGCCGCCTCCGCGTAGGGGCCTCGCTTGCGAGGCCCGTTCACCGCACGCCATCGCCAAAACCGCACTCTCGCGCGCCTGCGTCCGCCCCCCTTCTTACTTCCCGCCGTCCCCTCTCCCATGCTCTCCCTCATCGTCGTCAACAACCCCGACCGCTGGCCCTTCGACATCGACATGCCCGGCGTCGAGATCGTCTCCGCCCGAAGTTATCTCGTCGACGCCCGCTACACCGACCTGCGCAACGTCCGCGTTTACAACCTCTGCCGCGACTACCGCTACCAATCCCTCGGCTACTACGTCTCCCTGCTCGCCGAAGCCCGCGGCCACCGCCCCCAGCCCAGCATCTCCACCATCCAGGACCTCAAGTCCCCCGTCGTCTCGCGCATCCTCTCCGAAGACATCGACGACCTTATTCAAAAATCCCTCGCCCCCATCAAAGGCGACCACTTCACCCTCAGCATCTACTTCGCGCGCAACCTCGCCAAGACCTACGACCGCCTCAGCCAGCAACTCTACAACCAGTTCCAATCCCCCCTCCTGCGCGCCCACTTCGTCAAACGCGACGACCGCTGGGAACTCCAGGACATCTCCCCCATCTCCGCCTCCGAGATCCCTGAGAACCACCGCGAATTCGTCACCGCCGTCGCCCGCGAATTCCTCTCCGGCCGCCGCCCCGCCGCCGCGAGGAAAACTCCGCCCCGCTACCACCTCGCCATCCTCTACGACGGCACCGAGGCCCACAAACCCTCCAACGAAAAAGCCATCCAGAAATTCATCCGCGCCGCCGAAGAGCAGGACGTCGAAGCCGAGATCATCACCCGCGACGACTACGCCCGCATCGCCGAATTCGACGCCCTCTTCATCCGCCAGACCACCTCCGTCAACCACTTCACCTACCGCTTCGCCAGCCGCGCCGAAGCCGAGGGCCTCGTTGTCATGGACGACCCCAAGTCCATCCTCCGCTGCACCAACAAAGTCTACCTCGCCGAACTCCTCGACCGGCACGACATCCTCGCCCCCAAGACCGTCATCGTCCACCGCGACAACCTCGACGAAGTCTGCGCCCAACTCGGCTTCCCCGTCATCCTCAAGCAACCCGACTCCTCCTTCTCCCAAGGCGTCACCAAGGCCAAAACCCCCGAGGAATTCCACGAACAAGCCGAAGCCCTCCTGGAGAAATCCGAACTCTTCCTCGCCCAAGCCTTCCTCCAGTCCGACTTCGACTGGCGCATCGGCGTGCTGGACAAAAAACCGCTCTACGCCTGCAAATACTTCATGGCGCGCAAGCACTGGCAAATCATCGCCAAGCAGGACGACGGCGACACCGACTACGGCCGCGTCGAAGCCATCCCCGTCGAGCTCGTCCCCCAGCACGTCATGCGCACCGCCGTGAAGGCCGCGTCCCTCATCGGCGACGGCCTCTACGGCGTCGACCTCAAGCAAGACGGCCGCCACTGCTACGTCATCGAGGTCAACGACAACCCTAGCATCGACGCCGGCTACGAAGACGCCCTCCTCAAAGACAACCTCTACGAACGTATAATCGAGTCCTTCGTCCGCCGCCTCGAACGCATCAAAGAACGCCGCACCGAAGACTGAGCCCCGCCCGCTCCCCGTAGCGGAACGGCGGAGCCGTTTCGACTCCGCCCCCCGTAGCAGCGGCGGTAACGCCGCTGGTCCGTCTCCCCCGCCCCCCCTGCCCGCATCCGCAGCCCTCCCTTCTTACTTCAAACTTCTCCGCCATGTCCGCCTTCCCCCTCTTCACCCGCCACGGCGTCGAGCTCGAATACATGATCGTCGACCGAGCCACCCTCGCCGTGCGCCCTTGGAGCGACCGCGTCCTGATCGACGCCGTCACCGCCGCGCCCGTCTCCGACATCGAACGCGGCGACATCACCTGGTCCAACGAACTCACCGCGCACGTCATCGAGCTCAAGACCACCGACCCCATTGCCGCCCTCGGCGACATCTCCGCGTCCTTCGCCCGCGAAGTCCGCGAGCTCAACGCCCGCCTCGCGCCCCACGGCTGCCGCCTGCTGCCCACCGCCATGCACCCCCTCATGCGGCCCGACGAAGCCCGCCTCTGGACGCATGACAACACCGACATCTACGCCGCCTTTGACCGCATCTTCGATTGCCGCGGCCACGGCTGGTCCAACCTCCAGAGCGTGCACATCAACCTCCCCTTCGACGGCGACGCCGAGTTCGCCCGCCTGCACGCCGCCATCCGCCTGATTCTGCCCATCCTCCCCGCGCTCGCCGCCTCGTCGCCCATCCAGGAAGGTCGCGTCACCGGCCTGCCCGACAACCGCCTCGCGCACTACCGCGTCAACTCCGCCAAGCTCCCCGCGCTCTGCGGCCGCGTCATCCCCGAGCCCGTGTATTCGGCCGCCGACTACAAGCGCGTGATCTTCGATCCCATCCGCGAGCAACTCGCCCCGCACGACCCCGACGGCCTGCTCCTCGCCGAGTTCAGCAACTCCCGCGGTGCCATCGCCCGCTTCGACCGCGGCAGCATCGAGATCCGCCTGCTCGACATCCAGGAATGCCCGGCCGCCGACCTCGCGATTGTGAAGACCCTCGTCGCCCTGCTCAAAGAGCTCGTCGCCGAAACCCACCTCGACCTCGGCGCGCAACAAGCCGTGCCCGTCGAACCGCTCGCGCGCCTCTTCAATGCCTGCGTCGAACAAGCCGACGCCGCCGTCATCGAAGACCCCGTGCTCCTCCGCGCCCTCGGCTGCGCCGACCTCATCTCGCCGACCGCGCACGACGTCTGGCGCCGCATCATCGCCCGCCTCGACCCGCTGCGCGACGCCTCCGGGTCCGAACGTGCCGCGCAAAAAGTTTACGTCGACCACGGCACGCTCGCCCGCCGCATCGTGTCGGCGCTCCCCGCCGAGCCGACCCCCGCCGACCTGCACGCCCTCTACACCCGCCTCGCCGACGGCCTGGAGACGAACACGCCCTTCGTCTGTTAAGACAATACGATAAAAGCGCGCTCACGTCCGACGTGGCAGCGACGGTAACGCCGCTGGCCATGTCCGCGGTGATCAAGCTGGGGCGTCTCTGCTGGTGATCACAGACCGATGGCATGCGGCCTTAGGACGCCCATGAAATAAAGTCGGAGTGCCCTTCGGTCCGCCGCTTCCATTTTGGCCCGTTCGTAGTTCGATCAGCCGGACGCTTAAAAGGGACAGACGCTTAAAAGGGACAGGTTAATAACGTCTGGTCGCTTGTGACCACCTACGACTACGACAATGCCGGCCAGCTCACCTCGACCGACTACAGCGACACCACGCCGGACGTCGCCATCACCTATGATCGCTTGGGCCGCCAGAAGACCGTCACCGACGTCACCGGCGAGCGCACCTTTACCTACGACCCGGCGACCCTGCGCCTGAAGTCGGAAACGCTCCCCTCCGCCTACTACGGCGACCGCATCCTCACCCGCACTTACCAAGTAGCGGCGAGCACCAGCGAGCCGACCTCCGTTCCCGGTCGGTCTGCCGGCTTTGAACTCGGCACCACCGCCACCCCTGATGCCGACACCGCCGTCAGCTACACCTACGACACGGCCGGCCGTTTGAGCACGGTCACTGATTCCTCCAGCCTCTATACCTACGCCTACATGCCAAACAGCAACCTGCGCCATACCCTCACCAGCCCGGTGCATGTGGCCACGACGACCTACGAAGATTACCGCGACGTGATCGACATCATGGAAAACAAGGTTGGCAGCACGAGCATCTCCAAATACGCCTACACCGTGAACAGCCTTGGCCAGCGCACCCAGCGCGTGAACACCGGCACCGCCTTTGGCGCGACGTCCACCGACAACTTCACCTACAACGCCAAGGGCGAGGTGACCGCCTCGACCAACGCGACGATCCCGGCCTATGACCGCACCTTCGCCTACGACGATATCGGCAACCGCAAGTCAAGTAGCGCAGGCATCCTGCCTGCCGTCTCCTATTCGGCAAATGGGCTTAACCAATACACCGCGATCGGCGCGGCCAGCCCCACGCACGACCTCGACGGCAACCAACTCACCACCGGCACCGGCCATATTTACAAGTGGGACGCGGAGAACCGCCTGATCTCCGTCGAGCCTGCGCTCCCGCTGACCAGCGACAAAAAGCAGGTGAACACCTACGACGGCCAAAGCCGCCGTGTGCGCAAGCAAGTCTACACCTACACCGGCAGCGCCTGGAGCCCGACCACCGACGAAAAGTTCATCTACGATGGCTGGAACGTGGTCGCCGTGCTCAACGCCGCCAGCAGCAACGAGCTGCTCCGCACCTATACTTGGGGCATGGATTTGTCCGGCTCTCTGCAAGGTGCCGGTGGAGTGGGGGGCCTTCTCGCCACGTCAGAAATCAGCGGCGGGACGATTTCGGCCACCTACCACTACACCTACGACGCCAACGGCAACGTCAGCGAAGTGCTGAACAGTTCCGGCGGCATCGCCGCCCACTACGAATACGACGCTTTCGGTAACACGGTTGCGTCAAGTGGCACTTATGCTTCGACCAATCTATACCGCTTCAGCACCAAGCCGCTGGATAGCGTGAGCGAACTGTATTATTACGGCTTCAGATACTACAATCCGAGCACCGGACGTTGGCCAAGCAGGGACCCCATACAAGAATTGGGCGGATTTAATCTCTATGGGATGGTCGAAAACGACCCTGTAAACTTCTTCGATATTAGCGGACTCTATAAGAGTTCGATGCAGAGCCCTACGGGAGCCGCTGTTATGGCTGATCTAGCTGGAACAGGAGCAACGGCCGGAGTTTCAGTTGGAGCTACTGTGGTGGTTAATGCCGCTATCGTGAACACGATCATCCAGCCTGGGCAGAAGCCGAAAGACGTGCTTACGAAAGCAGAACTTGAAGAATATGTTAGGGAACGGGGAAACTATAAATCACAATGCGGTCAGTCGATGCCTCCGGGCCTCGACCTTTGCAAGCGGCTCGAATGGCTGATCGCGCATAAGAAGAACTGCCTGAAGCTCCGAGAAGAGTTCGGGAAAAAGTGGCACAATGATAATGACCCCGCGCACAATAAAACGAACGACGACCTTCGTCGTGGCATAACCAACGATGAGCGGACATATAAACTAAATTGCACCCCTTGCCCGCCGCCGACACCAACGCCGCCCCCTGCCGCGCCATGATAATCAGCCTTCAAGAGTGGTTGGCGAGAGCCTCTTACCGAGACGTTCTTCAGAATGGTCAGCCCGTATTGCTGGAGTCGGTCAGCGTTTCCGGCGACACCCTTATGCACATAGCGGCAATCGATAACGACGTAGTAGGGTTGGAGCTGCTCCTTGATGCTGGCTTGGAGGTTAATGCTCGGGGAGAAGATGGATACACGCCGCTTCACGAGGCGGTTGAGCAGTCGAATTACGATGCCGTCGCCCTTTTACTGCAAAAAGGGGCCGATGTTCACTTGGAAACCATCACAGGCTTTACGGCTTTGGATTTGGCGCGCGCAAAGAATGACATCCGAATGCTGGAGATCCTGTCGAATCGACCCGGTAACGCGGGCAGCGCGTTGTAATGCAGGCTCGTGAACGGGACGAGCCGACGGGTCCGATCCGAAAGGGTCAGGCCGAGTAATGTTATATTTTGATTGGGTGCCAATCCGTAAGCGTCTTCCCGGGGACCTCCTAGCCACTTCGGGCCGCCGGTGATAGTCTGGCGGGATGGAAACCGCCACAGGGGCAACGTAAGCGTCTTCCCGGATGCCTCCTTGACGGAGCGATGAGGGAGGTTGCCGCATAGTAGTCACCACTACGAAGACCGACCGGTCATAGTGGTGACCAAGTTGGTGATGACTACGACCGAGATCTATGACCGGGGTTGCCA
>JBDRJH010000299.1:0-6414 GCA_043815125.1 Verrucomicrobiota bacterium
GCCGTCGGTCGCACGCGGGATCTTTTGGTGAAAGTCCAGCAGGCTGCCCGTGCCCGGGGCGACCAGCGCGGCGTCGAGCGTGGTGAGCGTGAAGTCGCCGGCGCGAACGTCGTCCTCGACCGCGTGCAACTCGCGCGCGCCGCCGGCGACGACGTCGCGCGGATCGACCCACTGGCCGAGCTTGCGGTAACTCCAGCGCGCGTCGGCGGCGAGCTTCGGACGGAACGCCAGCCAATACGCCTCGGGCAATCGCACCGCGGGCTTGCCCAACCAGTCGAGCGTGAGCGTGAGCGTGCGCTCGTCGAGGGCCGTCCACTCGAGCCGGACGGCCGCGGGCGCGCCGTCGCGGCGATGGGCGGAGGAGAACGCGAGCACGGCCCGCAGGCGACGTCCGTCCTTGTGCCGCTCCAGCGCGGTCAGCGTGACCGGCTGCACCGCGGCGCGCACCTTCACGGACAGGCCGGGCTTGGTGAAGTCGTCGCGAATCCATTGCGCCTCGTGCCGGTTGTATTGCGCGTAGCTTCGGTCGTATTCGGATTGTGAATACATCTGACGGAAGAGACGTCCCAGCTGCTGCGTGGCGGAGGCGCGCGACTTGCGCTCGCCGGGGAGGCGCAGGTGGTCGATGCCGCCGGTGGCGACGTCGAGGCCGAGTTCAAAACCGCCCAGAATCTGCCGCGCGTCGGGGGCGACCGCGGTCCATCCGGAGACGGCGCGCCGGGTCGGACGCAGGGTCTTGAGCGCGGCCTTGGCCTCCAGCGAGAGGTCGTGGGGCAGCGCGTCGATGGCTTGCGTGATGTAGCTGCGTTGCTCGCGCCAGGAGGACTCGACTTTGCGAAAGTTGGGTTGCCTGCGCACGCGGGCGAACGCGCGGTGGCCGTAGTTTTTCCAGTCCTTGAGGTGGGTTTTGAGGTCCATGCCCCAGGTGTGCTCGGCGGTGAGCAGGAGTTGCTCGCCAAGGGCGAAATCGGTGGCGTCGCCAAACGCGAAGCGTTGGTCGGCCAGCCAGTGGCGGCGCAGGCGCGAGAGCTCGCGGTAGGCGGCGGCTTTCCACGGATCGGTGCCGACGCCGTGGATCCAGGTGTCGCCGATTTCGGATTCGACGACGGGGAGCTCGGCGCGGCGTTTCCAGTATTTCTCGGCGAGCACGTCCATGCCGCCGGGCACGAGGCGCGCCTGCGGATGGGCGGCGCGCAGGCGTTCGTAAACGGCGTCGATCTCGGAAGGGTTTTGCGGGCCGAGGTTGTCGCCGGTGAGGTTGACCGAGAGCGCGGAGCCGCCGGGCAGGACGGCCACGCCGCCGTAGTCGGCTTCGTAAACGACGATGATTTCGCGGCCGTCGCGTCGCCAGAGAAAAGCGGGCGGCACGGCGACGGGTTTGGAGCCGGGGTTGATGCCGATGTGCAGCAGGCGCACGCCGGCGTCGGCGAGCAGCGGCACGATGCCGATGGTGTGGCCGGGCACGTCGGTGAGTTTGGCCGCGCGGGTTTTGCGGCCGAAGCGTTGGTCGAGTCGTTGCGAGTAGCCGAGGCCGAGTCGGAAGAGCGACGCGTCCATGAACTCGGTGTGGCTGGTGAAGGGCAGCGCGTGCCAGTGAAAATCACCGGCGGCGATGGCGTCCTCCATGGCGCGGCGGCCGGCGGCGGGAGCGTCTTCCAGGTAGCGGTGGGTGAGCCACGAGCCGGTGGTCCACACGAAGCGGTTGGGCCGGTCGCGGGTGGCCTTGGCGAGCGCGAGCGCGGCGGGGATGAACTCCGTGAGGTAGCGGCGGACGATGTTGGCGGCGAGGTCGGTGAAGCCGATGTCGAGGTGGGTCTTGAAGACCACCCCGACTTCACGAACCGGGCCGGGCTGGCGGGCGGAGGCGGGCATCTGCGGGAGTCCGACGGTTAGCGGGTGAGGTGGATCTCGGCTTCGTGCCAGCCGGTCGCGGGCAGTTGCAGACTACCGTCGGCGGCGACGGTGAGCGGGGTCTCGGCCGCGGCGGAGGCGGGGCGGGTGATCTTGAAGACGGCGGGGGTGCCGGCGGGCGCGATGGCGCGGAGGGCCAGCGGCAGGGTGTCGGTTTCCTTGAGCACGAGGTTGAGGGCGGTGCGGCTGACGATCAGCCGGGCGGACTCGGCCAGCGGGCGGTTGTCCTCGGCGACGAGGAGCACGGTGGCAAAGCCTTCCTTGGTGCCGAGGGCGAGGTGCCGGAGTTGGGCCGGCGCGGTCTCGTCGATGAAACCGCTGAAGCCTTCGGCCTGCGGCACGGCGAGCGTGAGTTGGCGGCGTTGGGTGTCCTTGACGATTTCGCCGGTGTCGCTGGTGAGCACGGGGCCGGGCGCGGCTTGGTTGAGCCAGGGGGCGGAGGCTTGGGCGGCGGGCACGTCGCCGCGGTAGGTGCGGCTGAAGCCGTGGATGTTTTGCCAGCCGTCGCGGAGGCGGTGTTTGCCGTCCATGAGGCCGTGGTAGTCGCCGGCGTGGTAGGGCGCGGCGGTGACGAGGGTGACGGGTTCACGGCTGGGGCTGACGAGATTGCGGCGATGGATGAGGCCGGCGGTGCGCAGGTGGTCGATCATCATGCCGTCGGAGACCATTTCGCCGAGGTGGGATTCGCGGTCGGCGCGGGTGGACCAGCCGTCGGGGCCGACGCGGGCGGTGCCGTGTATCCACGCAAACCATACAATGCCGCTCCAGTCGTGCAGGCCGGCGTAGGCGGGCGCGCCGAGCATGAGCATGGTGCGGTAGGGGGACTGGGCCTTGATGTTGTCGCCGCCCTCGGCCTGGTTGAATTCGCCGACGAAGTAGGGCTTGTCCTTGACCGCAAAATTCATGGCGGAGGTGATGCCGTCCTTCACGCCGCGCACGAGCAGCGGGTCGATGTAGGCGTGGTTTTCGATGACGTCGGATTTGGCCTCGGCCAGGGCGGTGGCGTTGTCGCCGCGCCAGAGGTTGGAGAAGAGCATGGGGAAGCGGGCACCGGTGGACTCCATGGCGGCGCGGATGCGGTCGAAGTAGTCGGACTCGAGCTGGCGGAAGAACGCGGCGCGCACACGCACGGTCTCGTTGCCGCGGGGTTCGTAGATGTCGCCGGGGTTGGCGATGCCGTTGGCGGCGGCGTAGGCGCGCCAGCGGGCCTGGAGGCGTTCCTCGAAGTAGGCGGGGAAGCGGTTTTTGCAGACGATGGCGTATTCGATCGAGGACTCGTTGACGACTTCGAGGCTGATCCACTGCGGGTCCTCGGCGTAGGTGAGGCCGGTGTGGGGGTTGCGGTGTTTGAGGAGGTTGACGAGGAACTCGGCGGTGAGGAGGGCGGCGCGTTCGTCGATGACGGGCAGGGCCTTGATGGGGTCGAAGGATTTTTGCCAGTGCCAGCCGTTGAGCTCGGCGATGGCGGCGGACCAGGCGGCGTCGTCCTCGGCGGAGACGGGGAGGATGCCGACGTCGCCGGGGAGGAAGTGGCGGGTGTTGTGCGCCGACATGGCGAGGTAGATGCCTTCGCGGCGGAGGGCGGCGTTGAGGTAGTCGAAGCTTTCGAGCGCGACGGGGTCGAAGGTGCGCGAGTCCTTGGCGTAGTCGACGAGCGCGCCGCTGGCCATGGTCGGGTTCCAGTCCTTGCTGGAGCGCAGCATGTGGTGGGGTCGCACGAGGTTGACCTGGAGGGCGGCGAGGTTCCGCGCGGTGGCGTCGGCGGCGGCGCGGTCGGGGTAGAAGGCGGTGAGGTTGACGCCCCAGAATTTGACGACGTTGCCGGCGGGGTCGGTGTAGTGATTTCCGGATACGGTCAACGGCGGCAGCGAATCGGTCGCGGCCGGTGAGATCGAGGCGAGGAGCAGGGGGCACAAAAGGCCAAACAGGGCGGATTTCATGGGTATGGGAAGCCCTGCCGGGCCCGCGGCGGGCGGGTCGGAGGGAAAAGGGATCGGGGGGCGGGAATGGCGGCGTGCTCAGGCCGAGCCGCAGGAGGCGCGGACCACCAGCCGGCAGGGCATCCGCTCGTGACGATGCGCGCCGGGGCCGCCCTGGAGTTCGTTGATCAGCAGCTCGACGGCGCGGGAGCCGATTTCGGAAAGCGGTTGGTGGACACTGGTGAGCGGCGGGCTGGCGTGGGCCGATTGCGGCAGGTCGTCGAAACCGACAATGGCGACGTCGCCGGGGACCTTCCAGCCGCGCTCGGCGCAGCGCGCGAGGGCGTTGAGCGCGATGAGATCGTGCAGGCAGACGATGGCCTCGGGGGGCGTGCGCATGGCCATGAACACGTCGATCTCCTGACGGCCTTGCAGCGAGGGATCACGGCCGGCGACCTCCAGGAAATACTCGGGGGGAACGGCGAGGCCGGCGTCGGCCATGGCCTTGCGGAAACCCTCCTCGCGCTCGCCGACGACCTCGGTGCGGGTGCTGGTGAGGAAGGCGATGCGCTTATGACCAAGACCGATGAGGTGGCGGGTCAACGCCTCGGTGGCCTCGCGGTTTTGGCTGGAAACGCTGCTGATGTCCGCGTCGGCGGAGTCCTCGTCGACCAGCACGACCTTTTGTCCGGCCTGGCGGAGCGCGCGCAGAACGGTGGCGGTGCTTTGGTCTGGCGTGGGAGTCTGGAGCGGCACGACGATGGTGCCGGCGACACGGTGCTCGTTGAGGCGCATGGCCTGCTCGATGCCGCTCTCGGCCTCGTTGTGGGAATTGGCCAGCAGCAGTTGGTAACCGTGTCGCGAGGCGGCGTCGCGCGCGCCGCCGATCAACAGGTCATACGCGCCGGAGACGTGGCTGTGCTGGCAAACCAGCAGCGCGAGCAGCTTCTTTTGCGAGGAGGTGCGGCTGATGTTGACGAAGGTGCCGCGGCCGCGGAAGCGCACCAGCAGGCCCTCGTCGACGAGGTCGGCGATGGCACGGCGCACGGTGGTGCGGGAAAGGTTGGTCTCGCGGCAGATCTCCAGCTCGGGCTTGAGCTGCTGGTTGTGCCCGACCACGCCACTCAGGACCATGCGCTTGATGAGATTCTTCGCCGCGAGGTAGCGATTGGACTCGTCGCAATGCTTGAGGTCGAAAGAAGACATGCTGTCACCATCCGCGACCTTTGACTTTTTGCCAGTCAATAGGGCGTGGTCCAACGACGGCGCGGACCAGTCGGAAAGTTGGCTGACGGAGGTAATCATGCGGCAACGGTTGGGGGAACAGGACGATAAGACTTGGACCACCGTGGGGAAGCACTTGGATAAGGCAAATGTTTTCTTTTAATACATTCTGACTCAAGCAGTGGGTATCCGGGAAAAAATCCCCCGCGCCCATTCGGCGTCCGTTCAGCGAATGGCCTGCAGGCGCTCCCAGGCCAGCGCCTGCAAGGAGCGGCTTTGCTCCGGCGACAGTCCGCTGGCGATCGCGGCGGCGTTGTCGGCGGGGAGCGTCCGCGGATCCTCCGCGTAGATGCTGCCGTAAAACACCAGCGCGGAAAGGTAGGTGCCGACTTGATTCTGGTGGTAATTATCCGGCCCCCACAGCTTGAGCGGCCCCTCCACGTCGGCGGTCGACGGGTCGTCGGCCAGACCGCCGCGCACGGCCGCTAGGAAGGCGCTGCCGACCGGCGCATGGCCGGCGAAACCGAAATCGCGCGCGGCCTCCGAGTAGGCCTTGGTGAGCCCGGCCTGCATGGTCGCGATGGAGTCGAAACGCCCCTTCATGACCAGATCGGGACGCCCCCAGGTCTCATAGAGCCAGATCTTCACGTCGGGATTTTTCGCGGTGAACAGCGTCTTGAAACGCAGCAGATACAGCCGGAAAGCGTCGTGGCTCTTGGTGTCGTCGCCGTTGATCAGCGGACCGGTGCTGTAGTCCTGCAACACGACCACATCCCAAGCGCGATCCAGCAAAAAGTCCTTTTCCAAAAAGTGGAAACGCAGGTTTTTCCCGCCAACCGTCTCCATGTGCACCTCGGGCTTATGACCGCCGGCACGGGCGAGCACCTCGAATATCTCCGGCACGCCGCCGCCCTTTCCGTTGTTCAGGTCGGTGACCCGGCCGATGCCCTTGGTACCGGGGTAGAAGGTAAAGCTGTTGCCGACAAACACGACCTGCTGGCCGCAGAGCGAGGTCGCCGCCAGGCCGACAACAAGGAGGAACGATTTGAGGATACGATGGGTCATGGAGCCGTGAGGGGTTAAGAACACAGGACAATACCAGGCCAAGTTTCCGGCCGGGCAAACATCAAGGCATTCCAGTTCAAACAAAGCCGCAACCCCATATTGTATTAAAATAAAACATTTGAACTGACGGCACGATTGGGTTTCAACTTCGGGCATGAACCCTTGGACCCCCTCCCTCACCGCGCTTTGCCTGTTCGCCGCCACGGCCGTCAGCGCCGAAACCCTGCTGATCGACTTCGGCCCCTCCTCCGAGGACGCCATCACCGACGGCTGGAACAACCTCGGCCAGCAGCAG
>JBDRJH010000300.1:0-3259 GCA_043815125.1 Verrucomicrobiota bacterium
CATTGTTCCTTGCGGATGCGCACGCAGCCGCCGCCCTTGGCGTCGTTGAAGTTGTTGGGCGGGGTGAAGTCGGCGCGGGTTTTGGCAATGTAGTCCATCGCGCTGCGGAAGCGGATGACGAGTTCGTTGCGGCCGGACTTGAGGTGCTTTTTCACGGCCCAGCGGTGGGCTATGAACATGTTGTCGGTGGTGGCGATGGTTTTGCCGTTGAGCGTGACGGTGGCGACGGTGTCGAGGCCGTCGGCGCAGAGCTCGACGATGTCCTCGCGGAGCAGGGCGGAGGAGACGTTGAAGGTGGCGCGGTATTCCCAGTCGCGGTCCTCGATCCATTGGAGGTCGAGTTCGTTGGTGCCGTAGAAGGGGTCGGGGATCTTGCCGGCGGCGATCAGGTCGGTGTGCAAGCAGCCGGGCACGGTGGCGGGGAGCCAGGCGGCGAGTTTGGCGGACGTCTCGCGGAACTGCCAGCGGGTTTTTGTGAGGTCGAGGGTGGGCATGGTTTGCCGATGCTAGCGAATGGGGCGGGAGACGTCGTTGCATAAAACGACAATTAATGTGTCATTTTGAGATGAGATGAAAAAGCGAGCTTCACGACCGTTCAGGGTGCAGGTGGTGGTGCAGGAGAATCTGCGTTACTTCCGGGACATCGTGCTGGGTGTGCGGCACCACGGTTTTGCGTCGGGGGGGATGGTGTTTGCCGACCGTTGGCTGGAGCATGAGCTGGCTGGTGATTTGAGGGCGTTGGTGCGTCGGGATCGTGTGGACGGGATCGTGGCGGCGTTGCACGGGGAGGACCAGGAGCGGCGGTTTCGCGGTCTGGGCGTGCCGGTGGTGAATGTTTCCAATTCGCTGCTGCGGCCGGTGGTGCCGATGGTGACCCAGGACGATGTGGCGGTCAGGCGTGCGGCCGCGGAGCATCTGTTGGCGTGTGGTTGCCGGAGCTTTGCCTTTTGGGGGCAGACGGGCGCGGCCTATTCGGAGGAGCGGCTCGCGGGGTTTCGGGCCGGACTGGGGCGTGACGCGCGTCTGGCGGTCGCCGGCGGGCGCGGGGAGGCGGAGCGGTCGTTGGATGAATACGTCCGGATGAGGGATTGGCTGGCGCGTCTGGAGGGGCCGCTGGGGGTGTTCGGAGTGCTCGACACCTTCGCGTTGATGTTGATGCGGGCGGCGCGCGAGTTGGGGCGAAGCGTGCCGGAGGAGGTGGCGGTGCTGGGGGCGGGCGACGAGGATTTTTGGGTGGAGTTTGAGAGCGTGCCGTTGTCGAGCGTGCGGTTGCCGGCGCGGCGTATCGGCGGGGAGGCGGCTCGTTTGCTGGAGCAACGCATGTTGCGGGGCGCTCGCTCGCGGTCGGTGCGGTTGAGTCTGGCGGGGGCCGAGGTGGTGGCGCGCAAGTCGACCGACGTGATCTTCGCGGGAGACGAGGCGGTGGCCAAGGCGGTGCGTTTCATCCGCGGACACGCCGTGGAGAATCCCTACGTGGCCGACGTGGCGCGGGCGGCGGGCGTGTCGGCGGTGGCGTTGCAGTCGCGGTTTCGCGCTGAGCTCGGCCGGACGGTGCTTGGGGAGATCACGCGGGTGCGCGTGTCGTGTGCGCAGGATTTGCTGGTGGGGACGACGCTCAAGATGGCGCTGGTGGCGGAGCGGTGCGGGTTCCCCAATTCGCAGCGTTTCAGCGTGGTTTTTCGCGAGGTGGCGGGGGTGTCGCCGGCGGCGTATCGGCGGCGGTTCCGGGAGTCGCGGGTCTGAGCGGGTCAGCGTGCCAGCAGCAGGCGGCGGACACCTTCGATGGGCGGATCGGCGAGGGGGCGGAGGTTGACGGTGGCGCGGCTTTGCAGGACGGCCAGGGCGGCGGGGTGGGTGAGCACCGGGCCGCCGAGGCCGGCGGCGATGTTGTCGCGGTGCCAGCCGGGAAAACATTTTACCAACACGGCCTCGACGAGGCGGAGCAGGTCGCTGCAGGAGTCGGTGACGATCTGGCGGGTGTCGGGGTCGCCTTCGCTGGCGAGCCGCAGCACGGCGGGCGCGAGGCCGGCGATGGCGCGGTTGGGCTCGGTGTGTTGATAAAACCAGCGGGTGATCTCGGGTGCCTCGGCGAGGCCGGTGTGGTCGCGCACGAGGGTGGTGAGCCGGGTGGGCAGGGCCCAGCCTTGGAGTTCGAGCAGGGCTCGGGCGATGGTGCGGCGGCCGAGGTCGTAGCCGCTGCCGGGGTCGCCGAAACGCCAGCCGAGGCCGCCGGCGTAGTGGCGGGTGCCGTCGGGGGCGCGCGCGGCGACGAACGAGCCGGTGCCGCCGTGGACGACGAGGCCGGGGCCTCCGGCGGTGGCGAGTTCGAGCACGGGCACGGAGTCATCGCAGGTTTCGATCAGGCCGAGTCCGCCGAGCCGGGCGGAGACCTCTTTCCAAAAGGCGGGGGCGCCGGCCATGCAGAGCAGGGTGCGGGTGACGGGGCCGGGGGGATGATCGCTGCGGCGGAGGGCGAGCAGGGTGTGGATGGCGTCGTTGAGGTGACGCAGGGCCTGCTCGGGGCCGGCGACGTTGGGATTGCAGCCGGGGGCGAGGTGACGGGCGAGCACGTTGCCCGCCGGGTCGAGGAGGATCAGTTCGGTCTTGGTGCCGCCGCCGTCGATGCCGATTTTCATGGGGAACTCAGAGTCTTAGCCGCCGGCGCAGGTTGGCAACGATTTCGGCGGGAGGCGGGGCGATGTCGGCGGTGATGGCGTGAGCCGGTGGTTCGAGCGCCGCGAGTTGGCTGGTGAGCAACGCGGCCGGCATGAAGTGGTCGGAGCGGGCCGCCAGCCGGGCGGCGATGAGCGCGGGGTCGCCTTGCAGATGCACAAACGCCACGCGGGGCGACACCGCGAGCCGGTCCCGGTAGGCGTGTTTCAACGCCGAACAGGCGAGCACGAGCGGCGCGTCTTGGTCGAGATGGTCGCGCAGGAGGCCGGCGAGCGCATCGAGCCAGGGAGCGCGGTCGTGGTCGTCGAGCGGTTGACCGGCGGCCATTTTGGCGCGGTTGGCCGGCGGGTGAAAATCGTCGGCATCGGCAAAGGCCCAGCCGAGCGCATCCGCGAGCAGCCGGCCGACGGTGGACTTGCCGCTGCCGCTGACGCCCATGATGACGAGGGCGCGCGGTGTGGGGATGGTCGGCGGGGTTTGGTCGTCCATCAGCGAAAGTCCGCGGGATCGCGCCCTTCGTCGAAATCGATGTAGTCGAACATGGTCGCGATGGGCCTAGTCTCGAGGCCCGACTCGGCGACGCGTT
>JBDRJH010000301.1:0-2246 GCA_043815125.1 Verrucomicrobiota bacterium
ACCTCGACGCCCTGGCGCGCCACGTGTTCCGGCGCGTAGAGCGGGACGCGACGACCTTCCGCGTGCTGGGCTTCTCCCAGGGCGCGGTGGCGGCCGCTCGATGGGCCGTGCAGGGCACAACGCGGATGGACCAGCTGATACTCTGGGGGGGCTACCTCCCCCCCGAGTTGGATCTCTCGGACCCCAGGAGGCTGGGCACGAAACCGACACTGCTGGTTTGGGGAGAGAAGGACCACTACTACGACCGGAGCCGCGTCGCCGACGACGAATCGCGACTCACGCGGGCCGGAGTGGCGTGCAGGGTACTGACGTACGGCGGCGGCCACCACTTGAGTCGCGAGGTGTTGCTGCAGGTCGCCGCCGCTGTCTGAGCGGGGACCCGTCGGGCGTCAGCCGTCAGCCGTCACCCGTCGCCCGTCACCGGCTACCGGCTACCCTCAGCCTCCGCGCCAGCCAGTCCGCCAGCGTGTCCAGCACCTCGCGCGGGATCGCCGCGTCGCGCAGCGAGGGGTACTCGCTCGGCGATCCGTCCGTCGGCGAGGGGACGAAGAGGTGGTTGAGGCCGGGGAACACCCGCACGGTCACGTCGCGGTTGCCCCCCGCCCGCATCGCCGCCGCCAAGGTGTCCGCCTGCCCTGCCGTGACCTGGCGGTCGAGCGCTCCCTGCAGGATGAGCGCCGGCTGCCGCACACGCCGGGCGGTGGGCAGCGGCTCGTACTGCCGGAACCAGCGCAGCCAGGGGATCGGCGTGGTGTCGTTCACCAGGGCCTGGAGAGCCTCCGCCCGGAGTTCCGCCTTGCGCTCCGCGCTCATGCCCGGTGTACTCTCGATCGGCCACGACACCTGATCCTTCAGGACCTCGACGCCGTTCTTCCCGGTCCCCGCCATCAGCACCACCGCGGCCAGCCTCGGGTCCGCGACCGCGACCATCGGACCGATCACTCCGCCCTCGCTGTGGCCGACGAGGGCGATGCGCGCGGGATCGATGTCGGGCCGCGTGCGGAGATAGGCGACGACGGCGGCGGCATCGCCCGCGAAGTCCTCCGTCGTGGCGCGGGCCGGCTGGCCCGTGGAGGCGCCGAATCCGCGGTCGTCGTAGCGGAGCACCGCGATTCCCGCCTCGGCGAGGCGCTCGGCGACTTGCCGGAACGGACGGAACCCCGGGAGCAGCGGCCACAGGTTCTCGTCCCGGTCCTGCTGACCCGATCCCGACACGGTGATCGCGGCCGGGTACGGCGGACGCCCGGCGCGCGGCAGCGTCAGCGTGCCGGCGAGCGAGAAGGTATCCCCCTCCGCCGCGCGCGCCGGGACGCGGACGTCCTCTGTGGTGTACGGAGCGCCGGCCGGAGCCGTGTAGTCCGGCGTGGGACGGTTCATCCCCTCGAGCGGCGGCAGGCTGTCGCGTCCGTTCCAGCGCTCGATGCGCAGGCGCTGCATCGGGATCTCGAGCCGCTCGACGCGGCCGGAGACCCCGAACCGGGCGATCATCTGGAACGGCCCGAGGCGCGCGGCGACCGAATCGCCGTGGAACGCCACGGAGAAGCGCATCGCGTTGTCGCTCTCCGGCGACCACACGAACGACGACCAGTCGTGCCCCCCTGCCCGCTGGACCAGCTCCAGCATCGCCGCGAGCGACTGCGACGGGACCACCCCCTCGAACTGCGCAGCGCGCACCCAGCTCGTATCTGCGGGCCGGCCGCCCGTCTGCCGGATGCGCAGCGTGTCGCCGTCCACCACCGCGACATAGACCCGCACCAGCGTGTCGGCACGCAGGTCGAAGGCCCGTCCCTCGAAGCGCGCGACCCTCCCCGCGGAGTCGTAGTCGGACCGGTAGCGCAGCTTGAGGTTCAGCATCGGGATCTGCGTCTCGGTCTCGAAGAGCGCGGCCGTGCGGCGGAAGGACTCGCGGCCCAGCTCGCGATCGCCCTGGTACCAGCGGAGGAGCCCGGCGTCCGGCGGCGACCCCTGTGCCGGGAGCGTCACCGCGCAGGTCAGGCTGAGGGCCGCGAGGACCGCGAGAACCCGGGCCACGGTCTTGATCTGGTAGGGCGTCACGTGCGCGTGCATCGTCACCACTCCGTGTTCCCATCCGTATCCACGAGCGGCCCGGGGGTCGGCGGGCCGACATCCGAGCCGTCGTGCCGCGGCAAGCGCCCCACATCCAGCAGCGCGCGCCGCAGCACGAACTCGATCTGGGCGTTCAGGCTCCGCAGGTCGTCGGCCGCCCAGCGCTGCAGCGCAACGAA
>JBDRJH010000302.1:0-9361 GCA_043815125.1 Verrucomicrobiota bacterium
CACCAAGGAGTGGGCCGGAAGCTCGACCGTCGCCCATTTCCTGCTCAGCCACGTTGTTGACCTGCTGCGCTGGTACTTCGAGCCCGCCGAGGTAGCCGAAGTCTACGCCATCAACCGGCGAGAGGTGCTGGGATATACGCCCGACGTTTTCGATGCCTTCCTTACCTTCGACTCGGGTCTCAAAGTACGAGTCAAGTCCGAGTGGATCAAGCACATTGACTCTCTCGTGGAGTTCTACATGTGCTTCTCAGGAAGCGAAGGCACGGTGATCTACAACAAGATACCCGGCTTCGGGGTCGAGGCGAGCTGGCGGGCAAACCTGTCGGACAGCGTGGACGCAGGGGCGCTGATGGCCCACCAGCAAGCGTTGGTCAAGAGAGGGGTGGACGTCGCGGCCATGGTGTACCACCGGCCGGTCAGCGAGCCCGTCAGCACGCGCCAGCGCCACCAGGCGGGCTCGGAGGCGCCCGGGAGCCACTCGGGCACCCCGAGCACCGCGTCACCGGCCAGGGCGGCTCTCAGCGGCGGCAGGAGCCCCTCGGCGGCCGTCGCGAGTCCGGCGCGGACGAGCTCGGCGGAGTCGGCCTCGGCCAGCAGCTCGCGCACCTCCGGCGCGGACCAGTCGCGGCACCCGAGACACCAGGGCACGTCAGGGCACACCCCGAGGTCCTCCGACCACCGCCCGGCGCCCGGCGGCCACGGGGCATCGGCCAGGGCGCACCACAAGCGGCGCAGCAGCGGTGCAGGCGGCTCCGAGCTCCTCGCCGTCGCCGTGGTCCGCCGCACCACCTCCAACGGCGTCCGCGGTCGCTCCGGCGCTCTCCGCGGCTCTCTCAGCCCGGCCTGCCAGGCGCTGTCGAAGGTCCGGCGCAGCTCGGCGGCGGTCATGGTCGGCCCGCTCGCGGCGGCGGCCTGGACGGCGGGCCAAAGCTCAGCCTCGGCCTCGGCGGCGTCCACCTCGCCTCCGGCGACCACGCGGGCGACGGCGTGAACGGCCAGGTTCCACGCGACGTTGCGCCCGCCGTGCGCGGCCTCGCGCAGCTCCGAGCACTCGCCGTCCAGCACGGCGCGTCCCCAGGGCGAGGTCCCGCCGTCCGTCCTCGGCCGCGGCGGCGGCGTCCACACCGGCGGCGTCGGCTCCGGCAGCTCGGCCAGGGCCTCGACGGGCAGGGGTGCGGCCCCGAGGCGGGCGAGGTCGGCCGGCCACCGCTGCGGGTCGCCGTCGCGGACCACGAACGGGAGACGGTAGAGGCGTGTCCAGTCCTTGCACGCGGGATCGGCCTCGATACCGTGGCCGGCCAGGGTCGCGTGCAGGCGTGCGGCGATCGTCTCGAAGGCGTCCGGGGTCAGGGCTTCGGGCAGCGTCCACACCAGGCGGTATCCGCCGCGGGTCGCGTACCCTCCCATGCCGGCGCGCAGCCCCGGCGGCAGGGCCTCGCGCAATCGCGCCTGGTCCTCGCGCCACTCGGGCGTTGCGGCGTGGTCCGGCGCGTCGACGTCTACCAGGACCACCCCGAGGCGCAGCACGGCGCCCACCGCGGCCAACGCGCCCGAGTCCAGGGCGGCCTTGTTCGTCCTCGGACACGTCGGCCGCACCTCGCCGTCCGTCGCGGTGTGGTAGCACACCAGGTGCGCGTCCGTCGTCCACCGGCGGGCCAGGGCTTCGCCGATCGGCAGAGTCGGCCACCAGCGCACCGGCAGCACCGCACCGTCTTTGCCGCGGGCCTTCACGGGGCGGCGCTCCGGGTCCAGGTCGCCGTCCCAACCGCTCGTCTCGCGACGGTCGAGCACCGTCACCAGCGCACGGTCCGCGAGTCGCGGCAGCGGGATCGGCGCGGCGCTCACCCGTCCCCCTCGAACCGCTCGCGCCATCGTGCCAGCGCTCCGCCGTCGTCGGCCGGATCCCTCGCCTCGGCCCGGGCCGGCGCGAGGTCCTCGCCCGGGTCCCGACGCGGAGCACGCCGGGCGTTCCGAGCGGGCGGCTCCCCGGTCAGCCATGCGGGATCGGACTGACGCACCGGCGGCGGCGCGGCCGGCCCTTCGACGGTCGGCTCCCCCCACTGCGGCGGGATCGGCGATCCGTCCGTCATGCGCAGCACGGCGCGCAGGTGGTCGATCAGCTCGCCCACTTCGTTGGGCTGCAACGAGCGGGTCAGGCGCCACAAGAACGCACGTTGCGGCCGGCTCATGTTCTTCGGCTCGTTCAGGACGTCCAGCAGCACCGTGGCATCCGCCTTGCTCAGTCGAGCCAGGCGCTCGGGCGAGGTCAGCCGATCGATCGCAGCGGCCTGCCGTTCGGTCGCGGGATCAGTCGCGGCCACCGTCGGGCACTCCCGCGGCGTCGAGTCCTCGGCGCAGCGCCACTCGCGCGGCCTCCGAGCGGGTCACCTCCGCCCCGTCGGCGGCTCGGCTCAGTTGCTCGGCGTAGGCGTCCAGGCGCGCCAGGTACGTCCTCGGTACTCGGAGCGGCAGCTTCGGGTCCTCGCCCATGCCGCGTCGCTTGCCTTCTCTCATGTTCCCCTTCCCCTCGTGACCATTGCCATATGTTTGTGCCCCAGCGGGACACGCTAGCACCGTCGTTCGGGCTTCGCAAGAGGAATCGGCACGCCGCACGAACGGCGCACCGGCCTGCTAGTGACGGCACTTCTTCGGCTGTGAGGCTTCCTGGTACTGGACACGGACCACCCGTTGCCGATAAAGTGACGGCACAAGCGGCGCAGTACGCCGTCCGGAGGTCGCGACCATGGCACACGCACGGGACGTCTCTTCGGTCCGCCTGCCGTCGGATCTGGTCAAGCACGCCGCGAAGCTGGCGCAGTGGGACGTGGCGTTTCTCGGCTTCGACGTGCGGCGCTACGGCAGGGTCAGCACGGCGCGGGTCCTCGAGGAAGCGGCCCGGATCGGCCTGGCGCAGATACAGGCCCAGGCGGACGCGAGGCGGCGCCCTCGTCGCACACCGGCGGGCTCCGATCCGGACGCGGGGTAGCTCGGCGCCGTCAGGAGTCGGGCGGCCACTCGCGTCCGGGTCCGGCGGGCGGCGGTCCCCAGCTCTTCCGCCCGGCGCTCACCAGGCGCGTCCGCAGCTCTCGGACGCGGCCCCAAAGCTCGCAGGCGGCGGCGTCCACCTCGCGCAGCTCCACCGCCACGAACGAACGCAGAGCGGGATCCGCTTCGAGCAGACGGGCGCGCAGGAGCGCCCCCCATCCGGCCAGGTCGGCGGCCTCCTCGGCCATCTCGGCGCAGAGGTCGGCGGGGTCGCGGCGCCAGGATCGATCGTCGTACTCCCGAGCACCGGCGGCCATGCGCTCGGCGACGTGGCGACGGAAGGCGGGCGTCACGGGATCACCCCGGCGGCCCGGGCGAGGCGCACCACCTCGCGCGCGGCCTCGGCGGTCCGTGCGGTCGCCGTGCGGTGCTCCGTCCGGAGCGCGGGCGTCGGCGGCTTCGACTCCAGAGCTTCCAGCTCCGCCGTCTCGCGGGCCAGCGTCACCAGGGCTTCGCGCAGATCCTCGGCGGGCAGCGTCCCGCCGTCCGCGCAACGCACGCGCAGCTCGCCGCTCACGGCGCGCCCTCGTCGTCGACCTTGCGGCGGCGGTCCCTCGCGGCTCCGGCGGTCTCGGCGCGGTCGAGCGCGTCGTACAGGAGCACGCGCATGGCGTCGGCTCGGGTGAAGATCACCCCGGGCGTGCGGCGCATCATGCGGACGGCGTGCTTGTCCAGGCGGGTCACCAGGTCGGTCGGCAGGCGGACGGTAACGGAGCGGTCGTTGTTCACTTGGCGGGGCACGGGGCCCTCCTTCTCGCGGTCCGCTGGCAGGCTAGCACGACCGTCCTACGCGAGCAACCGCGTTGCTTGCCTCACGTTGCACATATCCACAGTCAGCGTACTTCTCGGGTCCTACTCGTAATCGATGCACTGCGGTTCATTTCCGGCGTAAGTTGACATAATACTCGTTATCGGATCATGAGAAAAACGCTGCACTGCGGGGCCGTCGGAAGTCGCCCGCGGCATCTCGCGCCAACCGCGGGAGGTTTGTCACCGCGGCCGTAGAGTGTGGCGCGCCCTCGCCGTCCCTCGCGAGGCGGGCTCGGCCAGGCTACCACGCGGGCTCGCGCCGGTCCCGAAACCATCGTCACCGTGCGTTCAGACGCGACGAACGCAGAACCTCGGGGGCCGTCGCCCGCCGCTTCGCTCTCACGGCGCGCCCTCGTCGTGCGGCGGACGCAGTTTTCTGGACGGCCTCCGAGGTCGCCCCGAACATGGGACGCGTGCAGGTCCGGCAGTCCGGCGGACCGGACCGGACCACCCGGACCCGGACCCCGGCCGGACGGATCCGGACCACGAACGGGAGGCGGACCATGGTGGAATGGGCGGACGCAGCGACCTTGCGGCGCACCCTCGGGATAGCCCGCAGCACCTTCTTCGAGCGCGTCAGGCGCGGCGACGTGGAAGCGACCACGATCGGCGGCAAGCGGTTCTACCGGGTCACCATCCGAGGTCCGGGCGCGCAGTCCGGCTCAGGTCCGGATGTCCGGACCCGGACCGGACCCCAGCCGGACGAATTCGGACCCCGGCCCGGACCCGGCGGACCGGCGCAGTCCTCGCCCGCCGGACCGATGCCGGACCCGGGCGGCCTGGTCCCCGCCTCCGAGGTCCTCGGCCTGGTCGAGCGGTACGAACGGCGGATTGACTCGCTCCTCGAGGCGGAGCGGGAGACCCGGGCGGCCCTGGACGCGGAGCGGGCTCGCGCGGCCGAGCTCGCCGTCAGGGTCGAGCACGAACGGGCGGCCGTCGCGGACGCGGAGCACCGCTTGCACGTCGCGGAGCTCCACGCGAGCCACCAGGTGGAGCAGGCGCAGACGGCGGCGCAACACGCGCAGGCGGTCGCGGAGCAGGAGCGGCAGGACGCAGCGCGGACGCGGGCGCAGCTCGAAGCCCTGCAACGACGCCTGGACACACTCCGCGAGCGGGAGTCCGTCCCATGGTGGGCATGGCGGCAGCGGCAGCGGCTCGCGACGACGGCAGGGTTGCTCGCCGAGTAGCCCGCCCTTCCGTGTCCTCCGCGTCATGGTCGAGCGCATGGCGGCGGCGGCCTCCGGCGAGCGGCCAGGCCCGCTTCCGCCGACGGCAACGGACGCGGAAGTGCTGGCGCGGCGTATCCACAGTTGCCGCGGAGCTGTCGGCGGCGGGCTCGGTGCGGCACCGGCAACTCCCGCGGCGGCCGGTCCCGCGCCTCCCGAGTCCGGCAGGCGACGCCGGGCGACGCACCGCACTGCGGGCAGGCGTAGCGGTCGCGCACCTCCGCGTGTCGCCACGACGACGCGCTCATTCGAGCGCGGTCCAGGTCGGCGACGATCCGCCGCGCCAGGTGGCACACGCGGGCCAACGTCCGGACGACGTTGGCGGAGGTTCGGGCGTCGACCGTCACGCCTGCCAGCGTACCAGGTTCGGGCGCGCGTGCGCGTGAAGCGGTGTTCAGAAAACGGGCAGGAGTGTTCAGAGCGGGGCGGCCCAGTGACCCAGGATGCGCCAGGACGCACGCCACGCGAGCGGAGCTCCCTCCCTGGTCCGCACGCACCGCAGGGCACAGCGGCCCGCGTGCTCTCCGAGGCGGGGCCCGTCGGCCATCCGCGCTGCGGCGGCTTCTCGGTGGGTCTGCAACCGCCGGGCGGCCGGGCGACCCCAAGGGAGCCCGGACGCACGGCTACTTCGACCTTGCGTCTCGTTACGTTGACAGTTGCGGCCCGTAACTCGTTGAAACCAAAGCAAACAGCAAAATTAGAGGTTACGAACCCCCCCGTTAGAGGTTACGAACCCCCCCGTTAGAGGTTACGAACCCGGCGCAGTGCTGCGTTCAGCCGTCGGGCGCCCACTTGCCCCGCTTGCGCGCGGCGGACGTCTTGCCGGCCGCACCTCCATGTTTGCGGTCTCGGGCGCCCCTCTCCAGGTACTCGCGTTCGGCAGCGTGTTCTTTCGACAAGTGCCAGCGGTCGTGCGTCACGGCCTCGAGCAGTGGCGGCGTCCGGTTCGGTCCGTTGCCGGTCCCGCTCGTGAACACCTCCATCGCACCAGTCAGGGCCGACAGCGGCATTCGGGCGCGCTCGGCGGCCTGCTCCCACAGTCGGCGGTCAATGAGCACTCCGCCGAATTTGAGCAACTCGGGCGCACGATCGACCAGAAGGCACAGCACTCCGAACGCAAGTGCCCACTGCGCGCCGTCCTCGTTGTGCCGTCCAGACAACGGCACCCGTTGGATCAGCGGCACTTTGCGTTTGTAGCGCAACGAGGGAGCGTCGCTACGCCCAGACCATTCGTCCGCCCAGCACTCCAGGAGCAGACGGCCGACCGTCACGCCGATCGTCTCACCTCTGCGAAGAGGTCCTCGACGTTCGGTCCCGTCGTCGTTGCGCGTCGGGTCGGACAAGGCGAACAGGCGTTCTTGGACGGTACGCCCAGCGGGTCCAGGGAGGCAAAGTTGCAACTCGTCGGCGGCGCGGTAGAAGTCGCGCACGCCTGCAACGGCCTTGCGGTTGTTGCGATCGAACCCGGCGTCTTCGGCCGCGTCCGGCCAGCCGCCGTAAGCCACGCACTGAGGGGCCACGAAAGCTCCTGTGCCGTCCGCGACCGCCCGTATCTGACAGGTCGCCTTGCTCACCGCCCGGACCATGCACGGGCCGGCGTACTTGGACGCGAGGCGGCCGGTATCGAGCACCCGTTGAACCACCTCGGGGTTCACAACAGATACTTCGAGTTCTTTCGCCGTCTTCTCCCAGACCACACCGGGGACAATGAGGCGCGAGAACAGGTTCAGGGCGCCTTGTGGCGCCACGACAGGGATCCGCTCGCGCAGCAACCGCGGCCGTACCACATGGGTCCATAGTGTCAGCGTAAGCCACGTCAGGGCGGGGCATCCGACCGGAGCCGCGTCCAGCGCGACCCACCCGCGCCACGCCGGCATGGCGGATGTCGGCGTGCCGTCCACAAGGATCTGGCGCTCGGTCTGCTCGTGGCGGACGGTGGCCTTGTCGCGCCATCCTTTCGCCTCATGGGTGAACCCGCGTCCGCTCAGGTAGTCACCGAAACGTTCGTCCAGCGTCTTGGGGTCGGTCACCCGGTCGCCCCGTGTCAGCGTCTCGCGCAGTGACCGGCCGAGTTTGCGGCCGGTTACCTCGTCGCACAGCTCGTTCGCCAGCGCCCGTAGGGCGTCCAAGCGGTCGAGTCCGTCCGGCTCTGGTCCTTCGGTGAACTCGTCGAGAACGTGATTCGCCACGGCATAGTGCGGCGTGTCGGCCAGGTCGTGCTCGAAGTAGCCCAGCAAGCGCGAGGCGGCGGACGCCATGGTGTCATGCGAGCGGCCGATTCTGATGCAGAACTTGATAGCTGTCTGTGTCGTCGGCGTGTTTGCCCATGTGTAGCCGAGTTCCGTCGCTAAGTCCTTGGCGGGCCGCCAGGATTCCACCTCAGCTCCGGCCACGCTTACGCTGAAATGGAGCGCCATGTCCGTCCAGTCCGGCGTTTCGACTACTTCGGCCGCCGGCAAAATGCCGCGGCGGTCGACGTAGAGCACGAGATCCGGTTGCAGGCGCGACAGTTGATTGCCGGCATCGCCGTCACCAGGCGACACCACCGCATTGGTGAGGTTGGGCCATTCGTCGTACTTCGGCGGTCGGTCTGCGGTTGCTTTCACACCAGGACCTTGTTCGCATGTTCGAACATCGTTCTCTCAGCTTCGGCTTCGGCCTTGCCCTTCTCGCTTCCCTTGCCGGTCCTCGGAGGTAGAGCGGCCTTGTCGGCCCGCGCCTGTCTCCACACCCGCTCGTCCGAGTCCGGCTCAGCGAAGCGCGTGCCACCGACGAACCGCAACTCTACGTGGCTCGGCTTGCCGGCCCGGACCTTGGCCACCAGGACGTGCAGCGGCTTGCCCTTGGGCGGCTTGGCGCCCTCCGGCACCCGCTCGGTCAGCAGCACCGCCAGCGCATCGGCTCCGTACTCCACCTCCCCGCTCTCCTTGCCGGTCCCGAGCCAGCGTTCCGGGTCGATCCGTTCGAGGTCCTCGTCCTTCGGCGCGTCCTTGTGGCCACCGTTCAGCGTCAGTGCGCCGTAGTTGGTCCGCGCCGTGCTGGACAGCAGCAACACCGCGGCGTCGTGCTCCATGGCCGACGCCCGGGCGGCGTAAGCCGCTTGCTGAATGCGCTCGCGCAGGTCCTGGCGCTCCGTTCCCGGCAGCGGGCGGCCTTCGGCGTCGCGTGGTCCGCTCACCAGTTGCAGGAAGTCGAGCACCACCAGCGGCGGCAGTCGCGGAGGTCCTCCCAGCAGATCGGCGTGACGGGTCGCCAGCGCTCGCACCCGTTCGCGCAACAGGTCATAGCTCCAGCCGTAGGGCGGGGCGAACTCCAGGCGCAGCGGCACCCCTTTCAGCTCGGCCTCGGCCCGGTCGAGCACTTCGGCGGCGTCGCCGGGCGTCATCGTGCCGAGGTACAGATCGCTCCAGTGCACGCGCCGGTCCGGGTCGAGCAGTGCGGCCAGGCGAGACGACACCCCGCGGGCCTCGAGCTCGAGCCCGACGTACAGCACGGGACACCCGCGCTTGGCGGCGTGCAGCGCCACCTCGAGCGCGAGCTGTGTCTTGCCCGTCCCCGTCCCTCCCACCAGGACCGTCAACCCGGGCCACAACCCCCCGCCGAACGCTTCGGCCAGGCTCGGCCACGGCAGCGGGGCCGGCTTCTCCTCTCCGCGTGCTCTGGCGAGCAGCCGATCGCGCGCCCCGGCCAGCGTGGCGGCGGCGTCCGGCGCTTTCGCGTCCAGGTCGAGCAGGGCCGCGGCCCGGCGCTCCTCGTCGGTCTGCGGCACGGTCTGCGCCGTAACCGACACGGATCCCGCGATCCGTCCGTCCTCGCTCACGTCCTCGCTCACGTCCACACTCCTTCCGCGGCCAGGTGCGCCGCAACCTTCGTCGGTCCGTAGCTCGCCGGGTCTTTCGGCAGCAGCGAACCGCACAGCCTCGCGTCCGCCTCGGCCTCGCTCGCCAGGGCTGCCACCAGGGCGAGGCGCACGGACGCGAAGAGGCGCTCGCCCGCCGTCCGTCCGGCGTCCGTTCGCTCGCCGTGCTTCGTCACCACCGCCACTCGGCGGGCGGCGCGCAGCAGCTCGGCGCCGGCGGCCTCGGGCCAGCCGTGCATTCCCGGGCGGTTCCCGGGCAGCACTGCGACCACGGCGGCGCCCGTCCCTTCGACGGCCTCGGCCAGCGTCCACCAGCTCTCCGCTCCGAACGTGACCACCAGGCGGCGGGCCTCGGGCCATCCGGCACCGCCCGGCGCACCGGCGGGCCTGCACAGCAGCACGGCGGCGCCCTCGGGCCTGG
>JBDRJH010000303.1:0-2171 GCA_043815125.1 Verrucomicrobiota bacterium
CAGAGTCGTGCTCTTGCCAGAACCCGCTGGTCCGGTGATGAGAACGAGCCCGTAGCGAAACGTCACGTACTGCGCCAGTGACGCCGGTAGGTTCAACTCGCTGAGCGAGGGAATTGCCCCCGGTATGATCCGAAACACACCGTCGACGCCGCCGCGGTGTTGACGACAATAGGTGACGCGAGCTCTCAAGGCGTCCGGCATGTCGTGGGCGAACTCGATCTGGCCGTGACCAAGGAGCTCTTCGCGTTGTTCGGCGTTGATTAGAGAGAGGAGCTCTTCCTCGGCCTTTTGGGGCGTATAGGGTGGTCCTTTGGAGGCGACCAGCTCGCCTCCAATCCGGAGAATGGCCGGGTGACCGACATGAATATGAATATCGCTCGCCCCATGCGATGCCGCAGCACGAATGAGCTTCTCCAGCGATTCTCGGCTCGCTCGAGCCGAGCCCTCAGAAAAGGAGGGCACGGAGAAAGCTTCCGACGCCGGTTCGGCCGCAGGCATAGTCCCGGTGGCGCTCCTCGTCGTCGCTGGCGACTTCTGCCCCTGGAGCTGTTGCGTCTGGGTGTTCGCCTCACCTCGTATCTGCGGAGTATCCCCCGCGGAACCGGCGCCTCCGTCTTTGTCGGCTTGGGTTCGTACATAGGCCTCAACCAACTGTTGTTTGACTTTTCCCACGAGCCGTCGGATTTGGTCCTCAGGAACGCGGCGCACAAAGCGCAAGCCACAACCTTCCCGGCCGTCACCGGGCCTCGTCCAGACGACCTCAGCGTCGGTTTGGACCTCCTCGCCGAAACCGAATATCTTCAAACCTACGAAGGCGCCGAGTGGTGGCGGGGAAACGATCCGGACGAATGCACCGGACAAGCTGAGGTCTTCCGTTTGCGTCTTGACGGAGGCATCCTCGCTGCGGAACAGGACACTCAGGATGACAGGGTACCTCCGTTCTCGCCGTGTCGCACCTGTCGTTCCGAATAGGCCGCGAACCTCCGCGCTGATCGCCTGAGGATCCAGCAGCTCGTTGCCCCAGGTCTCGCTGAGCGCGTCGCAAAACTCGATGGCGTTGCGATACCGAAACAAAGAACGGTCTTCGTTTGTTGGGGGCTCGCCGCGACCCTCGATGGATGGGGAGCAGGCCCTCCCGATCAGGTCGTCGAAGGCGGCCGGTAACCCACGCCGCGCGGACGTGGGCGGCGATAGTCGCCCGGCGAGGATGAGGTCGAATACTTCCTCAACCCCATCACCGGAGAACGGCGTCTGGGTAGTCAACGCCTCATAGAGCAAGGCGCCGAGGGCGAACACATCGGTGGCCGGTGTCTGCGGACTCCCGCAGATCTGCTCCGGAGCTAAATAATTCGGCGCGTTGTTCGGAATGCCCGACTTCAACTTGGCGCCGACATGGCCGTTACTCACCCCAAAACCGCGCAGCAGGATCTCCCCAGAGTCGACGATTAGGACGTGGCGCGGGGATAGCTCCCCGTGAAGGATGCCGACCGGGGTGTTGGGGGAGAGGGGAAACCCGTGGGCGAAAGACAGAATTTGGCCGATCTTCCATGCCAATGTACAACAGAACTCGACGGGCAGTTGGATCTGTCGGTGCCGGCATCGATCGATGATACGGGCAAGACTGGTTCCTTCGACGAAATCCGAGACCACACACGCGGTATCGCCGAGTGAGCTCACCTCCAAGACGGGGATGATATTGGAATGACGCAGGCGTCTTCCAATCTCCGCCCGCGAGATGAAGGCGTTGAGGAAATGCCGGTAGTTCGGTTGCTCCAACAGGGTGCGCTCGACTGTCACCTGCCGACCCGCAAAAGCACCCTCAATCGCTTTGGCCCGGAGAATCTCGATATACGGGTTTTTCCCAACCCGCTCCTGCAATTGGTACTTGCTCTTCTCGGCGGCCACCGTCGGGATATAACAGGTTTGTCCATTCGATGGAATTGCGCGCCCTGGCGGCACCGCTCGAATGCAGTTGCGCCTCCTCGAGACCAATGCCGCGGTGACCACGAGATTGGGGGTCGCCGGGTTGAAGGCGGCCGTGGATAGTATCGGTATGTACGGCGGGCCGGTGCGGGGACCGTTGATCGATCTGAACCCTGTGACTGGGATTGGGCCGTCGTCAAACGGCTACGCCCGCAACAAACGGCGCCCGGCTCACGGCACGGTTTTGA
>JBDRJH010000304.1:0-3226 GCA_043815125.1 Verrucomicrobiota bacterium
CTCCCTGAGCTCACGCTCAGGGCCACGTCCCGAATGTGGCCCGATGCGTGAGCAGAGGGATCCGCGTTCGACTCGACGTTAACACGAACCGAAATAAGCCGCCTGCCAACGTCCCTCTCCCCGGAGGGGCGATTCAAAAACGGCCGGCCCGCCTCCACCGCGGGCCGGCCGTTTTTTTGTGCACGCGGACAACCGCCCCGCACTCCCCCGCGCGCGTTGCGACTGATTATCACCCACAACAAGCGCCGAAAGCCCCTCGGCACTTGTGCGCGTGCCCGACGCAACTACGTTGGCGCCACACTTAACCCATTAACCATCATGAGCACCACCACGACCTCCGCCACCACCGCCAGATGTGAAACCTGCACCTACTGGCAAGCCAAGGCCACCGCCGGCGAGTGCCGCCGCCACGCCCCCCAAACCGTCGCATTCACCGTCGACGACAATGTGAAATTCGAGTCCAAGTTCCCCGTCACCCAAGCCGCCGACTGGTGCGGCGACTACGCCGCCAAATCCTGATCCCGCCACTCACCAAACCCATCCGTCGCCACCCGCGACGCGATGCAACCAACGGAGGCCCAAACGCCTCCGTTTTTCTTGGAATTTGTGTTGATACTGGTTCTCAGTATCATATCACTTTCGCCGTGCAACTCACCCACCTGTTCGACCCGGTCATCGCTCCCCTGACCGAGACCTTTCGCCGCCAGGCCGACACCCTGCTCGACCTGCGCGAGTGTGCCCTGAACAAGACCCGCCCCGGCCACTGCGTCGCCTGCTACTTCGAGCTGCACTCCGCCGCCGCCGAGCGCGCCATCGCCAAGCTCTGCCCGCTGCGCAACTGGCTCGAAAACCACATCGAGATCGTCGCCTTCGACGACCAGCAGCGCCACCTCGAAGCCTTTCCCCTGAACCTCTTCGACGCCGACGACCTGGAGACCTACTGCCGCCGCACCATGGCCGAGTTTCACGACAACCGCGCCTACCACACGCCCCGCATCAACCTCTCCTTCCGCTACAAGCAGGCCGCCTGAGCGCGCCCCCTCCCACCCACGCGCATGGCGACCCGCACACCCGAGGCCATCGAGGCGTTTTGCCTGAACGCCCAGGACCACTGGAACCGGCAGGGCGGTCGCCGCAGCCAGGTGCGCGAGGTCCTCACCCGCATCATCGGCGCCCAGCAATTGCCCTTCTCCGCCGAACAACTGCTCGCCGAGGCCCGTCGCGAAGACCGCGGCATCTCCCAGGCCTCCGTCTACCGCACCCTCGCCGGACTCGTCGAGGCCGGCCTGCTCAACGCCTTCACCGGCCCCGGCCAGCTCCGCTGCTACAGCGTGGTCGACGCCGGCCGCGGCGGCGTCAGCAACATCGTCTGCACCGACTGTGAACAAATCGTGCCGATGCAGGACGACTGCCTCCCCCTGCGCGAAGGCTTCCTCGCCCGGCAACTCGGCTTCACTCCGAGCAAGATGAGCCTGCGCATCGAGGCCTCCTGCGAGGAACTCAAGCGCACCGGCGCCTGCGCCCGCCGCCGGACCGGCGAACGCTGAGCGTATCCATTTTTCAAACACAAACCGACCGCCTCCGAACCGACCATGATTCTCGACATCCCCGACATCTTTACGCCCGACCAACTCGCCGAGGCCCGCCGCCTCCTCGAAGCCGCCGACTGGACCGACGGCAAGGCCACCGCCGGCCATCAGGCCGCCCGGGTCAAGGACAACCAGCAGATCCCTGCCGACCACCCCGCCGCCCGCCAGGTTGGCCAGATGATCCTGCAGGCCCTCGGCCGCAACCCGCTCTTCATGTCGGCCGCCCTGCCCCTGCACATCCTGCCGCCCATGTTCAACCGCTACTCCGGCGGCCAGACCTACGGCAACCACGTCGACGCCTCCATCCGCCAGGTCCCCGGCACCGGCCACCGCATCCGCACCGACCTCTCCTGCACCCTGTTCTTCGCCGGCCCCGAGGAATACGACGGCGGCGAACTCATCATCGAGGACACCTACGGCGCAAAGAGCGTAAAGCTCCCCGCCGGCCACATGGTGCTCTATCCCTCGACCAGCCTGCACCGCGTCACCCCCGTCACCCGCGGCGCGCGCCTTTGCTCCTTTTTCTGGCTCCAAAGCATGATCCGCGACGACGCCAAACGCGCCCTGCTCTTCGACATGGACGTCGGCATCCAGCGCCTCGGCGCCGAGCTCTCCACCCACCCCGGCACCGTGCAGCTCACCGGCGTCTACCACAACCTCCTCCGCCAGTGGGCGGAGATGTGAGCACCGCCCGGACAAACACCAGTCGGGAAACTGATCGGCTCGTCGGCAAACGCTACTGACGCGCCGCGCCCGCAACCTGTCCGCGCCGCCGACGTCCCTTTCGCAGCAAGCCGCTCTTCATGAAAAAAACCTTTCGCGCCGTCCTCTTCTGGATCCACCTCGCCGCCGGCCTCGTCGCCGGCGCGATCATCGCCGTCATGTCGTTCACCGGCGCCGTGCTCGCGTTTGAACACGAGATCGTCGAATGGGCCGAGCGCGACCTGCGCCGCGTCGATGTTGCTTCCGCGGACATCGCGGCCCGCCCGCTCGACGAACTGCTCGCCGCCGTCCGCGCCGCCGCGCCCGAGGACGCCAGACCCGCCGGCATCACGGTAACCAGCGACCCGCGCGACGCCGTCGCCGTTTCCTACGGCCGCGACGGCACGTATTACGTCAACCCATACACCGCCGAGGTCCGCCCGCCCGCCGCCACGCGCACCCACGACTTCATGCACCTCATGGAAGACTGGCACCGCCGCCTCGCCCTCGGTGGCGAAAGCCGCGAGACCGGCCGCGCCATCACCGGCGCCTGCAACCTCGCCTTTCTCGTGCTCGCCGTCACCGGCCTCTATCTGTGGTGGCCCCGCAAATGGAAATGGCGCTCCATCCGCCCCTCGGTCCGCTTCGTCAACGCCAAGGGCAAATACCGCGACTGGAACTGGCACAACGCCTGGGGCTTCTGGTCGCTCGTGCCCATCATCGTCATGGCCGCCACCGGCATGGTCTTCTCCTACCCCTGGGCCAACGCCCTCGTCTACAAAATCGTCGGCGAAGAAGTCCCCCAACGCGGCGGCCCGCCCGCCGCCGGCGACGACGCCCCCGCCTTTGCACAACCCGACGGCGCGGCCAGGCTCGGCTACGACGCCATTTTCCAACGCATCGCCACCGACACGCCCGGCTGGACCTCGATCACC
>JBDRJH010000305.1:0-3054 GCA_043815125.1 Verrucomicrobiota bacterium
GATCGGCCCTCCTTGGGCGGCCGGCTCTCACCGGCGGATCGTGTTATCCCTATGGTGGTTCTACGCTACTTGGCTATTCCTCGCGCTGTCCACCCTTTTCGCTCTTTTCCCGTTTCACGAGACCGCGGCGATCGTTGCGCCGGGCCGCGTCCTCGGCCTTCTGCCGCGCCTGCTCCGCGGGCATGTAGTGGCTCAAGCGCTCGGTCATGCGCTCGACGGCATCGCGGTATCCCTTGCGCTCGCTCATGTCGGGTCTGGCTCCTCGGCGAAGGTGATCGGGGCGACGCCAGCCTTGACCTTGCGGGCCTTGGGCGGCGGCGCGTCGGTCTCGACAAACAGCCGGTCGTACTCGGCGCGCATGGCGTCCAGGCGCTTGGTGGCGACGGCGTGGCGAGCCTGGACGATGGCGTTGCCCGGGTTGGCCTGTAGCAGTGATTCGAGGTGCGACACGCGGGTCTCGGCCTGGAGGATCATGCCCTCGGCCACGGACGGATCCAGCGCCGGCACGATACCGGCGTCGACCCATCGGGCATAGGCGGCGTCCTGTGCCTCCTCGTCGGTGCCCCACACGGTCTGGTCGCCGACGATGCGCGGGACCTGCCACTTGCTGGCGTAGTGCTTCTCGCCGCGTGTGTTGGTGTAGACGCGCAGGTAATCGGCATTCTCGCCGAGCTGGTCATCGCCGTTGCGGAGGATCACCCACTTTTTCCTCGTCATCCCGGCAACGGCAACGTCCGTGCCGAGTGCGCCGGTGCGCCTGTCGCGGGTAATGTTGCGGAGCCCGCTCTTGAGCGCGAACCGCGACAACTTCGGGATGAAGCGGCCGTCGCGGAAAACCCAGCTCGTGTGACGCGCCATCAACCAGAACGGCGAGTTCTTCGGCGCTCCCGCGTAGGGGAGCTGGTCTGTCGTGGGGCTGTGTGCGGTGACGACTCGACCCGTCATGGTCTTGCCGCCGCGGTACTTGAGTTTTGCCATGCTACCCGCCCTCCGTGGATATCCTGCGTACAGGGCCATCCGGGGTTGTGGGTCGGCGTGAGCGGCGAGGCCCCACCATGGAACCCCGCCGCCCTCTCGCCTGTGGACTAGTCGACGCTGACGATCTTGACGCCCTTCAGATCCTCATTCTCGTCGACGCCGACCAGGTAGTGGCCGACGCACTCGGTGAGGCCCTTCGAGGCATCACGCTGGAACTCCACCCACACCGGGGCGCCGGGGATGGCGACCGAGGCGAACACGTTGCCGAACATCGCGCTCAGAGCGCCCTGTGCGCTGCCCTCGGCGATGGCCAGGGCTCCCGGGCTGTACATGGCGCCGGTGTAGTCGGTGCCGTCGCTCTCGATGCGGTTCGAGGTGAAGAACATGTGACCGTTCCAGCTGCCCTTGAAGCCCATGGTCTTGGCGCGCAAGGCCGCGTTGGTTTCGGGGCTGTACTGGATCGCGCCGCCCTCGCCGCGGAGGCTGGCCTGCAGCTCGTTCCACTGCTTGGGATGCAGGACCACATACGACGTCGGGTCCATGTTGTCCTGCAGCTGGATGGCGAACTGCGCGTCGTAGATGTCGTCGACGGTGAGGACCACGCCGGTGTTGCCCTCGGAGGTCGCGAATCCGGTGTAGAGGTCCGTGATCAGGTCGCTCGCCTCGCGGATGGCACCACCGTAGAGGGCGCGAACGACGGCACTGATCTCGGCCTGGGGATCCGGGGAGGTCGCGGCGAACAGATCGCCGACGTCGTAGCGGAGGGTCCGCTCGGCAACCGTCACGGTCGCGGACCCGTCGCCCATCGCGGTGGGCAGTGTGTCGGTGACCTCGCCGGGGGTGCCCATGATGTCGTCGGGGCTGAGCTGGCGGATCTTGATGGCGGCCGAGCCGCTGCCGGTCGGGTCGCCGGCGTTGTACATGGTTCCCCGCAGGTCCACCATGTCGTGCATCAGCTCGTAGATTTCACGATTCAGCACCGCGGCGAGTCGCAGATCGCCATGGGCTGCGTAGGTCATTTCGTTTGCCATGGTAGGCTCTCCTAATTGAGTGGTTAGGGTCGCCTACATCCAGTAACGGAGGATGAGCCGTGGCGTCGATCTTGACTGTAGACGCAAGGTCTCCGGCTCGTCAAGGGGCTTTCTTGCGACCCAGTACGGAGGTGAGGATGGCATCGCGAGAGTTGCGGTAATCGGCGAGCGACATCGACGCGATGGCGATTGGGTCGTATTCCGAGGCCGGGGACGGCGTGGTTGGGTTGCCCTTGAGCGACGGATCGCCCTGGCGCGGTGGGGCCGCTGGCGGCGCCGTCGTCGGCGGGGCTGCGGGCTGCCCTGGCGGGGGCTCGGCGTTCAGCCGGCCGAGGAACGGCGACAGGTACGGCTTGCTTTTTTCTGCCTCAAGGAACGCGGCGAAGTCGGTGCCCTCGCCGGCCTTTCCGTGCTTCATCCGCACCAGCGCTTGCACGTCGTCATCATAAATCCCAGCGCGCAGAAACACCCGGTCCTGCTGGTACGTCGCGCGCTCCCGCTCCATCGTGGCGCGGGCATCGGCCAGCGCGGCCTGCAGGCGCTGCGACTCGGCGGCCATGGCCTGATATGCCTCGATCTTGACACCGGCCGCGGCGAGCTGGTTGCGCGCCTCGTCTCGCTGGGCAATGACGGCGTTTAGCCGTTCTCGGGGGATGGGGCCGTCGCCTGGGTCGGCCGGTGGATCGGCTGGCGGCGGTGTGGCCGGTGGGGGTGTGGCCGGTGGGGGTGTGGCCGGTGGGGGTGTGGTCGGGGCTGCCATGTGGTGCTCCTATTCGATGGCGAGGGTTCGCGTCTCTTGCTTAATCCGGCGCAGCGCCTCAAGCGCCGCTTCCCGGGTGATCCCGGGGTGCAGTTCCATGTATCCATCGACCTTGCTGGCCAGGCCCAAAGCCTCCAGCTTTTCCAGCCGCTCCAAGCCGACCTGGACCTCCGAGCCCGTGCGAGGTAGCCCGGGGTATTCGATGCTCCAGCCCTCCTCTGGCCACGGGGGGTTGGCGCCGCCGGCGTTCATCATGGCGGCCGTTTTCTCCAACAGCTCGGTGTC
>JBDRJH010000306.1:0-3959 GCA_043815125.1 Verrucomicrobiota bacterium
CGTCGAAGTGCTCAAGGGACTCAATCCCGGCGAGCGCTACGTCACCGAAAACAGCTTCCTCATCAAGGCCGACATCGGGAAGTCCGGTGCCTCGCACGATCATTGATCCGTCACCCAACCACCAAGGAGACCACATCATGAAAGAAATCACCGCCATCATCCAGCCGCACACCTTGTCGCGCGTCATGCACGCGCTGCACGCGTTGCCGCATTTCCCCGGCGTCACCCTGCTCGATGCCCACGGCCAAGGCCGCGGTCGCGGCACGGGCGGAGCCTTCCGCCCCACCGAGGATAATTTCACCTTCCACAAAAAAGCCGTGCTTCTCGTCACCTGCGCTGCCGAGCAAGCCGACTCCATCGTCGCCGCCATCGTGCAATCCGCCCGCACCGGCAACAAAGGCGACGGCGTCGTCACCATCAAAGACGTTTCCAGCGTCATCCGCATCCGCAGCGGCGAAACCGCCCGCGAAGCCCTCTAAGCACCACCCGTCATGCTCGAAAAACTTCTTCAATTCTCCATCCGCCAGCGATGGCTCATCCTGATTCTTACCCTCGGGATGGGTCTGCTCGGCGTGTATAACTACCAAAGTCTGCCCATCGACGCGGTGCCCGACATCACCAACGTCCAGGTGCAGATCAACACCGAGGCCCCCGGCTTCTCTCCGCTCGAAGCCGAGCAGCGCGTCACCTACCCGGTCGAGACCGCGATGGCCGGCCTGCCCAGCCTCGACTACACCCGCTCCATCTCGCGCTACGGACTCTCGCAGGTGACGGTCGTCTTCAAAGACGGCACCGACATCTACTTCGCCCGCCAGCTCATCAACGAGCGTATCCAAGAAGTGAAGTCGCAGCTCCCCGTCGGTCTCGAACCGTCGATGGGGCCGATCTCCACCGGCCTCGGCGAAATCTTCATGTTCACCGTCGAGCCGGAGGCCGGCGCGAAGAAACCCGACGGCACCGCCTACAGCCCGACCGACCTGCGCGAGATTCAGGATTGGGTGGTGCGCCCGCAGTTACGCAACCTGCCCGGCGTCACCGAGGTCAACACCATCGGCGGTTTCGTGAAGCAGTTTCACGTCACCCCGCGCCCCGACCAGCTCCTCGCCTACGGCCTCACCCTGCGCGACGTGATGGACGCGTTGGCTAAAAACAACGCCAACGTCGGTGCGGGCTACATCGAACGCTACGGCGAACAATACCTCATCCGCGTGCCCGGTCAGGTCAGCGGCATCCCCGAGATCGAGGCCATCGTCGTCGCCCGGCGCGCCGGTCAACCCGTGCGCGTGCGCGACGTAGCCGACGTGATCATCGGCGAAGAACTCCGCACCGGCGCGGCCACCGAAAACGGCAAGGAAGTCGTGCTCGGCACGGTCTTCATGCTCATCGGTGAAAACTCCCGCGACGTGTCCACCCGCGTCGCCGCAAAGCTCGCCGACGTGAACCTCAGCCTGCCCGAGGGCGTCGTCGCCAAGACGGTGTATGACCGCACCTCGCTGGTGGATCGCACCATCGCCACCGTGCAGAAAAACCTCATCGAGGGCGCGCTGCTCGTCATCGTGATCCTGTTCCTGATGCTGGGGAATTTCCGCGCCGCGCTCATCACCGCCGCCGTCATCCCGCTCTCAATGCTCTTCACCATCACCGGCATGGTGACGAATAAAGTATCAGGCAATCTCATGAGCCTCGGTGCTCTCGACTTCGGTCTGATCGTGGACGGCGCGGTCATCATCATCGAAAACTGCCTGCGCCGTTTCGGCCAGGAACAACACCGGCTCGGTCGCCTGCTCACCAAGCCCGAACGCTTTGCCCTCGCCTATGAGGCCACCCGCGAAGTGCGCGGCGCGACCATGTTTGGCGAACTCATCATCGCTATCGTTTACATCCCCATCTTCGCCCTCACCGGCGTGGAGGGAAAAATGTTTCATCCGATGGCCTTCACCGTCGTCACCGCGCTCCTCGGCGCGATGATTCTGTCCGTCACCTTTGTGCCCGCCGCAGTGGCGATTTTCATCACCGGCAAGGTCTCCGAAAAAGACAACATCGCCATCCGTGGCGCGAAGGCGCTTTACCGCCCGGTGCTGCGCTTCGTCATGTCGGTGCGCCCCGCCGCCGCCGTTGCCTCGGTGGTGCTCGTGGTCGTCGCCGGCCTCGCCGCCTCGAAGATGGGTTCGGAGTTCATTCCGAATCTCGACGAGGGCGACATCGCCCTCCACGCCCTCCGCATCCCCGGCACCAGCCTCACCCAGTCCCTCAAGATGCAGGCCGATGTGGAAACCGCCGTGAAATCGTTCCCCGAAGTGGACAAGGTGTTCGCCAAGATCGGCACCGCCGAAGTCGCGACCGATCCCATGCCTCCAAGTGTCGCCGACACCTTCGTGATGCTCAAACCGCGTTCCGAGTGGCCCGACCCAAAGCGCAGCAAGGCCGACCTTGTGGCCGCGATGGAAGCCGCCACCGCCAAGATACCCGGCAACAACTACGAATACACCCAGCCGATCCAGATGCGTTTCAACGAACTCATCTCCGGTGTGCGTTCCGACGTGGCCGTGAAGGTTTACGGTGACGACCTCGACGTGATGACCGAAACGGCCGAGGCTATCGAAGCCGTCTTGAAATCCGTGCCCGGCTCGGCCGACGTGAAGGTCGAGCAGACCACCGGCCTGCCAATCCTCACCGTGCATCTCGACCGAGAGGCGGTGGCCCGCTACGGACTCGCCGTGGACGAGGTGCAGGAAATCATTTCCACCGCACTGGGTGGCACCGATGTCGGCCAGGTGTTTGAGGGCGACCGTCGTTTCGACCTCGTTGTTCGCCTACCCGAAAGCCTCCGCACCGATCTCGATGCCCTCGGCAATCTGCCCGTGCCGCTTCCTCCGCTCCACGAGGACGAGGCGCAAGTGTTACCCGCCGTGCTCCGCAGCGGTGACGGCGGTCTGGCCGCGCCCGGCGTGTCGATGGCCTTCATCCCGCTCCGCGAAATCGCCAAAATCGAGATCGCGCCAGGCCCCAATCAGATCAGCCGCGAAAACGGAAAACGTCGCGTCGTCGTCACCGCCAACGTGCGCGGTCGCGACCTCGGCGGTTTCGTCACCGATGCCCAGCAACAGGTGCGCGACCGCGTGGAAGTCCCCGCCGGTTACTGGATCGAATACGGCGGCACTTTCGAGCAGCTCATTTCCGCCAGCAAGCGCCTCCAGATCGTGGTGCCGGTGGCGCTGGTGCTCATCCTAGGCCTGCTCTTCATGAGCTTCGGCAATCTCAAGGACGCGCTGCTTGTCTTCACCGGCGTGCCCCTCGCGCTCACCGGCGGCGTCGCGGCTTTGTGGCTGCGCGACATCCCGCTCTCCATCTCGGCGGGCGTGGGCTTCATCGCCCTCTCCGGCGTGGCCGTGTTGAACGGCCTGGTGATGATCTCCTGCATTCGCCACCTGCGCGAGGAGGGCAAGGCCATCGACGAGGCTATCGAGGAAGGTTGCCTCACACGTCTGCGCCCCGTGCTGATGACCGCGCTCGTCGCGTCGCTCGGCTTCGTGCCGATGGCGATTGCCGTCGGCGCGGGTGCCGAGGTGCAACGCCCGCTGGCGACCGTCGTCATCGGCGGCATCATCAGCTCCACGCTGCTCACCCTCGTCGTGTTGCCCGCGCTCTACCGCATGGCGCACCGCGACGATGACGTTGCCGAGACGGTGGCCTGAGCCATTGGTTGATCATGGACAGCACGGCACCTGATTTCTGGGAGCAACGCTACCTAAGCGGTCGCACCCCTTGGGATTTCCAAGGGGTGCCACCGCCGCTGGTGGACTACCTGCGCAAAGCTTCCGGAGCGGGTTCCGTGCTCATCCCCGGCTGCGGCTCTGGCTACGAAGTGAAGGCGTTTCACGAGTTTGGCTGGCGTCCGCTGGCCATTGATTTTTCTCCGACCGCCGTGCGACGTGCGCGCGATGTGCTGGGCCTTCTGG
>JBDRJH010000307.1:0-9566 GCA_043815125.1 Verrucomicrobiota bacterium
ACGAAATGATTTTCCCTTGGTCTTGGCTTGGCATCGATCCGCTCGAAAAGGGCGATGCGTTTCGGATGAATTTTATCGCCAACGACCGCGATGGTGAGACGCGCAAATGCTGGATCGGCCTCACTCCCGGCATCGGTGAGGCCAAACAACCCGCCGCCTTTCATCAATGGATTCTTCGCTAGTCCACCGTTCGATTAAACAAACAACCCCACATCATCATCATGAAAACGCCCCTGTTCGCCGTCGCGCTGACGGCCTTTGTCTCCCTTGGATATACTGCGGCCCATGCGGCCCTTGCCACTGTTGATAATTTTTCCTCCGTAACCACGGATGGCACTCTTTTGACGACGGTTTCCGGCTGGTCTGGCGGAACCGGAGCCAACACCGCGTCCGTTTCCACCGAATTTGGATACGGAGACTCCAAGGGAGCCCGGATTCCATCCAACGGCGAATCTTATGCGCTGACTTTGTCGGGAGGGAATGCGCTGACCGCAGCAGATGGGCCGCTGGAGTTTAAATTCAATTTCCGGGGGAGCTCCGGTGCCGATGCTTACCAATACACCCAAATCATGATCGGGCAGACCGGAGGAGTGAACGGTCTGGTCGTTGAGTTCAATGGAGGCACCTCAAATGCTTCCACGGACAACTCGATCAGAGTGTCCTCCGGCACCGGCGTCTCTTGGAGTAACGTGGGCTTGGGAAGTTCGTTGGCGAACTCGGCATGGGTGTCGGGGGATTGGTATGAGGTAACCATCAACTTTTCTCTTTTGACGACTGGCATCGGCCAGAATGTGACGGGGACCCTTTCGGTGTATGATCAGACCAACTCGTCTTATCTGATCCAGAATACGTCCATTGCGGGAACGGGAACCACCGGCGGGGCATTCAACACAGCCAATACTGTTCAGCTGAAAAACAGCGGCAGTGCCCGCGCCTTCGATGTCAGCGACATCCGCATCGGCACCGCCATTCCCGAGCCCTCGTCCGCGGCGATTCTGGCCGGCGCATCTATTCTGGGATTCGCCGTTCTCCGTCGTCGTTCACACCAAGCCCTTCGTTGAAATTCTCATTTATGAAAACGGTAACACTACTCTCTTTAGTTCTTCTTATCGGTGCCGCACCGATGCGGGCCTCTGAACCGATAAAAATAATCCATGAGTCGTTTTCCTCCGTGTCCGACGGCCCGCCGCTGGACCAGATGCCTGGATGGGAACACCATTATGGAGACGGCTCCGTGCCCCGGGTTCTCACGGCGGCGGGTTATGAAGGAAACGGGGTGCGTTTTTCGAGTGAAGCCAGCTACAGACTCGCTCTCGAATCACCCGCCGGGGTCGGACGAAAATACCACGCATGGGAACTGCGCTTCAAGCTGCGGGTGATGGCCGAGAATGACTCATATATTATGTCACAGATCGTGCTCGGCCAGTCGGGGGGAGTGAACGGTCTCAGTGTGCGCTTTAATGGAGGAACCAAGGACGGGTGGGAGGATAATTTTGTCGAAGTGTCCACCGGCGGTGAAAGCTGGGGGAAAATGCAATTCGGAGAGGTGTCCGACTCACCTTGGCGCAAAGGCCAGTGGTATGAGGTCGTTGTGTCCGGCATTCGTCTGGATGGGCAGCGGAACGGTGAGCTGGTCGGGAAAATTAGTATCAATCAGTTGGATACAAAAAATGAAGATACCAAGACACTGATTCAAGATGTGCCTGTAGCCTGCGTGGGGGCGGGGGCCTTTAATCAAGCGGATGTGATCATTATCGGAAACGCCGGCTCCGCGCGGACATTCGATGTGGATGACATCATTCTGAAAGCGGGAGCGCTCTAGCTCTTCATGCTCAGCTCTGGCTTGCAATGAATTGATCAGTGTATGTTGACCAGATCATGGGAACTTCACGATCTCAGCGCCCTGCCATGCGTCCAACGCTCAAAACCATTGCCGACGAACTCGGGGTCACCCCGATGACGGTTTCCAAGTCCCTGCGCGGAATCGGTCGCATCAGCGATGAGATGAGGCGGCTTGTGCGCAGCAAAGCCGAAGAGGTTGGTTACCTCTCGTCGCGCGAGCGATTATTTCCACCCTTCGTTAAAATGGCGAGGGGCGACGAGCATCGACTGAGATTGCTCTGTCCGACAATCGGAACGCTCGATCGCGGCGACACGGTGCCCTATCGTAACGACATGGTTTCGGGGCTCGAACGCACGCTTGCCCAGACTGAGGGCGAGGTTCTGGCGGAGTCGTTCTCGTCGTTGGCCGAGATGATCGCATTCCTTGAGCGCTCACCGCGCGTGCATGGCGTGATTTTGAGCGAACCCTATCCGACTCGTTGGATCGAGGCGCTGCGTAAGGTCGCCCCCGTGATCTACACCGTGGGCCATGATTTTCAGCGAGGTGTAAACTCGGTATTCTTCAATGAAGCACGCGCGGCGACGCTGGCCGTGGACCGCTTGCGCGCTGCGGGGCACCGGCGCATCGGATGGTTCGGCGTCTTCGACAAACATGCGCCGTTTCTTGTCCCCGATGAGGAGTTTGACTTGGAGGTTAGCGGCGCGGACTGGCTGGCGAGGTCGGCGCATGGCACACGCTTCGCCTCTTGGCTTTACTTGGCCCGTGAGCATCGCGAGATCGCGGGCGGGCCGGTAAGTTTGGTGGAGCGCGACTGGCGCACCCATTCACTGGCTGACGCCGTGCGGCGGGGGTGTCGGGAGATTTTTGAGGCAAAGCCGAGGCCTACCGCCATTGTCTGCGTTGCCAATGCCGTCGCCCGCGAAGTGATCGCCCAGCTCGAAGATGCCGGCCTGCGCGTTCCCGATGACGTGAGTGTCGTCTCTTATGGCGTTGAGGAATACGGGAACACAAACGATGGCCATCTTTTGACGGGCCTCGTCATGCCGATGGACAAGGTGGGCGGCCTCGTCCCAGAGGTCGTGCAACGTTGTCAGGCGTATCCCGACGGATTGCCGATCAGCATCCAGTTCGACGCCGAATGGGCGCCGGGCGAAACGCTGGCGCCGCCGTCCACCTAAGTATTCATGGAAACACTACAAACATACCGGCTATCTCCCGCACCGGCTTATCAGCAGGGCATCCTGCAACGGCATCCGGAAAACCCGATCATCCCTCCCGGTGCCATGCCGGTGCCCTGCTCCTCGGTGTTCAATTGCGGAGCGGTCTGGTTCAAGGATCGCGTGCTGCTTCTTCTGCGCACGGAGGATCTGGCTCGGGACAACGCGTTTTACGTCGCGACGAGTGAGGACGGCGTGTGCTTCGAGATCGAGCGGGAGCCGATCAACTATCCGCTGCGCGATACGGAAACCCGGTGGTTGGAAAATCGTTTTGATATGCGCATCACGGAGCTTGAGGGGTGGTTTTACGTTACCCATGCAAGCTGGCTGGGAGGGCTTGGAAGCTGCATCGGCATCGCACGCACACCGGATTTTCGCCGGTTCGAGGCGGTGGGCGAGCTGTCCGTGCCGTCCAATCGTAACGCCGCGCTTTTCCCCGAGAAAATCGGCGGACGCTACGCGCGCTTGGAGCGTCCGCAGAACATCGACGGCAAGGGACGGATATGGATCAGCTATTCACCGGATTTGCTCCACTGGGGACAGTCGCGTCCCTTGGCGTTGCCTGACGTGCCGTGGAGCCGCGAAAAGGCCGGTGCGGGAGCGATCCCAATCAAAACGGACCGGGGCTGGCTTTGTGTCTATCATGCCACGGCGAAAAACTGCGCGACGGAAAACTATTACCTCGGTGTGATGCTGCTCGACCTGGAGCATCCGGAGCGCGTGATCGCGGCGCCGCGTCAATTCATACTGCAGCCGGAGACGATATACGAGTGCTTGGGGCAGGTCCCCAATGTTGTCTTTACCAATGGTGCGGTGGTTATGCCGGACGGGACATTGAACATCTACTACGGCGGCGCAGATACACGCGTATGCCTTGCTCAGGTGTCGCTGGAGGAGTTGGTGGAGTTTTGCGTGGCGAACGGTTGATGAAACCAACGATGTGCTTGCGCAACGACCGGTCGTTGCGACTGCTCCCGCTGGGAGATTCCATTACTCATGGTTCTCCGGACAAGCCCGGGGGCTATAGAGGCGCGCTGGAGAGGCGCTTGCTGGAGGCCGGCTGGAATTTCGAGTTTGTTGGCAGTCGCATTGGGAACTCCGAGGGCATGCGTTTTCCCAATCATGAGGGCCATCCGGGGTTCCGAATCGAGGAACTAAGGCAGGGGTATGCGAACGCGTATTCGTCTTGCGTAGGGATCGCAGAAGTCGTCGCGACCACCCAACCGGATTGTGTGTTGCTACTGGTCGGGACGAATAATCTGTATTTTGACGATCCGAAGCGTGCGGCGGAGGAAATGAACCGATTGTGGGACGGGATATTAAGCGCGGCGAGCAAACCACGCCTTCTAGTTGGGACCTTACCCACAATCCTACCGGGTTTGAAATCCTGGGGTCATGATATTCCCATGGATGTGGGGACGCGTGTGGCAGCGTTTAATGGTTTACTTGCCAGCATGGTCGAATCTCGCACCCGGCAGGGATGGGATGTGTGCCTGGTCAACGTAGCTACGTCGGTAGTCGGTTCTAAAGATCTGCAGGACGATGGTGTGCACCCATTGCCAAAGGCGATGGAAAGAATGGGCGAAGTTTGGTGGCGGGCGCTTGAGGCGATAAGGGCCGATCCGACTGTCCAACGTTGATGATCTAATCTTTTAAGTGATGCTTACGCTCTCTCAGTGCCCTTGAGCATTTCAAATGAAGTTATTCGACCCCGTGGCTCAGGCCCGAGATGATCGGTGCGGTCAGAGTTCGTTTTCGAACGGGGTAACGACGGCGTAGTCGAGGTTGAGAATTTTGGCGATCTCGACGAGCTCGGCGGCGTGGTGGCCGATGCCCAAGGCGAAGTGGTGCGTCGGACCCTCGGCGACCCAGCGCTTGAGGAAGGTGCGGACGTTGGGCTTAAAGATGCCGTGGGTGTTGGTGTTGCCGGTGGGCGGAATCGGGCGCGCGGCGGACTCGCCTTCGGCGATGACGAACTTGAACTTGCCGTCGGCTTTCTGGCCGATGGAGAGCATGGTGATCGGGCCTTCTTTGATCTGGAACTCCACGCCGGCGCCGCTGCCGGGTTTGCCGTGGTATTTTTTGAGACTGCGGATGACGGGTTTGTTGGCGGCGATGTTGATGTGGTGCGGGCCGTCGTGGCCGACGAGCACGCTGTCCATGGCGAAATCGACCGGGTGGAATTCGGCGAAGCTTCCGCCGATGTCGAGGCGGTCCATGATCATCATGGCGATGCAGGTCTTGATATCGAACTCACCGCACATGGGAAATCCGGCTCCGGTGAGCAGCGAGTTACCGACGATAAGGTTGGTGACGAGCGTGCGCAGTTCACTGCCGGGCTCGCCTTCGTAGTAGTAGGCGAAGCCATCGAGGCGTTTTTCTTCGATCAGGCCTTCGAGGGCGACGGCGGCGCGGGCAGCGGTGTCGAGGTCGCGGTCGGTGAGTTTTTCGGTGAGCGGATCGCTGCGCGGGTCGGGGGTATCGAAGAATTCGAGGATCTGTTTTTTCCAGCGTTCGACCTCGGCGGCGGCGGGGTCGCGGTAGTGTTTGTGGATGTCGCCGGGCTCGACGAGCACGACGTGGGAGCCGAAGGCGGCGGTGATCGCGGTGGGGTCGGTGTGCATGTCGAGCATGGACTCGAGCACGTGGCCCATGAGGCCGATGCGGGCCTTGCGCAGGGAGTGGAGAACCTTGGCGATGCCGCACCAGGCCTTGAGTTCGCGTTCGACGATCGGGTCGCCGGTCTCGTGTCCGAGGATGACGGGCGGGGGCTTGCGGCCGAAGCGCGCGGCGACGCCGGTGAACTCGGGCACGGAGCAGAAGTCGTCGTTGCAGAGCTGCATGAACGTGGTGCCGTTCGGGTAGTCCATCGCGGCGAGCGGCTGGATGGCGACGAGCACGATGGGGATGTTCAACTCGCGGCAGAGGATGCCGAAGGTGGAGGACGTGCCGTAGGTCACCATATCGACAAAGAGGATGTCGATGTCGGCGGCCTTGATTTTCGGCACGGCGTCGTAGGCGGCCTGCGCGGTGTCGAGCATGCCGAAGTCGGCGACAGTGACGCCGTGGGCCTCGATGAGGCCGGCGACGTGCGACTGTTTGCGTTTCATCTCGTCGAGCAGTCCGTCGAACTGCGGCCAGTAAACGTGGTGGCCGATGCCGACGAGGCCGGCGCGGGCGGTCAGCGGACGGAGGCGGGCGATGCGTGGTGCGGGAGAGGTGGCGGGTGTGATTGCAGTGGTCATGGGGGAAAAGGAGGCGGGCGTTTACCAGGAGATGAGGATGGTGCCGGTGACCGGTTCGATGGTTTCGAGCATCGGGCCGTGCGGTGTGGCGATCTCCCGCAGGGGCACCGTTTCACCGGTGACCAGGGGCCAGGAGGGATTGAGGAAAAACGTGACGGGACCGGGGCTGCTGGGCGGGAAAAAGCGCACGGTGGCATCCTTGAGTCCGTGGACCCAAGAGCGACGGGTGACGCCGACCTGGCCGGGCAGTTCCTCGATGTATTTGAGCCAGCCGTCGGTTTGCTGGACAAAGACGCGGCATTCGTGGCGGTTGGCGCGGAGGAGCCGGTAGGTGGAGGCGTTGTCGCGTATCCAGGTTTCCATGCCAAGCAACAGCGGGGCGCCAAAGGGCGTTGCGAGGGCGAGTTCGACGGTGGTGTCGGGCAGGTAGCTGGAGAAAAACCAGCCGTTGGTCTGGCGATGCAGCGTGACGACGGGGTGGCGTTGGCTCTGGGTTTGCGCGGTGAAGCCGATGCGCCAGCCATGGCGGGCGAGCACGTGACGCAGGAGTGAGCCGAAGGGGAAGGTTGCGGCGGGATCATCGCGCAACGGCAGGTGTTCCTGCTTGGGCAGGCGCATGGGCAGCGGGCCGCGCAGCCAATCGATGGAGCCGGTCCGGGCGTGGAGCGCGCGGGTTTCGCCGGCGGTGTCGCGAGCCGTCACGGTGGCGGCACCGGTCGTTGCCAAGCTCTCGGTGAGGGGGCCGCCGCACATGACGTTTTGATGGAAATAACGGGTGGCGCCCGCTTGGGCGACGGTGTCGCTCGCGGGCAGGCTGGAGCTGACGGTGAGTTCTCCGTGCATGGGCGCGGCGGCGCGCAGGCCGAGGCGTTCGCGCAGGCGAGGCGCCCGGTCGAGCGGGCCGTAAACGAGGAGCCGGCCGCCGGCGTCGGCCCAGGCGAGCAGGCGGTCCTCGCCGGAGGGATCGAAGGGGGCCGGAGTGATGATGATGCGGTCGGCGAAGATATCATGGATACGTTTGCCGAGGGCGCGCCAGGCGCGGGTGCCGACAACGGTGTTGAGCGGCACACCGCCGTTGAGCGCCTCGCGGGCGAACCAGTCGGTGTGGAACAGTCGCTCGGGGGCGGGTTGTTCGCCGAACATCGCGTCGTGCAACTCGTCGAACGGATACAGCCAGACGACGGGACCCGCGGCGTCGGGGCGTTCGTCCCAAGCACGCAGGAGGTGCGGGTTGACCTCGTTGGGCACGGTGTCGGGCATCCGGCCGTAGGAGTCGTCGAGTGTGAGGAGGGAGAGTTTTTCGGGCGGCTCGGTGCGGCCGGTGTCGTCGATGCGGGCGATGGACAACGGCAGGTAGATGTCATGCGGCTGGCGCTCGTAGCGGTCGAGCCACGGGCTGTTGAGCCACCACGGATCGTGGATGTAGAAGCGGTAGAGCGCCTGTTGTCCGGGCGGGAGTTCCACGATCCGGCTCATGTAGCCGGCCAGTTCGATGCCGAAATCGCCGTTGAGAGCGGCCCAGGGGGAGTTGGGCGGGGGGGCGAAATCGAAGCCGCCAGAGTAGAGTTCGCGCAGCGGCGTGGCGTCGCTGGAGAGGTCGGTGCCGGTGCCAAGGTTGGTGCCGCGGGTCATGATGCCGAGGTCGGGGCACTCGCGGCGAAAGTCGCGCCAGAAACCGAGGATCTTGTCGCGCGTGGCGGGGGCCGCCTCGGGGGAAAACGTCTCTCCGTCGAAGAGCGGGCCGCCGGTCTTCCATGTTTCCATGCCGAATCCGAATCCGTTGGAGAGCCAGATGAAGTCGAGCCCGAGGTCGCGGGCGAGCAGCTTGAACTGGCGGCCGAGGAACGTGCCGATGCCGGTGCCCTGCGGGATGCCGTCGGGGAATCCAGCGTAGCGGCGTGTATCCGCGTTCAGGATCCCGTAGCAGCAGGCGAAGCTGGCCTTGCCCATGGTGTCGGCCAGGCAGATCTCGCGGTGGCGTTCGTATTTGAAGGACGAGGGTGAGAACTCGCCGCCGGGATCGAAGGTGATGCCGAGCCGGGGTTTTTTGCCTACGGCGGCGACGGCCTCGCGCCAGGCGCGGATGATGGCGGCGAAGCGGCGGTAGGTGAGGGGGCGGGCGTCGTCGCGGTAAAGATGGGCGCGGGCGTGAAGGCTTTTGCCCTCGGGATCGGCGGGGATCGCGGGGTGGATGTGGGCGTTGGCGTTGCCGATGAAGCGGGCCCACTCGAACTCGGCGTCGAGGTCGCCGGCGTAGTCGAGGATCTCGGATCCGTCGGCGGACCAGAACATCACGGAGACGGATTCGGTGCGGGCGACGAGCGGGGCCCATTGGCGTAGGGCGGCGTCGCAGGCGGCGCGGGTCGCGGCGGCATCGAGGCCGTAGTAAGGCTTGAGGCTGACTTCGAGATTGAGATTTTTCATCGGGCTGCGGGGGCGGCGGAGTCGGTTTTGGCGAGGAAGGTTTCGATCTCGGCGGCGGCGGCGCGGAGTCCGTCGAGGGTGGTTTTGATCGTCTCGGCCTTTTGCATGCGCACGGACGGGGCGCTGGCGCCGATGGCGGCGAAGGCGGCGCCCCAAGGATCGCGGATGGGCACGGCGTAGGCGCTGATGCCCTCGCAAAGTTCGTCGCGGGACTGGGCGTAGCCCTGGACGCGCGCGCGGTTGAGTTCGCGATCGAGTTCGGCGCGGGTGGTGATGGTGGAGGACGTGTGGCGCTCGAGCGCGTGGTCGGCGAGGAAGGTGGTGAGACGGGCCTCGTCGAGCTGGGCGAGTAGGACCTTGCCGGCGGCGGTGCAGTGGGCGAACGCGCCCATCTCCTCGGGCTCCTGCACGCGCAGCGCTTGGCGACTGGGGGCGAAGGCGAGGTTGGTGAAGCGGTGTCCGCCTTCGAAGACGACGAACATGGCGGATTCGTTGAGGTCGGCGGAGAGTTGTTGCACGACGCGGCGCGCGGCCGAGACGAGCGGCTGGCGCGAGGCGGGCGCACGGCCGAGCAGGTGCAGGCGCAAGCCGGCGTGGAAGTGACGCGTGTGTTCGTCCTGCCGCAGGTAGCCGCGGTGGACGAAGGTCATGGCGATGTTGTGGACGGTCGCCACATTGAGCCCGAACTGCTTGGCGAGAGCGCGGGTGCCGATGCCTCCGGGGGTGCGTACGATGGTCTCAAGTATGGAGAGGCTTTTGTCTAGGGTAAGGACAGTTGGCATCTGTTTATTTTATATGAACAATATTGAAAGAATGTCGCCGAAGGTTGGTTTTGTT
>JBDRJH010000308.1:0-9851 GCA_043815125.1 Verrucomicrobiota bacterium
GCGCGTGAACACCGAGAAGCTCGACGCGATGATGAACGTCGTCGGCGAGCTGGTGATCGTGCAAAGCCAGATCACCGAGTCGGCCCGCGCATCGGCCGACCAGGACACGCCGCTGGCGCGCAACATCGCCCAGCTCGGCCGCATCACCAAGGAGCTTCAACTCAACGCCATGTCGCTGCGCCTGATGCCGATCAAGCCGACCTTCCAAAAGATGGAGCGGCTGGCCCGCGACCTCTCGCGCGACTTTGGCAAAAAGGTCGCCTTCCACACCGCGGGCGAAGACACCGAGGTCGACCGCACCGTCGTCGAGGAGATCGCCGATCCGCTCGTCCACATGGTGCGCAACTCGCTCGACCATGGCCTCGAGTCCACCGCCGACCGCGTGGCCGCCGGCAAGCCCGAGCAGGGCCAGCTCAGCCTCAAGGCCTACAACCAAGGCTCGAGTATCGTCATCGAACTGGCCGACGACGGCCGCGGCATCGACGCCGACCGCATCCTGCGCAAGGCCGTCGAGCGCGGCATCGTCGAGCCCGGGGCCGCCCTCTCCCGCGACGAGGTGCTCCAGCTCATCTTCGCCCCCGGCTTCTCCACCGCCGAGAAAGTCACCGCGGTCTCCGGACGCGGCGTGGGCATGGACGTGGTGAAGCGCAACATCGAGCGGCTGCGCGGCAAGGTCGACATCGAGACCGAGCTCGGCCGCGGCACCACGTTCCGCATCCTCCTTCCGCTGACCACCGCGATCATCGACGGCCTGATCGTGCGCGTCGGCGCCGACCGCTTCATCCTGCCGAGCACCAGCGTGCAGATGGCGCTGCGCCCCTCGTCCGAGAACCTCGCCCGCGTGCACGGCACCGGCGAGGTGTTCGACCACCGCGGTCATATCATCCCGCTGCGTCGCCTGCACCGGCAGTTCCGCGTGCCGGGGGCGATCGAGCGCCCGGAGGACGGCATCCTCGTGATCCTCGGCGTGCAGGACCGGGTGACCGCGCTGCTGGTCGACGAGCTGGTGGGCAAGCAGGAGGTCGTCGTCAAAAACCTCGGCGCCTTCCTCGCCAGCCTGCCCGGCGTGGCCGGCGGCGCCATCCTCGGCGACGGCAACATCGCGCTGATCCTAGACCCCGGCACGCTGCCGGTGGCGTGACCGTCCGCATCCATTTTCCCAATACATCCCCATGCCCCCCTCCATCGCCGAAGTTTGTTCGCAGGCGCTTGACCTGCCCTCCGCGCCGGTGCTGATGCCGCGCATCCTGCGCGTGCTCTCCTCGGCGGACAGCTCGACCCAAGAGTTCGAGCAGGTCATCCGGCTCGACACCGCGCTGGCGGCCTCGACGCTGCGGCTGGCCAACTCGGCCTATTTCTCCGCCGGGCACGGCCGCGCCGACAACCTGGAGGAGGCGATCCTGCGCCTGGGCCAGCGCGAGGTCTACCGGCTGGCGGCGCTGGCCCTGACCGGCCGTTGGATGAACACCCCGGTCGAGGGCTTCGGCTGGGAGCCGGGCGATTTTTGCCGGCGCTCGCTGGTCACGGCGGTCGCCGCCGAGCTGCTCGCCGAGCGCACCGGGCGCGTCGAGTCCGCGGTGGCCTACACCGCCGGCCTCGTGCATGAGATCGGCAAGCTGGCCGTGGCCAACGCCTGCTCCACCTGTTTCGCGGAGGTCCGCCGCCGTCAGCAAGAGGACGGCGTCACCTGGCTGGAGGCCGAGCGGCGCGTGCTCGGCTACACCCACGCCGAGGTCGGCGCGCGGCTGCTGCGCGGCTGGAACTTCCCCGCCGTGCTGGTCGCCGCCGCCGAGCACAACCCGCCGCGCCCCGACTGCCCGGCGGACGCCCTGCCGCTGCTGGTGCACGTTCATGCCGGCAAGTTCCTGGCCACCTCGATGGGGCCGGGCGCGGGCGAGGACGGCTTTCTCTTCGAGCTGAACGCGCCGCTGCTGGCCGAGTGGGGCCTCGGGTCCGAGGTGCTCACGGCCGCGCTGCCCGAGATCTTCGAACGCGCCAGCGCCATCATGCAGGAGAAGCTCACCTACGGCGAACTGTCGTTCTGAACTCCGCGGGGCTTTGGCCGGATTTATGCAGCGCCGGGCGGCATGAAGCACCGCACCGCCCGAAAATTTCGGTCAACACTCGCCGCGCTCGCGCTGCTCCTCGGCGCCGCGCTGTTCGCCAACCCGGCGGACCACGCGCGCATCGACCTGCTGCGGCGCGAGCTGGCCCGGCACGACGAGCTGTATTACCGGCAGGCCGCGCCGGAGATCAGCGACGCGGCCTACGACGCGCTCAAGGCCGAGCTGCGAAGGCTGGAGGCGATGTATCCAAATTTCGGCGACAAGCCGGCGGAAACGGTCGGCGACGACCGCGCCGAGGGCTTTGCCAAGCATCGCCACGGCGCGCCGATGCCGGGTCTGGACAAGGCCGTCTCGGACGCGGAGCTGGCGGCGTTTCACGCCCGCGCGGCCGGCGCGCTCGGCCATGGCGACGCGGTTTACCGGATCGAGCCGAAGTTCGACGGCGTCGCGGTGAGCCTGGTCTATGTGGACGGACGCCTCGCGCGGGCGGTCACGCGCGGCGACGGCACGGAGGGCGACGACATCACGGCCAACGTGCGCGCGTTGTGCGCGCCGCCGGAGACGCTGGCGGGGACCGAAGCCGGCGGGGCGCCGGGGCTGGTCGAGGTGCGCGGGGAGATTTTTATCAGCGAGGCGGAGTTTGCGCGCATCAACCGCGAACGCGCGGCGGCGGGCGAGGCGTTGTTCGCGAATCCACGCAATCTGGCGGCGGGCAGCGTGAAGGCGCTCGACCCGGCGACCAACGCGGGGCGACGGTTGTCGTTGGTTTGCTACGGCTGGGGCGCGTGGGAGCCGACGGCGACGCGACCGGAGACGCTGACGGCGTTCGGCGAACGTTTGGCGCGGTGGGGATTGCCGGGCGTGGAGGGCGCGCGGCTGGCGACGGGCTGGACGGCATTGTTGGAGCAGGTCGAGGCGATGCGACGGGAGCGGGCGGCGCTGGGCGTGCCGACCGACGGCGTGGTGGTGAAGCTGGAGCGCGTGGCCGACCAGGAGCGGTTGGGCACGGGTCCGGCGGCGCCGCGCTGGGCGGTGGCGCGCAAGTTTCCGGCGGAGCGCGCGGCGACGCGGCTGGCGGCGATCACATGGCAAGTCGGCCGCACGGGGGTGTTGACGCCGGTGGCGGAGCTGGAGCCGGTGCGGTTGGCGGGGTCGGTGGTGGCGCGGGCGTCGTTGCACAACGCGGCCGGGATCGCGGCGCTCGACCTGCGGCTCGGCGACACGGTGTGGGTCGCGAAGGCGGGCGAGATCATCCCGGAGATCGTGGAGGTGGACCGGTCGCGGCGGGTGGCGGACGCACGGGTCTACACCCCGCCGACAGCGTGCCCGGCCTGCGCGGCGGAGCTGGCGACGGAGGGGGCGGCGTTGCGTTGCCCGCGGCGGAGTTGTCCGGCTCAGGCGGCGGCGCGGGTGGAGTATTTTGCGTCGAAGGCGGGCGTGAACATCCGGGGGCTGGGGCCGGCGACGGTGGAACTGCTGGTGGAGCACGGGTTAGTGAGGTCGCCGGCGGACTTGTATGCGTTGGACGCGGCGGCTCTGGCGCAGTTGCCGGGGTTGGGCGAAAAGTCGGCGACGCGGCTGGCGGCGTCCATCGGGGTGAGTCGCGCGGCGGGGTGGCCGGCGGTGTTGCGCGCACTGGGTTTGCCCGGCGTGGGCGCCGCGCGCGCGGAGGTGTTGGCACGGGTGGCGCCGGACTGGGCGGCGTTGCCGGCGGTGGACGTGGCGGCGTTGACCGAGGCGGGCTTTGGCGAGAACGCGGCGGGCGAGTTGGTGGCGTTTCTCGCGAACCCGGAAGTGCGCGCAGAACTGGCGGCGCTGGTGGCGGCCGGCGTGGGCGAAGGCGCGGGCGCAAACGGCAAAACCACCGCCTCCGGCGAGGAACCGTGAGACGGAGTTTGTCACTTATTAAGTGACAAACTTGCCGGGGGGGGCGGAGTAGCCCGGGTCGGGAATTGACAGTAGGCCGGATTAAAAAACGCTGCGCCCATGAAATGTTTGCTAACGATCATGGCTGCCTTGGTGGTTCTGATGACGGGAGCAATCCGTGCCGCGACGGTGCCAGCAAGTCCGCAGGATTTGGCCGCGGCCGTGGATACGGCGATCAAGGCGCGCGATGTCGCCGCGCTCGTGGCGCTGACACATACCGCGGGACTTTCCGAAGAGGACAAGCAGGCCGCCCACGCGGGACTGGCCGGCCTGATTCCAGAGACGGGACCGGTCGCGGTCAGCGTTGATCGGTTGCCCGACAGCGCGGATATCAGTCAGCCGCGGATTTACATGGGGCGAAAGATCGAGCTCAGCGCCAAGCCGCTGGGGATCATCCGGGTGGCCAGCCGGGAGGGCCGAGCAAGCGTGGAGACCACGATCCCTTATGTGGAGGCGGAGGGGGGCTTCCTGCTCGCGGGCCGCCGGACGACGGATCTGGGTTGGACCGGCCCGAAGGACCGGCAACTGGGCGTGAACTTCGCGGGGGACTTCGCCCGCGATGGCTGCGAGGTCACGGTAAAGTTCAACGCGAGCGGGGTCGGCCAAACCCATACCTTCAAACTGGGCTCGTGCGTGGTCCTGGGTCAGCACATCGACGAGGTCACGATCACGAACCTGCCCGCGGACTTCAAGGGACGGCTGCTGCTGACGGACAGCGGCGTCGAATACTATCGCTCGGAACCGATCACAGGCACCCCGAACTTCACCTATCGTCGCAAGGCCGAGTGAGTGTGGGTTCACACGCCCGAGCCAAAAAAAGAGGGTCCCGCGGGACCCTCTTTTTTTTAGGTTTTAGAAGAACGTGTAGTAGCTCTTTTCGCCGATGCGCTTGATGAGGAGCGCGAGTTCCATGGCGTGGTAGTCGCCCCACATGGAGGACTCGCCGCAGGGGACCTTTTGGCCCTTGGGGATGTGGTCCCAGCCGTTGGGGCGGTGGTAAACGCTGTGGAGGAGCAGACCCTGATGCTTCGGGTCGGTCGAGAGGTAGGCGTCGGAGAAGAGCGACTGGGCGACGGTGAGGCCGGCCTGGTAGTAGCGTTTGCCGGCCTTGGGCTCGCCGTTGTCCTGGAGCCAGAGGCCGAGGCGGATGAGGCCTTGGGCGGCGATGGCGGCGGCGGAGCTGTCGACGGGTTCGTGGGGGTTGAAGGGGTCGGCGGGCTTCTTGGTGATGTCGCCCATGGCGGCCCAGTTGAGCGCGGCGCTGTCCCAGTAGGGGATGCCGTCGAGGGCGGTGTAGCCGTCGATGTAGTAGTCGGCGGTGGCGCGGGCGGTCTCGAGGAAGAGGTTGGTGACGGCGCGGCGTCCGCCGACGGCGTCGAGGTCCTTGCCCTTGACGGTGTCGAGGAACTCGAGCTGCTCGGCGTAGCCGGCGATGATCCAGGCGGCGCCGCGGGTCCAGGTGGTGAAGGGCGAGTAGCCTTGTTGCGAGGAGGGGCAGCGGAACTGGCCGTCGTTGCGATTGAAGACGGACTCGTGGGCGACGCGGCCGCGGACGTCGTAGCTGTCGCGTCCCTGACCGAAGAACACGTTGTAACGCGCGGTGGTGGCGGCGTGCTCGATGGCGCGGTGGAGGAGGTTGATGGGCTTGTCGCCCTCGCCCATGAGCACGTGGCCGAGCTGGTGCGCGAGCACGAGGGCGCGCATGGAGCGGATGGTGTCGGCGAAGAGGGACTGGGGGCCGTTGAAGGAGTAGACGTAGCCGGAGGGCACGACGCCGGGGGAGCCCCTCACGGGGGACCAGGGGGCGGTCTGGTTGGTGGTGGCATGGCGGGAAGCCTGCACGGCGCCGGAGACCTTGAGCGCGAGCTCGGCGTAGTTGAGCTCATCCTGGTTGTAGGGGATCTGGCCCTCGAACATGAGGCGCCGGAGGTTGCCGTAGGTGGAGACGTTGTTGAAGCCGTGGTCGTGCACGCCGATGTGGGAGACGTGCGAGGCCATGTATTTGAGGGTCTTGTCGCGGCCGAGCTTGAGGAAGGACTCGTCGCCGGTGGCGTCATACTGGAGGAACGCCATGCCGAACTGGAAGCCCTGGGTCCACTCGGTCCAGCCGCGCGAGGTGTATTGGCCCTTCACGGTGAAGACGGGCGTGCCGTTGGCGGAGTCCCAGGATCGGTCGATCAGGTTGATCTTTTGACCCGCGAGCTCGAACACGCGGTCCACGTTTTTTTGCAGCTTGGCCGGGGTGAGGGTGGCGTTGATTTTCATGGATAAATGGTGCCGCGAGCGTGCCGGGCGCCACACGTTGAAACAAGGGCGAATGCCCGCGGGCGTCGGCAGTGTCCTGCACGGGTCGGTTTTGTGCTGACACCCGGTCAGCCCGCGAAGGTCGTCAGGAGCCGCGCGTAGATCTTGGCCGAGGCGAGCAGCTCTTTAACGGCGGCGCGCTCGTCGACGGCGTGACAGTTGTCCCCACCGGGACCGTAGCCGAGCGTCGGGATTTTGAGCACGTGCGAGAAGAAGTGCATGTCGTTGAACCCGCGCGACACGTCGAACCGGGTCGGCCGGCGACGCACGGTGCCCACGCACTCCGCCATCGCGGCGAAGAACGGATGTTCGGGCGGCGTGTAGCAGGGGTGGTTTTCGGAGACCTTGGCCACCGTGATGCGGCAGCCGGGGATCCGGCGCGCGGCGGCGGCGAGGAAGGCGCGCAGCTCGCGCTCGGCCGCGGCGGCGGTCTCGACGGGCAGCACCCGGCGGTCGATGGAGAAGCGGGCGAGCGCGGGCACGGTGTTGATCTTGCCGCCCTCGCCTGAGGCGAACACGCCGCCGAGGTTGAGCGTGGGGCGCATCTCGTCGCCGGCCGGGGTGATGAAGACGCGGGACGCCAGCTCGCGCTTGTGCTCCTCGAGCGCCATGATCAGCGCGGACATTTTCTCGAGGGCGTTGACGCCGAGGTGCGGCAGGCTGCCGTGGGCGGCCTTGCCGTGCACGGTGACCTCGAGCCAGACGACGCCGTTGTGACCGCAGCAGACCTCGGCGCCCTCGCCGCCCTCCATGACGACGGCGTAGTCGGGCTTGATCGGGGCGTGCTTCACGAGCCACTCCGCGCCGAGCGCCGAGTCGGTCTCCTCGTCGGCGGTGAAGGACACCTCGACGTTCATCAGCGGCGCGACGCCGGTCGCACGCAAAGCGCCCAGCGCGGTCAGCAGCGAGGCGATCGATCCCTTCATGTCGGCCGTGCCGCGCCCATAGATCCAGCCCCGCTCCACCTCGCCGGAGAACGGATCGCCGTGTCGCCATTTTCCGGATACGGGAACGACGTCGTAATGGGCGTTGAAATGGACGGTCTTTTTCGCGCCGCGCACCGGCAGGAAACCCAGCACGTTGTAGCGCGGATGCCGGCGGTCCTCCGCGGACAGGTGTTTCGCCGCGAGCGCGGCCGGGATGCGCACGCGGCGGGCGCGCAGGCCCGCCTGCTTGAGCCGGGAGACCAGCAGCCGCGTGACGCCGTCGTAGTCGACGCCCGGGGGGTTGACCGTCGGCACGCGAACCAGATCCCGGAGCGTCTTGAGCAGGTCGCCGGCGTGGGCGTCGATGTGGTCGGCGGGCGTCATGCGCGAAGCCAAGCAGGCCGCCGGCCCGGCAGGCGAGGACGGAAAACTTCCGCAAACTTGCCCGGGCGGTTTTTGGCGGCAGCTTGTCTTTTGACACTCCGGACCACCGTCCCCATACCTAGGGTAAATCCACCATGCCACTGGCCGACCTACGCAAAGACTACACGCTCGCCGGACTCCTCGAAACGGACCTCGCCAAGGACCCGTTCCGGCAGTTCGAACGGTGGTTCCAGGAAGCCGAGGCCGCCAAACTCAATGAGCCCAACGCCATGGTGCTGTCCACCTGCACCGCCGACGGCCGGCCCTCCTCGCGGGTGGTCTTGCTCAAGGGTCTCGACGGGCGCGGATTCACGTTTTTCACCAATTACGACAGCCGCAAGGCCCGCGAACTCGCCGCCAATCCGCACGCCTCGCTGACCTTCCCCTGGGTGCCCATGGAGCGCCAGGTCATCGTCGAGGGCCGCGTGGCAAAAATCACCCGCGAGGAGAGCGACGCCTACTTTCACAGCCGGCCGCAAGGCAGCCAGCTCGGGGCCTGGGCCTCGCCGCAAAGCTCGGTCGTCGCCGGGCGCGCGGCGCTTGAGGACGCGCTCAAGGCCTGCGAGCAAAAATACGCCGGCCAGGTCGTTCCGCTGCCCCCGAACTGGGGCGGCTATCGCGTGATCCCCGACCGCGTCGAGTTTTGGCAGGGCCGTCGCAACCGCCTGCACGACCGCCTCCGCTATCGCCGCGGGGAAGACGGTTCCTGGATCATCGAACGGCTGGCCCCCTGAACCCGTGCCCGCCGCCACCCGCAAACCCCGGCCCAAACACCGTCCGCCCCCGACCGAGCAGCTCGCGGCGGCCCTGGAGGCGCTTGGCGACGGCGTGCTCCTGCTGGCCAACGAGCCGGGGCGCGGCGGTTTGCCCATCCTCCACGCCAACGCCGCGTTCGAGGCCATGAGCGGGCACGACGCCGCCAGCCTGGTGGGCCGCGGACACCAGTTCCTGCACGTCGAACGCGACGCCCTCGCCAAGCTCCGCCGCTGGCTCAAGACCGCCCGGCCCGGCGACCCCGCGCTCAAGGGCGAGGGTCACCTCAAGCGCAGCGACGGCTCCCGGCTCTACGCCTCCTGGACGGTCGGCCTGCTGCCGGCCGCGCGCGGCCGACCCGCGCAACTCGTGGCCACCTACCACGACATGACCGCCAAGCAGCGCCTGCAGGAGGACCTGTTGCACGCCCAGCGTCTCGAGGCCGTCGGTCGCCTCGCCGGAGGCGTCGCCCACGATTTCAACAACCTGCTCTCGGTCATCAACGGCTACTGCGAGATCATGGCCGGCCAGCCCGCCGTGCGCCGACACTGCGCGCGCCAGCTCCACGAGATCCACCAGGCCGGGCTGAAGGCCACCAGCCTCGTGCGCCGCCTGCTGGCCTTCAGCCGCCGCCAGACACTCTCGCCGCAGGTCGTCCGGCTCGACCAGCTCGTGCGCGACAACGCCGACATCCTCGGTCGCCTGCTCGGGCCCGACAAACACCTGCACCTCCAACTCGACGCCGCCGGCGCCAACATCCGCGTCGACCCGGCCCAGCTGCAACAAGTGCTCATCAACCTCGTCGTCAACGCCCGCGACGCCCTCGCGCCCGGCGGCGCGGTCACCCTCGGCACCAGCCTGCGCACCCCGCAGCGCGGCGGCGCCGGCGACCGGCCCCGCGGCACCGGCGTCGAACTCACCGTGGCCGACAACGGCTCGGGCATGGACGCCGACACCCAGGCGCACCTGTTCGAACCGTTTTTCACCACCAAGGACGAGGGCCGCGGCACCGGGCTCGGCCTCGCCCTGGTCTACGGCATCGTGCAGCAAAGCGGCGGGCACATCGGCGTGCGCAGCGCGCTCGGCGCCGGCACCACCTTCACCCTGCGCTTCCCGCGAGTGCGCGGCGAGGTTTCCCCGCTCTCCGGCACGCTCGCGCCGCTGCCCTCCACCAAGGGCCGCGAGACGGTGCTGCTGATCGAGGCCGACGAGGTCGTGCGCAAGATGCTCGCCGGCATCCTCACGGCCGACGGCTACCGCGTCCACCCGGTCGAGACCCCGGCCGCGGCCGCCGCGCTGCTGGACCAAAAGGCCATTCCCGTCGAACTCGTCATCGTCGACCCCGGCCACCGCCACGCGGCCAGCGAGGCGCTGATCCGCCGGCTGCACGCCGACCGCCCCGACCTCAGCGTGCTCTGCACCTCGACCTCGGGCGCCAACCCCTTCCCCGCCG
>JBDRJH010000309.1:0-3037 GCA_043815125.1 Verrucomicrobiota bacterium
ATATCCCTCCTGGCCTGGTCCAGTAAAACAGCGTAGCGGCCCCCTCGTGCGCATTTCCGGACTCCTCGGCACCGGCCCCCCTGGACGGCACCCGAGGACAGGTGATGCAGAGGGCGTGCCAGCCGGGGGCCGCGGCGCCGCCGACTCTCGAAAAAACCCTTGCCCCCGGCGCCGACTTGTGGCAGGGTGGGGGCGTGACGGACGGGCTCCATACCGATTAAATCTTCCCCGGCGGCCGTTGCGGCCTCCGTCTGTCACGAGTCGCGGCCAGGCGGTCGCCGGGGATTTGGGCTACACCGTGATCGTCCCCATCAGCGAGATCAAGATCCCCCGCAACCGGCGGCGCAACGACGACGGGATCGCCGCGCTCGCGGCGTCGATCAAGGACGTTGGTCTGCTTCACCCGCCGGTGGTCACCGGCGACATGCGCCTGGTCTGCGGGGCGCTTGCGGCGTGGGTGCGCGGTGCTTGAGCCGCGGATCGGGCCGACACCCGTGTCACCGAAAAACCGGGTGATAGAACCATCGGAGGACTGACATGAAAGGGCTTTCGCTGATGGCCGCGGCGCTCATGGAATTCTGCTGCCCGCAGTGGGCGGCAGAAGAGGAACAACCCGACGTGGCAATCCAGCCCGGCGGGCCGGCGGCCGGAAAAGACCCCTCTGGGGACTTCGCAGCCCGGCCGTCGGCTACCGAGCCAGGTGGGCGATGAGGGCGATCTACGCACCGGAGGAGCTTTCGCGATGATCGATGTCGTGCGTTTCGTGCCCAAGGGCCAGAGCCGCCTGATGGGCGTGCTCGGCTGGCTGCTCCGCCTGCTCACGCGCCGGGACTTCGAGGACTACCGGACGACACTGCGGCTGCCGTTCGGGCCGCCAACCATCTACCACCCGTCGTCGGTCGCTGACCCGTTGGCGCCGAAGCACGCCGGCATCGTGGCCCACGAGCTGGTGCACGTCGGGCAGCAGGATGGGGCGCGGGGGTTGGTGAGCTCGGCACTGCTCTATTTCCTCGTCCCTCTCCCCGTGGGACTGAGCGGCCGTTGGCTGATCGAGCGCGATGCCTACCTGCTCGACATCCAGGGCGGGCGGATGGACGTCGAGCAGGCAGTCGGCGCCCTGTGGCGTGGCTACTTTTTCCCATGGCCGCGCGGCTGGATGCGGGAGTGGTTCCTGGCGCGGCTCGCGGGGCAGGCCCCGACCACCGGCCAGGGCTGGGGGGAATCGACATGATTATCGTTGCTTCTACTCGCACATGGCGGCGGCAGGGCCTTGTGCCATGCACGATGCGCGTATAATATCGACCCCATGACGATGGAGGAGATCCGCGCGAAGGTCCGCAATTTCGAAGAGGGCCTTCTGTATGACGCCCTCGAGGCCGGCGGGTGGAACCAGAGCAGAACGGCCCGCTCTCTGGGGTGTGGGTACACGACCTTGCGCCGGATGATCGAGCGCCATCCGAAGGTGCTCGGTCTGCTCGGCAGCCGCGGGCCGCTGATGGGCCGGCCGCCAGCCCCGGCCGACTAGCCCGATCGGCGCCTTGAGCAACATGGATTGATCATGGCAAAGCGCCGGCAGCTGAAGACGATCGACGACCTCCGCCCCGCACCCTACAACCCGCGCAAGATTTCGGACGCCGCGGCCAAAGGGCTCGGCGCGTCGATGGAGCGATTCGGGGACCTCTCTGGCCTCGTATGGAACCAGCGAACCGGCCACCTGGTCGCCGGGCACCAGAGGCTCGCGGCGTTGCGAAAGCGCGGGGCCGTGTTCAGCGGCGGGGCGGTCGTGGTTGGGGGCGAGAGCTTCCCGGTTCGCGTCGTCGATCTCTCGCCGACGGATGAGCAGGCGGCGAACCTCGCGGCGAACAACCCGGCGATCGCGGGGGAGTTCACGGACGGGGTTGCCGGCATTCTGGCTGAGGTGAAGGCAGCGGATGCGGCGCTGTTCGAGTCGCTGCGGTTGGGTGAGCTCCTCGTGGACCTTCCGGCACCGACGGGTCCGATCGACCTCGGCGCCGGCACGATCGACGAAAAGCCTGACATGGTTCGTGCCTCGGTTTTCGTTCCAGCCGCCCAGGCCAAAACCGTCATGGCAGACATTCACCGGATCGTTGAAGGCGCGGGGGGCGTCGTCGTTGAAGATCGCCGCGCTTGAGTTCGCAGGGGCCGAGACCACGATGGGCCTTGCTCTCGTGTGCTCTGCCGTCAAGGCCGTGTGGCCCGACGCGGAGATCGCCAAGGCCGATATGGTGACGGCCAAAAAGGCAGACTACCTCTTTGTAACGCTGATTTGGTGGCGGGACTTCTACGCCTTCCTGCGGTTCTTGGCCGACGCGGGGATCGATCCGCGCAAGCGCCGTCCGCATATCATCATTGGTGGCATGGCTGCGATCAACCCGCGCCCCCTCGCCGGATACTGGCACACGGCGATCGTTGGCGACGGGGAGGCGTGCATCGTCGAGGTACTGCGCCGTCTGGAGTCTGGGGGTGACCCGGCGGGGATTGATGGCGTGTGGTCGGACAGCGGGTGCAAGTTGGCGACGTATCCGGGGATCCCGGCCGAGCAATACGTTGACCTGCGAACCAATAAAGCGACCCGAATTGAGATCGCGCGCGGATGCAGGGCCAAGTGCGCCTTCTGTCATCTCGCATTTCTCAAGCCGTACCGTGAGCAGCCCTACGAGGTGATTCGCCATCTGGTGATGACTGCTCCAACGAAAACGATTGCGCTGTTCGCGCCTGATCGGTGCGGTCATTCTGACATTGCCAAGATTGAGGCGCTTTGCTCGCGTCTTGGAAAAACAAACACGGGCTCAGACACGCGGCTGGAGCTTCTTGGGAAGATTGACGTTGCGTCAAGGGTGCGGTTTGGAGTCGAGGCCTTCTCCGAACGCACACGCAGGAAGCTCCACAAAATCACGACCAACGAGGAGCTGCTAGAGGGACTCCGTCACGTGGCACTGCGGCTCAAAACCCCCAAGGGAAAGCGCCATACGGTGGCGACGCTCTACCTAATTGGGGACCTCCCCGGCGAAGGCCC
>JBDRJH010000310.1:0-2499 GCA_043815125.1 Verrucomicrobiota bacterium
TCGTGGCCGGCGTTGCGGCCGTGGTGTTCCTCCGGGGCGTGCGGCGAGAAGATCTGTTCCTGGATGATCGGGTCTCCGCCGCCATGCGGGGCGTGGGTCTGGGGCAGGGCGATGACGCGGGGCGGTTCGAAATGGGGATGCAACACGAGCTGCTCGGACCACTTGCCGGCGTCCATCTTGATGTCGCGGTCGCCGGTGATGATGTGCGACGGGTGGCGCTCGGAGTATTCGATGCGGCCCTTGTCGCCGGTGATGGCGGCGCGGTAACCCTCGCCCGGACAAAAGGCGTTGAGCGAGTAGGTCATCATGACGCCGGTGCGGTAGCGGACCATGACGCTCATCGTATCCTCAATGTCGATACCGTCGCGAAAGACGTTTTGGTCGCGCAGGTAGCCGCTGTCGGCCTCGGCGTCGAAGTAGAGGCCCTTGAGGGTGGGGTCGCGCTCGAGGTCGAAGCCGAAGGGATCGGTCTTGGCGGCGGGCACTCCGGTGTAGCGCGGGTAGGCGGTGAGGTTTTCCTGTCCGCGGGCGACGGCGTTGGCCTTGCCGTAGAAGGCGAGGTCGGCCATCGCGAACACGGTGTCGGGGACGGCGTCGATCCACCAGTTGACGAGGTCGAAGTGGTGGGTGGACTTGTGCACGAGCAGGCCGCCCGAGCACTGCTTGTGGCTGTGCCAGCGGCGGAAGTAGTCGGCGCCGTGGGAGGTGTTGAGGGTGTATTCGAAGTCGACGTGCTTGACGTTGCCGATGGCGCCGGAGGCGATGAGTTCGCGGACCTTGGTCGGGCCGGCACCCCAGCGATAGTTGAAGGTGGTGCGGACCGACCGGCCGGTGCGGCGCACGGCGTCGTCGATGGCGGCGAAGTTCTCCGCCGAGGTGGTGAGCGGCTTTTCGGAGATGACGTCGCAGCCCGCTTCAAGCGCGCGGATGATGTAGTCGTGATGCGTGTAGTCGGGCGTGCAGACGATGACGACGTCGGGGTGTTGTTCCTCGAGCATGCGGTCAAAGTCGGCCGCGGCGTAGGCGGGGATGGGGGGCGTGCCGTAGTCGCGGGCGAGGCGTTCCTGATGCCAGCGCAGCCGGGTGGGGCTGAGGTCGCAGAGACCGACGAGCGCGCAGTGGTCGCTGTAGGTGTCCGCGATGGGGTCGAGGAACATGGGCGAGCGGCCGCCGGTGCCGACGAGCGCGTAGCGGGTTTTGAGGGTGGGTGATGCGTTGATCATGGTGAAGGTTCAGGGCGCGGGCATCTGCACGAGGATGCCGTCGAGCGAGTAGGTGCCCGTGACTCCGACCGTGGCGGATTCGGCATAGGTCTCCTGTCCGCCGAACTGGATCCAGCGGCCGCCGACGCCCTCGGAGGTGTCGGTGTTGAAGTCGCCGTAGCGCCAGTTGAGGCCGAGTTCGACGACGTCGGTCGTGCCGTCGGAGATGGAGACGGCCCAGGTCTTGGCGACGGGGTCGGACGCGACGAGGAACTCGTAGGCGGTGCCGGCGGCGACGGTCATGCCGGTGTCGACGTAGGCATTGGCGCCGCCGTTGACCGCGCCGTCGAAGACCTGCCAGGTGCCGTTGACGGAGGCGATTTGCCAGGTGGTGGTGGAGACAGGGCCGGCGGCGCGGGTGCGGGTCTCGTAGATCTGATAGCGCAGGTTGGACGGCGCGGTGTCGGGCCGAAAGGTAAACGCGTATCCATAAAACCCCGACGTTGCGGACGTGAGGGTGTAGGGACGGCCGACGGCGCCGTAGGAGGCGGACTTGCCGGCCTGGGTGACGAGGATGACGCCGAGGCGTTTGCCGCTTTCGAGCGGGTCGGTGGTGGCGACGGTGCCGGTGCTGGTGGAGAGCGAGTTGGCGGTGCGCCAGGCGTAGGCCCAGTTGGAGCCGGCGGCACCGAGGGTCTGCGCGGTGGTGAAGCTGGCGCCGGCGGAGTAGGTCTCGAATTTCTCCGAGGCGGCAGTGGTCATGTCGATGCGGGCGTTGGTGCCGGCGTCGAGGTCGGTCGTGGTGGCGGGGTCGTAAACGACGCCGTAGTCGTAGGGGGTGGCAATCCAGTCGACCCAGGTGTTGCCGCCGAGGGCGAGGCCGGACGAGCGGGTGGTGACGATGGCGCCGGAGTAGGCGGTGGCGTTGCCGACGAGCGTGCTGGTGTCGACGCGGTTGTCGCGCGCGATGACGTTGGAGCAGTTGTTGAGCGAGAGGATCGGGCCGGGGGAGTTGAAGAAGCGGTTGCCCTCGAGGAGCAGACCGTTGAACAGGGGGATGTCGGTCGGCCCCCACGGGAGCGACGTGCCGGCCCAGATGGAGGCGCCATCGGAATCGCCCTCCTGGTTGTTGTTCTCGAAGGTGTTGTTGCGGATGACGACGTTGGAGGCGCCCTTGCCCTCGGACCAGAGAGGCTGGACGATGTTGGCCTCGAACTGGATCGGGGTGCTGAAGATGTTGCGGAAGTAGCAGTTCTCGACGGTGGTGTCCTCGGTGGAGAGGAGGATGCCGTGGCCG
>JBDRJH010000311.1:0-5149 GCA_043815125.1 Verrucomicrobiota bacterium
CGGGCGTTAGTTGCCGTCGGCGAGGTCGGCGAGGATGCGCATGGAAGCGCGTATCCCTTTTCCCATGACACCGAGGTGGAAGCTCTCGTCGGGGGCGTGCAGGTTGTCCTCGGGCAGGAAGAGGCCGATCATCACGGAGTCGAGGCCGAGCTCGCGCTTGATGTCGGCGATGATGGGCACGCTGCCACCCTCGCGCAGGTAGATGGGGCGCTTGCCAAACACCTCCGCGATGGCGCGGTCGGCCGCACGGAACGTCGCGGCCAGCGCGGCAGGCTGGCCGGCGGGGGTGTTGGGGCGGTCCGGCGGCACGACGACGTAGGGCACGGCGTTGTGCTGCTCGATGATCTCGAAGGTGACGTCCTTCGGCATGCGCTCGGCGATGGTCCGGTGCAGGAGCGCGCGGATTTTCACGGGGTCCTGGTTGGCCACGAGGCGGCAGCTGATCTTCACGAAGGCCTTGCTGGGGATGACGGTCTTGGAGCCTTCACCCTGGTAGCCGCCACCAATGCCGTTGAACTCCAGCGTGGGCAGGTAGCGGGTGCACTCAAAGGGGGTGTAGCCGGCGGTCGGGTGAAAGGCGGGGATGCCGAGGAACTGGCGGTAGGCCTCCTCGTCGCCACCGAGGCGCTTGAGTTCCTCGCGTTCCCATTGCTCGACCTCGAGCACGTCGTCGTAGAAGCCGGGGATGTTGACGCGGCCGTCCGGCGTGTGCAGCGAGGCGCACAGTTCGGCGACGGCCTGGATAGGGTTGCGCAGCACGCCGCCGTGCAGGCCGGAGTGCAGGTCGGTGCGCGGACCGGTGACGCGGACCTCGCTGAGCACAAGTCCGCGCAGACCGCAGGTGATGACGATCTGGTCGGCGTCGGGACTGCCGGTGTCGGAGAGCAGCACGAGGTCGGCCTGCTTCAGGCGGTCGCGGTAGTCGTTGAGAAACTTCGGAAAGCTGGGGCTGCCCATCTCCTCCTCGCCCTCGATCATGAAGGTGATGCGCAGCGGCAGATCGGGGCGCTCGGCCAGCAGGCGGGCGACGGCGGTCACGTGGGTGAGCAGCGGGCCTTTGTTGTCGGCGGTGCCGCGTCCGTAAATGCGTCCGTCGCGCACCTCGGGCTCGAAGGCGGGCGATGTCCAGAGATTGAGCGGATCGGCGGGCTGGACGTCGTAGTGGCCGTAGATGATGACGTGCGGACTGCCCGCGGGCGCGGCGCGCTCGGCGAGGATGACCGGGTGCAGCGCGGTGGCGACGATCTCGACTTGGAAACCGATCTCGGCGAGCAGGCCGGCGATGAAATCGCGGGCGCCCTCCATGCCGGCCCGGGCGGTCGGGTCGGTGGAGACGCTGGCGTGCCGGACGAATTCCTTAAGCTTTTCGACGGGATCAAACATGATGCGCCCAACGTGCGCCAAAGCCCGCGCGGGGGCTAGTCCGAAGTGGCCTCATGGTGGAGAGACTGTCTGATGATCGGAACGGGTCGCTGGTGCTCCCCGCTACGACAAATTGTCTGATGCCCGGTAGTCCCCAAGGCGCTCGGTTGGTCGTGGTCACGCGTCGAGCGAACGCGTCGGGGTCAACGCGTTCCACCGCCAATCCGAAAGACCCTAAGCCGGCTATGTAGCGGGGAGCGCCAGCGACCCGGGATCGGAACGGGTCGCTCGCGCTCCCCGCTACAAGAAATTGTCGACGCGTCCCACCTCTGGCGGCCTCGTAGACGGGCATGAGCGGCACGGCGAGGCGCTGCAGGTTGGCGATGCGCTCACCGGTGGGCGGGTGGGTGGAGAGCCACTTGGGCGGAGCGCCGCCGCCGGACTGGGCGGCCATCTTGCGCCAGAAGGTGGCGCCGGCGCGCGGATCATAGCCGGCCTTGGCGGCGAAGCGCAGGCCGATGGCGTCGGCCTCGCTCTCGTGGCCGCGCGAGTAGGCCAGCGTGGTGAGCGTGGAGCCGGCGCCGTAGGCGAGCAGATAGAGTTCGGTGTTCTTGTCGTCCTTGGTGCCGATGGCGAGGGCGGCGCCGCCGATGGCCGCAAGCAGGTTTTGCGAGTAGCGCTCGCCGCCGTGGCGGCTGGTGACGTGGGCGATCTCGTGACCCATGACGACGGCGATCTCATCGTCGCTCTCGGCGAGGTTGATCAGGCCGGTGTAGACGCCGACCTTGCCGCCGGGCAGCGCGAAGGCGTTGAGCGTGTCGGGCGCGTCGAAGACGACGAATTCCCACCTGGCGTCGGGCAGGTCGCGGCCGACGGCGGCGGCGATGCGCGTGCCGATGCGCTGGATGCGGGCGTTGACGGCGGGGGCGGTGAGGATTTTTTCCTGCTGCTTGATTTGACCGAAGGCCTGCAGGCCCATCTGGGTCTCGGCCGAGGGGGAGATCAACATGACCTGACTGCGTCCGGTTTCCTGAACGGTGGTGCAGCCGGTGAAGAGGGCGGCCGTGGGAGCGAGGACCAGCAGGGCGAGGAGAAGGCGCTTCATGGCGTCCAACGTTGCCGACCGGCGGCGTTCAGGCAAGCGCGGCCCAGACCGCGGCCGGATCCATCCGCTCGACGTCGGCCACGCGGATAAAGGGCGCGGCGGCCGGTCCGTTGGCGGCGGCGTTGGTGAACAGGGGCCACACGCCGAAGCCGAGGGCGCGCGGGGCGCCTTTCCAGGCGAAGGCGAACCGCAGCGCGGCGCGCGCACCGACGGCGGTCTCGAGCGCGGAGGAGAAGACGACGTCGGCTCCCGCTTTTTCGAGGCGGGCCAGCGCGGCGGCGGGATCGGCCAGCAGGCAGGGTTTGACGACGAAGAGGCCGGGCCAGCCGTGGTCTAGCCAGCGGGCGACGTCGGCGTCGACCGCGATGGATTCGTCGAGGGCGAGCGGCGTCGGGTAGTCGTTGGCCAGACCAAGCAGGGTGTCGTCGTCGCCGGGCGCGACGGGCTGCTCGATGAAATCGACGGGGGCGGTCGGCGGCGACGGCGAGCCAGCGGGCGGCCTCGCGGCGGTCCCAGGCGCCGTTGGCATCGAGGCGCAGGCGGGCTTTCTCGGGCAGGCGGGCGAGCAGGTCGTCGAGGAGGACGCGTTCATCGCTCCCCTGCACCGCGCCGACTTTCCATTTAAACACGCGGAAACCGGACTCGAGGCGCTGGTCGAGCAAGTCGAGCGCGGCGCGGCCGGCGGGCAACAGCGCGGCGACCTGCAGGTGCTCGTGGGCCGACGGCGGCGCGTGGCCCTCGAGCGCCGCCAGCGCTGAGCGCAGGGCGAAGGCGAGCGTGGGCTGGCCGGCGGGCAGGCGGGCGAGGACGTCGTCGCCGTCGATCCATTCGCCGAGCGAGCCCAGGACGGCCTCGACACCGTCGGCGTCGCCGGTGCCGAACCACGGGATGGGCGCGGCCTCGCCGTGGCCCACGCGACCGGCCTCGTCGGTCAGCCGGACGATGACGCCCTCACGTTCGGACCAGAGTCCGTGCGCGGTCCGCACCGGCTGGCGAAACGGCAAGGCGTGGCGGCGGTGGTCGAGGCGAAGGCGCATGGGGCATGTGGTCCCTGAGCTCACGCTCAGGGCTACGATAACGGAGGGGCTAGGGACGGGCTTGGTCCCCAAGCTCACGCTCGGGGCCATGGGCGGAGGCGGGTCTGAACGAACGCCAGAGGTGGGTCGGCAGGCTGCCGAGGCCGATGAAGACGAGCTGGCTGAGCATGAACGCGCCGAGCACGGCCGCGCCGCTTTCGGTGAAGCCGTAGCTGTGCAGGCCGACGCCGAGCAGGTTGGTGCCGAACCAGCTCCAGCTGGTGATGATGTTGCCGGCGATTGCGAGGTTCATGATGCCGCGCTGCTTCACCAGGCCGCCCCAGCGGCAGTGCAGGATGATGGCGTTCCAGAGCACGATCATGAGGGCGCCGTTTTCCTTGGGGTCCCAGCCCCAGAAGCGGCCCCACGACTGGTCGGCCCAGATGCCGCCGAGGATGGTGCCGACGAGGCTGAAGAGCGTGGCAAAGCAGACGATGCCGTAGACCATGCCGGTGAGCTTCTTGGCGACGGGCTCAGTGAGCAGTTTGGTGAAGACGCCGAGCACGATGTAGAGGATGCCGAGGGCGCCGGCCACGAAGGTGGCGGAGTAGCCGATGGTCACGACGGTGACGTGGGTCGCCAGCCAGAAGTTGGAATCGAGCACCGCGCGCATCATTTCCAGCGTGTCGCCGCTGAGCGAGAGGTGGTGCGCCACGAGCAGGGTGCAAAACCCGATCAGGCCGGCGGCGGCGGTGGGGATGGCGTTGCGATAAAAGAACTCCAGCACGAGGCAGAGCAGCACGGAGCCCCAGCCGATGAAGACGGCCGAGGAGTAGAGGTTGGTGACGGGCGGGCGTCCCTCCAGCCACATGCGGGTAAGGATGCCGGCGGTGGTGGCGACGGCCGCGAGCGAGAGCAGCGCGACGGCGGAGCGGCCGAGGGCCTTGGGCCAGCGCAGCCAGGAGAAGACCGCCAGCAGGAAGGCGGCGACGAAGAGCACCATGCTGGTGTAGAAGGGCGCGGCGGCGTTGAAGCGCGTCTCGACGTCGGTCTTGGCCATGGCCTCGCCGTAGGTCGCCGAGAGCCGGTCGCGGTAGATGCCGACCATCTGGTTGAACTCGGCGGGCAGGCCGTTGCGCCAGGCGTGGCCCATGCCGGCCCACGCGAGCACGGCGGGGTCGATGCCGCCGTCCTCGAAGGAGCCGAGCAGGGACTGGCCGATTTTTTTCCAGGCAAGCGGATCCTCGGCGCCGGGGAGAGGGGGCACGACGAGGAGCTTGCCGAAGTCGCCGATGAACTGGAAGCGGCGGGCCTGGCCGAGAATGGCGGCGGCGGCCTTTTCGTCGTGGGGCTGGCCGGCGGCCTGGGCGCGCACGGCGGCGACGCCGGCGTCGAAGTTGTCGGTGAACGCGCGCAGCGCGGTCAGGAAGTCGCCGCCCTCGGGATCCTGCAGGCTGTATTTGAGCTGCTGATACACGGTGAGGTTGCCGTAGAGCTGGAGCACGGCATTCTGGAACGGGGTGCGCTGCTTGGGCTCGACGGGCTCGGCGAGGCGGACCTGGCGCTCGAGGTCGGCGACGTGGGGCTCGAGCTGGCTGAAGGAGAAGCGGCGGCCGTCGTCGCCGTCCTCCGCCGCGAGATGGGCGATCGCGAGGACCTCGGGGTG
>JBDRJH010000312.1:0-11194 GCA_043815125.1 Verrucomicrobiota bacterium
GGCCGCGGTCAGCGGGCGAGAATAACGGACGGACACCGGCGGAATTGCGCCGGCGGAAAAAACCTAAAAAGAACGGTGAAAAGAAAAGGCAAAGGACAGGCCGCGGAAAATGCGGCCTGTCCCGTAAAGATCGGATGCTGAACGCGGTTGAACGCCAAGTAATTACTTGAGTTCGACTTTGGCGCCGGCGGCTTCGAGCTTCTTCTTGATTTCGTCGGCGTCGGCCTTGGAGGCGGCCTCCTTGACGGGCTTGGGGGCGCCTTCGACGAGGTCCTTGGCTTCCTTGAGGCCGAGACCGGTGATGGCGCGGACTTCCTTGATGACGCCGATCTTGTTGGCGCCGGCCTCGACGAGGACGACGTCGAACTCGGTCTTCTCCTCGGCGGGAGCGGCGGCGGCGGCGCCAGGAGCGGCGGCGACAACGGCGGCGGCGGCGGAAACGCCCCACTTGCCTTCGAGGTCCTTGACGAGGCTGGCGAGTTCGATGACGGGCTGGGCGGACAGCCACTCGATGACTTGGTCTTTGGTGATGGTGCTCATGGTATCTATCTTTCGAAACGTGCTAGCGGTTTCAGGAATGAAACGCGTTTAAGAGACGTATCCCCTAGCCTGCTTCTGTTGATTTTTGGAAATCACGCCGCCGGCTCATGACGAGCCGACGGCGCGAAAAGGGTTGAAAATAAGGGTTAGGCGGCGGCTTCGGGCTCGTCCTTCTTGACCTTGGCATCGAGCAGGCGAACGAAGGCCGCGGCGTTGCTGGTAAGGAGGCTGAGGAACTGGGCGCGGAGGGCGTCGAAGGGAGGGAGGTCGGCGATGACGGCCAGGTCGGCCGCGCTGATGACCTTCTTCTCCATGACGCCGATCTTCACCTCGAGCTTTTGCTTCTTTTCGAAGAAGCCCTTGAGGATCTTGGCGACGCCGGCGGGGTTCTCGCCACCGACAACGATGGCGGTCGGGCCCGCGAGGGCGGCGTCGAGATCAGGCAGACCGAGGGCCTTGGCGGCCACGCGGAAGGAGCTGTTCTTGACGACGTGGAACTCGGCCTTCTCGTTGGACAGTTCGGAGCGGAGCTCGGCGACGTCGGACACCGTGACTTGCGAGAAGTTGGCGAGAATGACGTAGTCGGACTTCTTGAGGTGGGTTTCGACCTCGGCGATCAGATATTGTTTTTCGGCTCTCATGGTCGTGGGTCGATCAGAATTTGCTGTATTCGGTGGAGGCGAGACGGACACCGGGGCTCATGGTGGAGGCGATGGTGACGCTCTTGATGTAGCCGCTGCCCTTGAAGGACGCGGGGCGGGCCTTGCCGATGGCGCTGATGACGGCCTCGGCGTTCTCGGCGATCTGCTCGGCGGTGAAGGAGCGCTTGCCGATGCCGACGCCGATGCAGGCGGACTTGTCCATCTTGAACTCCACGCGGCCGGCCTTGACGGCCTTGATGGCGGCGGGGATGTCGTCGGTGACGGTGCCGCTCTTCGGGTTGGGCATGAGGCCCTTGGGACCGAGCACGCGGGCGAGGGTGCGGACCTGCTTCATGGCCTCGGTGGTGGCGATGGCGACGTCGAAGTCGAGCCAGCCCTCGTTGACCTGCTTCATCATGTCCTGCAGACCGGCATGGTCGGCGCCGGCCTTGATGGCGGCCTCGGCGTCGTCGGTGAAGACGAGCACGCGGACCTTCTTGCCGCTGCCGTTGGGGAGCGGGGTGGTGCCACGGATCATTTGATCGCCCTGGGTCGGATTGACGCCGAGGCGGATGGCGAGTTCGACGGTCTCGTCGAACTTGGCGGAGGGGAACTTGCCGAGGACGGCCACGGCTTCGGCGAGCGTGTAGTCCTTGGTGAGGTCGGCGGTCTTGACCGCGGCTTGGTAGCGTTTGCTGGGTTTATCCATTGATGACTCCTTGCGGTGCGAACGTCCCGGAGGGGACTCCCGCGTTGAGTTGGGTTATGTTTGCTGAGGAAAAGCTTAGTCGACGACTTCGATGCCCATGTTGCGGGCGGTGCCTTCGATGATGCGGATAGCGGCGTCTTCGTTGCTGGTGTTGAGGTCCTTGGCCTTGAGCTTGACGATCTCGGCGAGCTGTTTGCGGGTGACCTTGCCGACCTTCTCCTTGTTCGGGGTGGCCGAACCGGAGGCGATGTTCGCGGCCTTCTTGAGCAGAACGGCGGCGGGCGGGGACTTCAGGATGAAGGTGAAGCTCTTGTCGCTGAAGACGGTGATGACGACCGGGAGGATCATTCCGTTCTGATCCTTGGTGCGGGCGTTGAACTCCTTGCAGAACGCCATGATGTTGACGCCTTGGGCGCCGAGCGCGGGGCCGACGGGAGGGGCCGGATTGGCGGCACCGGCGGGGAGCTGGAGGCGGATGTAACCTTGAATTTTCTTGGCCATGATGAGTGGTGGACTGGTGGTTTGGTGACGTGTGACGGTTGGGCTTGCTGAACGGTCGGCGGTGTCAAAGAGGGCTTCGCGTCACTCGGTGATGCGTTGAACCTGCCAGTATTCGAGCTCGACCGGGGTGAACCGGCCGAAAATGGAGACGGAAATCTTGAGTTTGCCGCGCTCGGGGTCGACTTCGTCGATGCGGCCGGTGAGGTTGGCGAACGCGCCGTCGGTAATCTTGAGTTCCTCGCCAACTTCGTAGGTGACCTTGGGCACTTCCTTGCCGTTGGCGGCTTCGATGCGGGCTTTGATTTCGTCAATTTCGGCCTGACGCAGGGCGGCGGGGTTTTCACCGCCGACAAAACCGATCACACCGGCGACTTCCTTGACGAAATACCAGGGCTTGTTGATCAGCTTCTTGGTCTCGTCGTAGAGACGCATCTGGATGAAGACATAGCCCGGATAGAGTTTGCGGGTCTTGGTGGACTTTTTGCCGTTCTTGACCTCGGAGACGACCTCGGTGGGCATGAGCACCTCGAAGATGTAATCATCGAGCTCCTCGATGGTTTTGAACTTCTCGATGTATTTGGTGACCTTGTTTTCCTGTCCGGACAGGGTGTGAAGGGCGAACCATTGGGCTCCGGCGGGAGCGGTCGTCTGGGTGGTCATGGCGGGCGGATGGATCAGCTGACCCAGGAGGTGAACAGGTCGACGACCTGAATAAGGGCAAAGTCGCTGATGCTGGTGAAAAGTCCGAGGATGGCAGCAGCCACGATGACGACGATCGTGGAGTCGCGCAGTTCGGTGCGGGTCGGCCACGAGGCTTTTTTGAGCTCGTCGACCATCTCGCCGAAGAAAATGCGGGTGCTGCGGAACGGATTTTTCATGGATTAAAGTGGCAGGCGCGGAGGGAATCGAACCCCCAACCAACGGTTTTGGAGACCGCTACTCTACCAATTGAGCTACACGCCTGTGTGGTTTTGTCTTTTTAGACGACGCAGCCGGGACCCCTTTGCGAGGCCCCGGCGGTCGTTGAAACAACAATCTGAGTTATTCGATGATCTCGGTGATACGACCGGCACCGATGGTGCGGCCGCCTTCGCGGATGGCGAAGCGCTGGGTCTTCTCCATGGCGATCGGGCACATCAGGTCGACTTCGACGGCGATGTTGTCGCCGGGCATGACCATCTCAACGCCGGCGGGCAGGTTGATGACGCCGGTGACGTCGGTCGTGCGGAAGTAGAACTGGGGACGATAACCGTTGAAGAACGGGGTGTGACGGCCGCCCTCTTCCTTGGTGAGAACGTAGATCTCGGCCTTGCCCTTCTTGTGCGGCTTGATGGACTTCGGGGCGGCGATGACCTGGCCGCGCTCGATGGCTTCCTTGTCGATACCGCGGAGGAGGATGTCGACGTTGTCGCCAGCCATGCCGGAGTCCAGCAGCTTGCGGAACATTTCGATGCCGGTCACGACGGTGGTCTGGGTGTCGCGGATGCCGACGATCTCGACGGTCTCGTTGACCTTGACCACGCCGCGCTCGATACGACCGGTGGCGACGGTGCCGCGGCCGGTGATCGAGAAGACGTCCTCGATGGACATCAGGAAGGGCTTGTCGGTCTCGCGGGCGGGCTCGGGGATCTCGGCGTCGATGGCCTCCATAAGAGCCTGGATCGCGGCCTCGCCCTCGGGCTTGCCTTCAAGAGCGGCGGTGGCGGAACCACGGACGATCAGGGCGTTGTCGCCGTCGAACTGATACTTGGAGAGGAGCTCGCGGATTTCCATCTCGACCAGCTCGAGGAGCTCGGGGTCGTCGATGAGGTCGACCTTGTTGAGCCAGACAACGATCTTCGGCACGCCGACCTGGCGGGCGAGAAGGATGTGCTCGCGGGTCTGCGGCATCGGGCCGTCAGCGGCGGAGACCACGAGGATCGCGCCGTCCATCTGGGCGGCACCGGTGATCATGTTCTTCACGAAGTCGGCGTGGCCGGGGCAGTCGACGTGGGCGTAGTGACGCTTGTCGGACTCATACTCCACGTGAGCGACCGAGATGGTGACGATCTTGGAAGCGTCACGGACGGTGCCGCCCTTGGCGATGTCCGCATAGGACTTGACCTCGGCGAGACCCTTACGGGCCTGCACGGCGAGGATCGCGGTGGTGGTGGTGGTTTTGCCGTGGTCGACGTGGCCGATGGTGCCGACGTTGACGTGCGGTTTCTTGCGCTCGAATGTGCCTTTAGCCATTGTGAATAATTACGATTGTTGTTTACGGAAGGGTGACTTCGGAGATTTGCGTCGCGAAATCGGGCGACGTTTGACCTGGAGCCCAGAATCGGATTCGAACCGACGACCTCACCCTTACCAAGGGTGTGCTCTACCAACTGAGCTATCTGGGCAAATTGTTTAAGTGGTCAAAAAACGAGAAAAGAAGCGGTGACCGTGAGCTTCTGATTTTGGCCCGTCAACTGCAAATTTGCAGGGCCTAAAAAATACTACTGACCAATCACCAAACGATACACGCCAGGCAGCAAATCGCCCCCCATGGCGAAGGTCGATTGGATTGTATCCAGCACATAATCATCGACCTCCGAAACACCCGATCCAGACAGCAGCTCCGGGTCGCCAACCATGCCGTCGGCTTCGGAAACCAGCAACAACTCCATCGGAGACCACATTGTGTCGACAAAACCAACCGCGCCGGGCGACGGCAGACGAAATTCTCCGACCGGGGCCTGCTGTTTGACCGAATACACGACGACAAAAGCCCAGCGCTCCGGCAATTTCCGCATCTCCTGCGTTGCCCGTGCCATCCCCTGGAACGGCATCCGAACCTCTCCAGGCCCGATCACATCCATCGCGACAGACACGGGCCGGCCGTTTCGCTGGCCCGCCGCCTGCGGCAGATACCAGTCGGCGGCCACCAGGCGCGGATCGTAATCCTGCAAAATCGAGTCCTTGGACTCCGCGTCGTTCCAAGGATACTCCAAGCGACTGCTGCTCAACGGGGACGGCAAAAAAAGCGGGGTCGGGTCAAGCAGCTTCAAGCGCTCGCTCATGGCCGTATCCCGCGAAGCGTCCAGACTGGTGACCCGCAGCTCGGGCCGTGCGTTGACGGTTTCCCGGGGACCATTCAACCCGGGCAGGCGCAAGGCCAGGCCGGCCAACATCAGGACACTGGCCACCGGCACGGCGGCCACCACCCAGGGAAATCCACGTCGCATCCACTTCATGCCCATGAATATTCGCCCGACGACATCAGGGACCCGCCTCCGCCGAGGCCGGCTCAGCCGCGATGATGACGCCCGCAAACCCGGCGTCGGCCGCCATGCGGTGCAGTTGAGCGATATCCTGGGCCGAAACCGCCGCGTCGGCCTGAATCAACAAACGCAGCCCGGTGCGCCCCTCGACCCGGCTCCCCAGCCAGCGCTCCAAGTCGGCGAAGTTGAGCACCGCCCCCTCCACCAGCGCCATGTCGGTGCGGCGGACCGCGATCACCACGTCGGTCGACGACGCCTGTGCAATCACGTCGCCGGCCGCCGGCAGGGCGAAGTCGGTGCCCAGGCCGGGCGACAACACGAAGCGCGAGCCGAACAATACGAACATCAAGGCCATGAAGCCTACGTTGACGTAGAAAAACACGTCCAACGAACGGGGCGCCGGACGCAGGCGCGCCGAAAGGTCCAGCGGGCGGGTGATCATCGCGCGTCCGCCTCCGCGCCGCCGGCGTCCCGCCCGGCCCCGGACGCCTTGTATTCGGTAATCAGATACCGCATGGTCTCGTTGCCCGCCCACTCGACATCGCGCACGATGGCCCGCACGCGACCGCTCAACAGGTGATGGCCGAGGTGCGCGGGGATCGCCAGCGCCAGACTGGCCCCGGCGGTGATCAGCGCCTGCCACATGCCGCCGGCCAGCGCCTGCGCCGTGGCGTATTCGCCCCCCTGCATGAAGGCGTGAAACGTGTAGGTCATGCCCAGCACCGTGCCCAGCAGGCCCACCAATGGGGCGATCTGCGCGATGGCGGCGATCGAGCCGAGCCGACGCTCCAGCGCCGGCAGTTCCACCACCGCCGCGTCCTGCACGGCGAAACGCATCGCCACCTCGCTGTCTCCGGCATGGATGAGCGCCGCCTTGACCACGGCCGCCACGGGACCCGGCGTCTCCTCGCACACGGTGATCGCCTCGACGATGCGGCGCTTGGCGAGGATGTTCTTGATGCCGTCGACAAACGACGTGGACCGAATCTGTCCGCGGTGCAGGAAGAGCGTGCGCTCGACGAACAACACCGTGCCGATCACGGCCATGAGCAGGATGACCCACATCATCGGGCCCCCCTTGGCGAGCAGACTCAGTTGAAAAGCATCCATGTTAATCAATGTGACCGTGAAGCGGTTTGGCCGGTGCGGTAAATCCCCAATTTGCCCGCGTCATTCGCCCGCGGGCGCCCCGCGCGTGGCCAGCCGGCTGCGGGCGAGGCCGGCCCCGGGCAATCCCTTCTCCAGAATCAAACGGCAAATTTCCAACGACTCCTCGCGCCGCCCCTCCGACTCCGCCAGGTCGGACAGACGCACCAACATGCGCGCCATCCAATAGCGCCCGCGCGGTCCCTCCAGCGGAACCGCGTCCGGAGCCAGCAAATACGCGGAGACCAACGGCCCCCAGACGGCCTTGGCCCGCCCCGGATCCGGCCGGCGCCCCCCACCCGCCTGCAAATACATGTCCCCAAGCTGAAACCCCGCCTCGAGCCGCAGCCCGACCGGCGCGCTGGGCAGGTCGCGCAGACGCTCGAAAATCGTCACCGCGCTCTCGAAGTGCGACGGATCGGCCGCCACCTGCGCACGATGGCACGCCCCCAGCGCCAGCTGCGCGGCCAACACTCCCTCGTGACCGCCGCTGGTGTTGATCAACGACTCGTAAATGAGCTGCGCCCGCGGAAAATCGTTCAGCCGGCGCAACAGGTCGCCCTGCCGCAGCCGCGCGTGAAACACCAGATCGCTCTTCGGGTAGTCGCGCACCAGCCGCTCCAGCAACAGATAGGCCTGCTCGAAATACTCGTCCTTGCCGCGGCGCTCGGCGTTGAGCGCCGCCTTGTAAAGCGCGTCATCCGCGTATTCATTTTCAGGATACTCATCGGCCATCCGCGTAAGCAGCGCCTGCGCCTCCACCACCCGGCCTACGCCGGCGTAGTGGTCCGCCTCGACGATGAACGAACGCATCTTGGCGCCGATGTCCGCCGCGCCGGCCCCCTCGCCCTCCCGCAACGCCTTCAGGTCCGCGACGGCCTCGTCCGGACGGTCCAGGCGAAACTTCGCCTCCGCCGACAACAGCCGCGACAGGCTGATGATCTCGGCGCGCAGGCGGTCGTCGACCCCGGCCAGGCTGCCGGGCAAACCGTCCGCCAGCTCCAGCGCCCGGGCCGGCTCCCCGGCCTCCAGCGCGAGCCGCGCCTGCAGCCAGGCCATGCGCGCCCGCAGCCCGGCGGGCAGGGTGGCCGCGTCGGACTGGCCGCGCAGGGCGGTCACCCGGCGAAACGCCTCGGCGGTGCGCCCGGCCCCTTGAAAGGCGCGCGCCAGATTCCACTCCGCCTGCCAGCGACTCAACGCGTCGAAGCGCGGATCCCCGGCCAGCTGCGTCAACAGCTCCGCGGCCTCGCTCAATCGCTCCGCCTGCAACTCCGACATGATCTGTTGAAAAAGAATCGCCCCGGGTTCGACGCCGGCCGGCACCGTCTCCGCGGCCGCCGCGTAGGCCCCGGCCGCGCCGCGATAATCACCGGCCCGGTAGTAGGCCTCCGCCACCACCACGCCCAGCCGAGCCCGCAACTGCGGGTCCCGCGCCTCCGCCTGCGCGCGGACCGCGTAATCGGCCGCCGTGCGATACCGGCGCAACGACCAGGCGCTCTGCGCCAGCTGGCTGAGCGCGAGCGGTTTGAGCTCGGACCCCGGGAAACGCGCCAGCAGATCCTTGGCATCCTGATCGGCGGCCTCGAATTGACCGGCGGCCAGGGCGAACTCGCCGCGGACCAGCAGCAGGTTTTCCAAAATCGGATGCGGGGGGTCGGTGCGCTCGATCAAACGTCCGGCGAGGGTCAGAAAATTCCCCCGGGCGGCCCCGGTGCGCGACCCCTCGGTCAACAACCGCAACGCCGCCCGCAACCGTCCGCGATCCTCCGACTCGGTCAGCAACGCCTCCAGGGCGGTCCGCCCGATCGGGTCGCCGGGGCCGGCCAGCACGCCGAGCAGCAAACGGTATTCGTCGCGCACCGCCCGGTCCGTCGGCGCCAGCGCCAGCAACTGCCGCTGCAGGTAGCCGATCGCCTCGTCCCGCCGTCCCAGCCGGTGCAGCGCCACCGCATACTGCCGGCCAAAATCGTAACCGACCACCCGCCCCTGAAACCGCTCGGCGTTTTGGCGCAGCGCGTTCGCCTGCGACTCGGTCACCTCGCCCGAGGCCAGCCGCACGCGTTCGCGCGCCAGGGCAAAGCTCGCCCGCTGCCAATCATCGACCGCCGCCACGGCCGCCTGATCGTAGGCCTGCTCGGCCTTCAGGATTTCCTTTTCCTGCTCAAGCACCAGACCTTGCAAAAAATACGCCCACGGCCGGTCCCACACGGACAACTCGTCGAGCTTGATCGCGGCCGACTCCGTCCGCGCCGCCGTCAGGTTGCCGCGCTGCGCCGCGATCAGCCCCGCCCGCAGCCGCGCCGCCGCCCCCGCCGGCCCCTTCAGCCGGGTCAAATCCTGCGCGGCCTGCTCCACCCGCCCCGCCTCCAGACGCGCGGTCACCAAGGCGAGCACCCGCCGGTCAAACAACGCCGACTCGGGCTCGGCCGCCAGCAACTGCTCGTAGATGGCCGCCGCCACCGAGGGCATGCCCGCTGCCATCGCGCGCCCGGCCGCGGTCTCTTTTTCCAACAAGTCGCCCGCGGCCCGGGGAGCCTCGGCCAGCGGCACCGGATTGAACAACGGCTCCGCCGCCGAAACGACGGACACGCTGCACGCCAGCAAAAGGATGATTCGGGACAACATCGGCACAGGGCGCGCAAAGAAGCACTCCCGCCCGCCGCACGCAATCGCGAAGGCTCGTCCGCAACCCGGCGCTCGACTGCCCCGCGCCGACCTCCGATAAGCCCACCATGCACTGGTTCATCCTCGGCGGCTACCTGCTCGCCTGCATCCTCTTCCTCGGCGGCGCCACGCTCCTGCGCGTGCGCGGCCGCCGCGATCGCCAGCCCTTCGCCGCCGGTCAACGCCTGTTGCGCGGCCCCGGCGAATCGCTCCGCCGCCGGCTCCAGCTCCACCGTCAGTCCGAGCTGGCCGACATCCTCGCCGCCTTCGTGCTGCCCGTGCTGGCCAGCGTGGTCTTTTTTCAAATCGTCACCCGTCTCGAGGAGACCGGCCAGTTGCTCGCATTGCTCGCGGCGGCCTTCGCCCTCGCCGCCGCCCTCGCCTTTCTGCTACGCCGGCTGCTCGGCCGCATCAACCACGCCCGCAACCTCTACCTGGGCCACTTCGGCGAACGCGTCGTCGCCGAGTCGTTGGAACCGCTCAAGGCCGGCGGCCACCTCGTCTTCCACGACATGCCGGCCGGTGAAACCGGCGACGACTTCAACCTCGACCACGTCATCGTCGGCCCCCGCGGCGTGTTCGCCATCGAGACCAAGACCCGCCGCCAAAGCCCGCGCAGCGCCGGCTTCATGCTGCACGAGATCATCCACGACGGCCAGGTGCTCGCCTTCCCCTGGGGCGAGGACCGCCACGGCCTCGACCAGGCCCTCCGCCAGGCCCGCTGGCTGCAGGAATTGATCGCCCGCGAGACGGGGATATCCACCCCGGTGCGCCCCCTGCTCACCTTCCCCGGCTGGACCATCGTGCGCCGCGGCGACGGCCCGGTGCGCGTGCTCGCCCCGGCCGACATCCCCGCCGCCGTCGACGCCGACGACACCGCCAGCCTGACGCCCGGACAGGCCAGCCGCATCGCCACGCTGCTCGACGCCCGCTGCCGCGACGTCGAGTATTGAGCGGGCGCGGACGCCGACACCGCTCGCCGCGCGAATACCGGTAAAGTTTTTGCCAAAAACCAGCGCCCCCCCGCATCCCCCTTGCCCGCCGACACTAAGGGCATCAATCCCTAGGCCATGCTTCCCGGTCTCCCCACCCTGATCATCGGCGTCGTGCTCGTGCACCTCTTGTTGGCCGCGCTGATCTTTCGCTTCCGCTGGCAAAGCCGCGAACGCGCCCCCGTATCCGACAAATTGTTACGCCCGCCCGGCGAGCGCCTGCGCCGCCGGCTCGACCAGCTCGACGAACGCACCGACCAGCTCCTGCTGGGCACCTCGGCGCTCTCGCTGCTCGTGCTCGCCGCCGGATTCTGGCTGATCCCGCGGCTGGCCTTCGGCGCGCCCCAGATCGCCACGCTCGTCGCCACCCTCGTCCTCTTCGCCGGCCTCGCCGGCGCCGGCGGCTGGCTCCTGCTGAAGACCCTCGACGAACGACGCCAGGCCCGCCGCGCCCTCGACGGGGAACTCGCCGTCGCCTCCATCCTCGCGCCGCTCACCGCCCACGGCTACCACATCTTCCACGACGTGCCCGCCGACTCGCGCGACCCCGAGGACAACCTTCACCACGTCGTCATCGGACCGAGCGGCGTCTTCGCCATCGAGACCCAGACCCACGCCCGCAGGAAGGCCATTCCCGGCCGCAAGGAACACGAGATCGTCTTCGACGGAGACCAACTCGTGTATCCGTGGGGCGAGGACACCCGCGGCATCGTGCCAGCCCGCACCAAGGCCGAGTGGCTCTCCGACTGGATGTTC
>JBDRJH010000313.1:0-37035 GCA_043815125.1 Verrucomicrobiota bacterium
CCAACATACGGTCCAATGCGATTTCAGCCGAATCGGGATTATACCTCAAACGACGATATCCAGACTCCAGCCTCATTGGCCGAGCGAATCGTGAGGCATTTTCAACCGTCAGGCAGAGTGCTCGAACCATGTGCCGGTGACGGTAATTTTTTGGCTCACCTACCTGGAGCAGACTGGTGTGAGGTTAAAAAAGGACGGGATTTCCTGACGTATGAGGGGCGAGTCGATTGGATAATCACAAATCCGCCTTGGAGCCAGATACGTCCGTTTTTGATCAAGGCATTTCAGACTGCCGAGAACGTCGTTTTTTTGATGACCATCAATCACGTTTGGACCAAGGCTCGCTTGCGAATTGCCACGGAAAACCAATTTGGGTTGAAAACGATTGTGCTAACCGAGACACCCAAGTCTTTCCCTCAGAGTGGATTTCAGTTAGGGGCCGTTCATTATAAACGGTATTGGCAAGGGCCAATCGTGTTGGTCGATCTTACGGAAGCCCTCCGCACAAGTGATTAGTGCTAGCGTAGTTAAATGGACCAGTTGAAGGCCTCCAGCTCGTCCTGAGTCCGCGATTCGACGGCTTTTTCTTTTTTACGCCGTGAACGGACCACCAAGTTTTCGTTTTTGTAGTAGGCGATACTGTTCTCGGGTATGGGCTCAAGCAGCCAGACGTTGGCTCCGATGATCGAGTGTGCACCAATGTTGGTGTCGCCCCCGAGAATGGTGGCGTGCGCGTAGATGGTCACATGGTCACCGATGTCAGGGTGGCGCTTGACGCCTTTGATCGGGTCGCCGTTGTTATCCACTTCGAAAGATTTTGCACCTAACGTTACGCCTTGGTAGATTTTTACATGATTACCAATGCGGGCGGTTTCGCCGATGACGACACCTGTGCAGTGATCGATGAAAAAGTGGCTGCCGATTTGCGCTCCAGGATGAATATCCGTGCCGGTGCGTTCATGGGCGTATTCCGTCAGCATGCGCGGGAGCAGCGGGACCCTCAAATTGTAGAGAAGATGGGCGATGCGTTGTAACGAAATGACCAAAACGCAGGGGTAGGCCAAAATGATCTCTTCCACGCTGCGTGCGGCCGGGTCGCCACGGTAGGCGGCCTGCACGTCGGTTTGCACGATGGAACGGAGCTCGGGGAATTTTCTGAGCACCTCCATTGCGAGCTTTTCAGCTTCGTCGGCCGGGGAAGGATGGCGCGCAAAACGAAGGCTTTTTTCGATCTCCACGCGAAGGTGGGTAAACACCTCCTCGAGTCGCTGGGCGGTGTGGTTGGCGACATCGTGGCGAGAGATGCAGCTTTGCTCAAAATACCCAGGGAAAAGCAGGTGCATGAACTCGGCGGCGAGCTGGTTAACGGAGGACTCGGCCGGGAGGTTGATGCCGTCGAAGTGGTTGATGCCACCGTCGTTTTCGTAAGAGGCGAGCAGGGCTTGGTTGATGTCGTCGAGCGTCATGCCGGATATGTTGCCGCCAACATCATCAGCCCTTGGCGGGGGGTCAAACTTGTAGCGGATTTCGCGAAAATCAGCGTCGCAGAACTCCAAGTTATTTTGGGGCTTTACATGGCCGTCGGGATTTATCTTAGTCCGCCTTCCTCTTTGTCAGTTTAGCTCGGGTGGTGGAATTGGTAGACACACACGTTTGAGGGGCGTGTGCCGAAAGGCGTAAGGGTTCGAGTCCCTTCCCGAGCACCATTTTTGACCCGCATCCAATCGATGCGGGTTTTTTGTTGTCCGCGATTCGGTGTGGTTTGCCGAATGGCAGGCATTGGCCTCAGAGTTTCGACCATGCTTCATGTGGTTTTATTTCAGCCGGAAATCCCCCAGAACACCGGCAACATTGGCCGAATGTGCGCGTTGACGAACTCGCGCCTGCATCTGATCCATCCGCTGGGTTACGAGATCACCGACAAGAATCTGAAGCGGGCGGGAATGGATTATTGGTATTCGCTGGATGTCCATGAGCACGCGGATTGGGCGGCGTTCAAGGCCAGCCCTCACCGTCCGGAGCGTTTGTGGCTCTTCACCACGCGCACGGTCCAGCGTTATTGGGATGTGGCGTTTGCCGATGGTGACGGGTTGTTGTTTGGCAACGAGGGGCATGGCGCGCCGGAATGGTTGCATGACGAGATCGGCGCCACGCACCGGGTGACGATTCCTCATGCCAACACGGCCCTGCGGTCTTTGAACCTGAGCACGGCCGCCGGCATCGCCTGTTATGAGGCGTTACGTCAGACGAGTCTATTGGGTTGAGGGGAGTTCGTCCCGCCGAAAGCAGGCGACGTGACGATCACCGCTGCTTTCCAACGCAGGAGCCTTGGTGCGGCACTGATCCACGGCAAAGGTGCAGCGGGGGTGAAACGGGCAGCCGGCTGGCGGATTGATGGGGGAGGGCGGGTCGCCGGCGAGGCGTATCCTCTCGGGTTTGGCTTCCGTGGATGATGCTGTGCGGACCACGGGAATCGCGCTAATCAACGCCCTGGTGTAGGGATGCGTCGGGGACTCCATCACGTCGACGGCACGGCCGGATTCGACGATTTTGCCGAGATACATGACGGCGATGCGGTCGGAGAGGTGTTTCACGACGGAGAGGTCGTGGGCGATGAAGATGAGCCCGAGATTCAGGCGACCCACGAGGTCACCGAGCAGGTTGATGATCTGGGCCTGCACGGACACGTCGAGCGCGGAAACAGGTTCGTCGGCGATCAAGACGCGGGGTTCCATGGCCAGGGCGCGGGCAATGGCGATACGCTGGCGTTGGCCGCCGGAAAATTCATGCGGATACTTGCCCATCAGGCGTTTGGGCAGGCCGACCAACTCCAGCAAGTCGGCGACACGCGCGGGGATTTCGCCGGCGGGACGCATGCGGTGAACCGTCAACACCTCGGAGAGGGTTGCGAAGACGGTTTGCCGCGGATTGAGTGAGGCAAAGGGGTCCTGGAAGACCATTTGCAGGCGCAGGCGGGCCGACTGGAGTTCGGCGTCGCTGGCGTCGGTTAAACGGCGGCCTTCCAACCACACGCTGCCGGAGGTCGTCGGGGCGAGCTGCAATATCGTCCTGGCCAGCGTCGATTTCCCGCAGCCCGACTCACCGACGAGTCCCAGCACTTCGCCGGCGGCGAGTTGCAGGCTGACGCCGTCGACGGCCTTGACCACTTGGTTGCGAGCACCGCGCAGCCAGCCGCCTGCCAGGGGGAAGTGGGTGCGCACGTCGCGCAGTTCCAGCAACGGCGTGCTCATGTGGCCGAGGCCTCCGTGGCGATTTCACCGGCGTGCACGCGCAGGCAGGCATGGCGGTGTCCGTTGCCGGCATCGGCCAGGGCGGGGGCATCGCCGGTCCGGCAAGCGTTTGCGGCGAACTCACACCGTTTGGCGAACGCGCAACCGGGCAACGGCCGCGTGAGGTCGGGCGGGAGCCCGCGAATTGTGTGCAGGGCGCGTCCCTTGGCTTGCAGGGAGGGAATCGAGTGCTGCAAAGCGCGGGTGTAGGGGTGCAGCGGGTTGGCGAACAGTTCCGCGGCCGGCGCTTCCTCGGCGATGCGGCCGGCATACATGACGATGACGCGGTCGCAGAGCTCGGAGACGACGCCGAGGTCGTGGGTGATGAAAATGACCGCGAGGTTTAGCTCCTTTTGCAGCGATTTGATCAAGTCGAGGATCTGGGCCTGCACGGTGACATCAAGGGCGGTGGTGGGCTCGTCGGCGATCAGCAGCTCGGGCTTGGTGATCAATGCCATGGCGATCATCACGCGTTGCCTCATGCCGCCGGAGAATTCGTGCGGATACTGGCGCAGGCGACGGTCGGGCTCGTTGATGCCGACGGCCGCCAGCATGTCGGCGGCGCGTTGCCGCGCTTCTCGGCGCGGGGTCTGGAAATGGATGCGCAACGGCTCGGTGAGTTGCTCGCCGATGTTGAGGTAGGGGTTCAGGGCCGTCATCGGATCCTGGAAAATCATGCCGATGCGTTTTCCCCGGATGGCGCGCAAATCGACCTCGGGCAGGCGTAGCAGGTCTTTACCGTCGAACAGCGCGCGGCCGCCCTCGTTGCGGGCTGGCGGGGTGGGCAACAGTCCCAGCAGCGACATGCAGGTGACGGATTTGCCCGAGCCGGATTCGCCGACGATGCCGAGGATCTCGCCGCGTTTGACCGAGAATCCGACGCCGTCGACGGCACGGACGACGCCGTTGCGGGTGTGAAAGTGGGTGCGGAGGTCGCTGACCGAGAGGAGCGGCATGGGCGGCACGTAGCGGGCGGCAATTCGCGCCAGACTGCAAGCCTCGGGCGGTTGCGCGGCGTGGCGGTCGGCCGACAAAAGTGTAACTCATTAAGTGACACTTTTGCCGGAGGCGTCGGGTGAAGTTGCAGTTGATGCGGCTGAGGCCGACGGGCACAAAGGTCGGATTGAACTCCCCCGCTCCCGCAACCGAAAGCCCTGCATCGACTGCGCCGCAGCCGATCAAGTTCGGCTGGCGCGTGGAATACGCCGCCTACGTCGCGGTCGAGGCGCTGATCGGTTGCCTGCCGGGCAACTGGGTGGCGCGCATGGGGCGCGGGCTGGGCCGGTTGGCGCACGCGTTTGCGACCAAACGACGGCGCACGGTGCGGCGCAATCTGCGCATTGTCTACGCCGGCGAGAAGTCGCTGGCCGAGGTCGACGCCTTGACCAAGGAGGTTTTTTGCCGGACCGGCGCCAATCTTTTCTCGGCGCTGCATACGGCGCGACTGGATGCGGCGGGTTTGCTGTCGGCCATCGAGGTGGAAGGCGCCGACGAATTCGCGGCGGTGCTCGGCTCGGGGCAGGGCGCGGTGGTGATCCTCGCGCACATGGGCAATTGGGAGGCGCTGGCGCAGGTGTTTCCGCGGCTGCTGCCGGGCAACGTGAAATCGGGCACGGTGTATCGTCCGCTCAATAATCCTCTGCTGGACGCCCGCATGGAGACGGCGCGCGGGCAGGCCGGGTTGGCGTTGTTTTCCAAGCGCGACACGCCGCTGGCGATGACGGCCTTTTTGAAGGAGGGCGGGGCGCTCGGCATTCTCAGCGATCAGCGCGCGGGTAACACGGGGGAACTGGTCCCGTTCTTTGGCCGCCTGACCAGTTGTTCGCCTTTGCCGTCGATTTTCGCCCGTCGCTCCGGTGCCAAGGTGGTCGGCGTGTCCGTGCGCACTATCTCGGCCGGGCGTTGGGCGATGAAGCTGCATCCGCTCGGCGCGGTGAAGCCCGATACGCAGGCCTGCATGAGGTTGCTTGAGGAGGTCATCCGCGAGAGCCCCGAGGACGTCTTTTGGCTGCAGGATCGCTGGCGTCCGGGGCGACGCGAGCCGCTCGTCCAGGAGGGCAAGCCTGTGCGTGGCGGCGAGGCCGGGACCAAGCCCCGGCGCGTCTTGGTGGTCGGGGAATTCCCCCCCGCATCATTGCCCGCAGTCGGGCCGGAGGGCTCGGTTCGTTGGGAGCCGGTGGTGACCGTGGCCGGTGAGTCTGCGGTGGCGTTGGCGCAGCGACTGATCGCCGCGGATGAGGCCGAGGTGTTGCCGGTCGAATGTGTGCTCGGCGACCGGCGCAATCGTGTGCTGATCTCCGCCTGCCGTCGCGCCAAGTTTATCCTGATCGACGCGGAGGGCCGACGCCTATGAATGGCGGTCCGCGCAACATCCGCGTCTTGTCGGACAGCCGTCCGGGCCACGAAAACCAGAGCGTGGGTCTGGCCGATGCCCTGGCGCGGCGTGTGCCCGGTGCGGTGGTCGAGGTGGTGCGTTGGCCGGCCGGCACGGGTCTGCTCAAGCGCGTCGAGCTGGCTCGTGCGGGTGAAGCGGTTGATCTGCTCATCGGCGCCGGCCACGGCACGCATCTGCCGTTGCTGGCGGCGGCGCGGAAATTTGGCGCAAGGTCGGTGGTCATCATGAAGCCGTCGTTGCCCACGTGGTTTTTTGATCTGTGTTTGATTCCGCGGCACGATCTGGCCGAGCCCGAGGCGGACCGGGGGAGGGTGGTGGCGACGCGTGGCGCGTTGAATCGCATCCCGGAGGCGCCGGCGGTTAAAACGGACACCGGGGTGATTTTGATTGGTGGACCGTCCAAGCATCACGCGTGGGACGCCGAGCCGTTGCCGGCGGCGATTGCTCAGATCGTGCAGGCGCGTCCGGAGCTTGCCTGGACGGTGGGGGATTCGCGGCGCACGCCGGCCGGATTTACCGAGCGGTTGGCGGATGTCGGGGCGACGGTGGTGCCGCATGGGCAAACCCAGCCGGGGTGGTTGCCGAAGGTGCTGCAGGCGGCCCGGGAGGTGTGGGTGACGGAGGACAGCGTCTCGATGATTTTCGAGGCGTTGACGTCGGGCGCGCGGGTCGGGGTGTTGCCGATGCGCGTCAAGAATTCGTCGGCCCGCACGGTGAAGGCGGTGCAGGATTTGTTGGCGGACGGTTTTGTGCGGACGTTTGAGCAGTGGCGGCAGGCTCCCGGGGGCTGGCGGGCGGTGCCGCGGTTGCATGAGACGGGACGGTGCGCCGAACTGATTTTAAAACGTTTTTTTTGACCACGGATTAGGAGGCTGAGGGGCACGGATTTTTTGCCCACGGAATACACGGAACACGCGGAAGGGGAGAGACGGAGGAAGCGGCAGTGAGTTTAAATTTCCGTGTATTCCGTGTGTTCCGTGGGCAAGTCTTGATTCATGGCATTACTACATGAAGAAGAGACTTACCGGATACTCGGGGCCTGCTTTGAGGTCTACAAAGACAAGGGCTGTGGATTTTTGGAGGCGGTGTTCCAAGAGTGCTTGGAGCTGGAGTTCGGGCTCCAGAGTATCCCGTTTCAGGCCCAGGTGCCGTTACCTTTGAACTACAAGGGAGTGCCGCTCAAACAACGCTATGTCGCGGATTTTGTCTGCTTCGGAAAAGTTTTGGTCGAGATCAAGGCAGTCTCACGGCTGACCGATGAACACCGGGCGCAGGTCCAAAACTACCTTCCCGCAACCGGGCTGCGCGTGGGCTTGTTGGTGAACTTCGGGTATTTTCCCAAGGTCGAACACGAGCGTTTTGTGCTCTGAGTGACAGAGATTTTTGCCCACGGAATACACGGAAGCGGAGACGCGGTCATTTTCCTGGCGGGTGGTTTGATTTTTCCGTGTGTTCCGTGTGTTCCGTGGGCAGTCCTAGAAGCGCATGAAGGTTCTGCAAATTTTGCCTGAGTTGAATTCCGGTGGCGTTGAACGCGGCACGCTGGAGATCGCGCGGGCGTTGATCGCCGCCGGGCATGAGGCGCTGGTGGTGTCCAATGGCGGGCGACTGGTCGCTGAGCTGGAGGCGCTGGGCGCGCGGCACATCTCGCTGCCGGTGCATAAAAAACGCCTGTCCTCCCTCCGGCAGGTGCGTCCGCTGCGGCGGTTGCTCGCCGAGGAGAAGCCCGACATCGTGCATATTCGCTCGCGGGTGCCGGGGTGGCTGGCGTGGCTGGCGTGGCGCAAGCTGGACCCGGCGACGCGTCCGCACCTGGTCTCGACGGTGCATGGGTTTTACTCGGTCAACGCGTATTCGAAAATCATGACGCGCGGCGAACGCGTGATCGCGGTGTCGGAGAGCGTGCGCGATTACGTTTTGAAAAACTACCCCGACGTAGTGAATGACCGGATACGGGTGATTCATCGCGGGGTGTCGCCGGAGGAGTTCCCGCGGGGTTACCAGCCGTCGGCCGAGTGGCGGGCGAAGTGGGTCGCGGAGCACCCGGAGTTTGTTGGAAAAAAACTGTTGCTGTTGCCCGGTCGGATCACGCGTTGGAAGGGGCAGGCGGACTTGATCCGCTTGGTCGCGGCGTTGAAGGCGGCGGGGCATGCGGTCCAGGGCTTGATCGCGGGGGAGACGCATGCGAAGAAGCGCGCCTTTGAGGAGGAGTTGCGCGCGCTGGCGCGTGAGCTGGGCGTGGCTGGCGAGGTGACGTTTCTCGGGCACCGCGCGGATGTGCGCGAGGTGATGGCGGTGTCGGATGTGGTGTTGTCGTTGTCGCGCGATCCGGAGGCGTTTGGCCGGGTGTCGCTGGAGGCGGCGGCGTTGGGGCGGCCGGTCGCGGGCTACGACCATGGCGGGGTGTCGGAGCAGTTGAAGGTGCTCTTTCCGCAGGGGGTGGTGCCGGTGGGCGACGAGGTGGCGATGCAACGCGTTTGTCTTGATTTACTGGATACGAAGGAGGCGCCTGCGGTGGTTGGCGCGCCTTTCACGCAGGCGGCGATGCAGGCGGCGACGCTGGCGGTCTATGCCGAGGTGGCGGGGGGCGGCGCATGAAGATCTGGGCGCTGGACGATGGCATTCCCGGCCATTGGTCGATGACCGAGGGGTTGATCCGGTTGATCGGGCGGGTGCGTCCGGTCGAAGTGGAGCGCATCGTGGTGGAGTGGCGTTGGGGCGCGGCGCGACAGATTTTTCAACGTTGCGAGCGGCTGGGGCTGCCGGTGCCGGCCTGGTGTGTGCGTTGGGCGACGCGGTTTAGTCTACCTGCCGGCGGGTCGCCCGATTTGTTGGTTTCGCGCGGGGGGGCGACGTTGTTTCTCAACGCCTGGCTGGCGCGTCGACTGGGCTGCGCGAATGTGTTTGTCGGCACGTTGCGCAAGTTGCCGCCGCGGTTGTTTCGCGCGGTGATTTTGCGGCAGGACGAGCGGGTGGACGGGCCGTATTTTCCGTTGCCGTTGTTTCCGACGCGCATGGATCCGTCGTCGTTTGACCAGGCGTTGGGGGAGTTTGCCTGGACGGCGGGGGCTCCGACTGGTCCGGTGGCGGCGTTGCTGATTGGCGGCGATGGGTCGGGTTACGTTTATACGGATGATGATTGGCGGGCGTTGGCCGAGGGTATGGCGGCGTGGCATCGGGAGCAGGGCGTGCGTTGGTGCGTGACGACTTCGCGTCGCACGCCGCCGGAGGTGGAGCAGAGTATCATCGAGACGGTGCCGGCGGGGGCGATTCACGAGGCTTGCTGGTGGCATCGCGGGGATCGGCGCGCGTGCATGACGGCGTTTGTGGCGGCGGGGCGGCAGGTGTTTTGCACCGAGGACAGCATGTCGATGCTGGAGGAGGTGATCGCGGGCGGTCGCGGGTTGGTGGCTTTGTCGCCGGCGCGGGCCGAGGCGAACGGGTTCTTTCGTGATTTTCTCGCGCAGCGCGAGGCGGCGGGGCGCATGGTGCGTTTGCCGCTGAGGGAATTTGCCGGAGGCGGAGGTGGTTTCCCGGTGGAGAATCCGCGCGGGTGGCGTCTGGTCGAGGCGGGCGAGATGGAGGCCGGCGTGGCGCGGCTGCTGGAGTTTCTCGGGCTGTGAGCGCTCAGCCGAGCAGGCGTTGATACCAGCGTCCGCCGCGGCGTTTGGTGGTGAAGGCGGCGGGGCGGAGGGTGCCGTCGGCCTTGAGTTTTTCCAAGCGGTCGAGCGAGCCGACGATGTCGTGCAGGGGGAGTTCGCCGACCACGGCACGGTCGAGTGAGTGATCCCACCAGGCGAGCGCGAGCAGGCGGTCGATGGTGGCGGGGTCGAAGCGCGGGCGGAGCACGCGGCCGGGCACGCCGCCGACGATGGAGTAGGGGGGCACGTCGCGGGTGACGACGGCGTGGGCGGCGATGACGCTGCCGTGGCCGATGGTCACGCCTTGGCGGATGAAGGCGCGGGTGCCGATCCAGACGTCGTGTCCGATGAGGGTGGGCCGGTGCCGGACGGTGGAGCCGCCGGGGGCGCGGATGGCGTCGTAGGCGGGGTTGTTTTTAAAGCGGTTGCCGCCGCCGCCGAAGGCGAAGGGGTGGGTGCTGAGGTGGTCGAGCGGGTGTTCGCCGGGGCCGATGACGACGTCGGGCGCGATGGAGCCGTAGCGGCCGATCTCGGTGTGGAAGAGCTCGGCCGCGCCGTTGAAGTAGGTGAAGGCGCCGACCTTGCAGGGGCCGTGAAAGCGGGCGGTGCCGAGGGCGGCGGGTTGCTCGACGGTGACGGCCATGGCGGGCGGGCGGCGTCGGGGCGGGTTACTTGCGGCCGAGGAGCCGGTTCCAGTAGTAGCTGAGTTTTTCGCGTCGGAGCAGCGCGTTGAGCTTGGACTGTTGCGCGGGGTCGAGGGGCCAGGTGCGGAAGGCGGCGCGGGAGCGGCGGGTCACGCGGATGGGTTCGACGTGTTTGAAGTGTTTGGAGAGATACTGCTGCCACCAGGCGTGGGTGCGCAGGGTGCAGTGGGCGTTTTCGCCGTTGGGGAGCACGGCCTCGGCGGGCACGGTGTCGATGACGATGATGGCGTTGCGGCAGAGGGAGGCCATTTTGCCGACGACGTCGTCGAGGTTTTCCTCGGGCACGTGTTCGAGCACGTCGATGTTGGTGAGCAGGTCGAAGGTGCCTTCGGGTTCGGCGGAGAACTCGGGGATGGCGGGGTCGTGGCGGGTGATGCGCGCACCGGTGGCCTGGCCGAGCACGTCGACGAGTTTGCTGCGACCGCAGCCGAAATCGAGGATGGTGGCGGGGGCGAGCACCTGCACCTGGGGGCGCAGGTAGCGGAGGTTCTTGATCGACGTGTCGCCGTATTGGCGGGTGGCGTGGATTTGTTTGTATTGGTCGATCAGGTTTTCGCTCATGGATAGGAAGGTGAAAGAGGCGGGCGCGGGTTGGCGATATTTTGTGTGTAGGGGCCGGGGCGGTCAGTTGTCGGTGCGAAAAATCAGGGTGGAGGCTTTGGCGCGGAGTTCGTCGAGGGTGGTTTCGATCCAGACGATGTTGTCGGGGTTTTCGTTGTGAAAGCGTTCGTAGCCGGCGCGGCGGTCGGCGAGGGCGGCGTCGATGTTTTCGGGGGTGAGTCGGCGGCCGTAGGGGGTGGTGCCGGCGGTGCGGGGCTGGGGCGCGCCGACGATGGCTTCGATCTTGAGGTTGCCGAGGGAGGGGCCGGCGTGGGTGGTGTCGAGCCAGTCGCTCATGGTCTGGCCGCGTTCGGCGGGCAGGGGTTCGCAGTTGAGGGGGTGGAAGTCGTCAAAGTCCCAAACGGCGAAGGCGGGGGCGTCGGGGTGGAGGCGGTTGTCCTCGGCGATGAGTTCGGCGAGGAAGCGACGCTCATTGCCGAAATTGGGGTCGGGGTCGTCGAGGAGGAAGAAGGCGGCGTTGAGCACGGCGTGGTTGGGGGGGAGCACGATGACGAGGCGGGCTCCTTCGTCGCGACAGAGGCGGAGGACTTCGCGGGTCATGGCGATTTTGTCGGGATTGAGCGGGGTGAGCGCGGTGCGGCGATTGCGAGAGAGGCCGAAAGCTTTGGGGAAGGACTTGCGCTCGGCATCGGTGCGGAGGTCGCGCGGCGCTTTGTCCCAGACCCAGTGGCCGTTGGGGAGGTGTTCGGAGGGGATGTCGCGAAGGGTGCGGCCAAGGGTGGTGAAGGAGGCTTTCAGGGCGTTGAGGCCAAAGAGGTATTGGAGTTCGCGATCCAGGGGGTTGCCGGTGCGGGCCAAGGGGGAGGCGTAGAAGTCGGTCTTGGGCACATGCACGGGCTCGGAGAGTTCGAGCAGGTCCACGCCGAAGATGACGAGGTCGAGTTGTTCGCGCTCCAGGGTGTAGCGGAGCATTTCGAGGTTTTCGGTGAGTTTGCCGGCGGATAGGGAAAGGTTGACGGTGCGGCGGCCGGCGAGGGCGGGGTGGTCGGGATTGATGCCGAGGTCGAGGCGGGAGGAGCCGAAGATGGCGGCATCCCAGTCGGCGTTGCGCACGTAGCCGGCTTTGGCGGTGCGTTCGTAGCGTTCGACGACGCGGTGGGGGTCGAGGCTTTCAAGCGTCCAAGGGGTGGGGGTGACGCGCAGGGGGTTGACGAGGGTGTTGAGACCGGCGGCGACGAGGAGGATGGCGGCGACGGTTCCGAGCAGGGCGCGGACGTAGGCGGTGGTCGGGGAGGATTTCATCAGAACTGGAAGTAGATGAACTCGGAGACCTTGTTGAACTCGAGGCCGATGACTAGGAGGAGCACGACGGAGAAGATGAACCAGGCGCGCGAGGGTCGCCAGTGCCACCAGCGCAGCGGACCGGCTCCGTCGGGGTTGGCCAGCGAGCGGCCGTGGACGGGGCGGTAGCGGGCCATCCATTGCTGGGTGTTGGGCAGGAGGAGTGCGACGAGCAGGACGGGGATGAAGCGCAGGGCCTTGGAGGAGCCGGTGACGCGTTCGCCCGAGCTGGGCCAGGACTCGAAGCCGTGGAAGCCGAACATGGCGCCCCAGATGTTTTTGACGGCGCGCCAGGCGTGGTCGGGGTTGGCGATTTCCAAGGTGCCGGCGCGGAAGGGCACCCAGAGAATGACCACGGTGAGCAGGGTGAGCGTGATCGCCAGCGGTCGGGGCATGGCGCGCCAGCCGAGGTGTTCGCGCCAGCGGGTGTAGGCGTGGCAGGCGCCGAGCAGGAGGCCGTGGGCGGCGCCCCAGAGGACAAACATGAATCCGGCGCCGTGCCAGAGGCCGCCGAGCAGCATGGTCACAAAGAGGTTGGCGTAGCGGCGGGAGGGGCCGCCGCGGTTGCCGCCGAGGCCGATGTAGAGGTAGTCCCGCAGGAAGCGCGAGAGGGTCATGTGCCAGCGCCGCCAGAAATCGACGATCGAGGTGGCTTTGTAGGGCGAACAAAAATTTTCCGGGAGGCGAATGCCGAAGCAGCGGGCCGCGCCGATGGCCATGTCGGAGTAGCCGGAGAAGTCGAAGTAGAGTTGCAGGGCGTAGAGGAAGGCCGCGCACCAGCCCTCGGCAAAGGTGAGTTCGCGGCTGGCGATGGCGGCGTAGTCGAAGAACTTGCTGGCGTCGCGGGCCATGGTGTCGGCGATCACGACTTTCTTGAAGAGGCCGGCGGAGAGGATGGTGATGCCGACGGCGAGGTCGGTGTTGTTGGCGCGGCGGTGGGTCGCGAATTGCGGCATCATTTCGCCGTGGTGCACGATGGGACCGGCGACAAGCTGCGGGAAAAACATCACGAACAGGAAGTAGTCCCCGAAGCGGAAATTCACGACCTTGCCCTGTCGCGCGTCGATCAGGAAGGCGATCTGCTGGAAGGTGAAAAAGGAGATGCCCAGCGGCAGGATGATCGTGGGCAGATCGGGCGCGGGCAGGCCGGCGTCGGTGGCGATGCGGGCAAAGAAGATCGCGTATTTGAACCAGCCGATGAAGGCGAGGTTACCGGCGACCCCGAGCCAGACGAGGACGCGTCCGGCGGGGCGGTCGCGATGACGGGCGATACCTCGCGCCAGGCCATAGTTGGCGAGAATCGAGGTGACAATCAGCGCGAGCGGCCAGGGGGTCCAATCGCCGCCGGGGTTGGCGTTCCAGGAGGCGTAGTAAACGAGCGAGCAGGCGGACAACCACGCGGCGCCGAGCCGGAGTCCCAGCCCGCCGGCCCACCGGTAGCCGATGATCGCCAGGGGCAAAAACAGAAGGAGAAAGACGTAGGAATTGAACAGCACGGGGTGAGCGAACTGGAGACGGGTGTGGACGCAGGATCAGGCGGTCGCGTGGAGTCGGTTTAACTCAGTCGATAAATGCCGTTGAGGCGTCCGCGGCGCGCGAGGGTGTAACCGTGAGCGGTCAGCAGGCGGGCGAGGCGGTCGTCGCCGTCGTGCACGTCTTCGCAGATGACGAGGCGCGGCCAACTCTCGCGGTGGGCTTCGTTGAAGAGTGGCTCCAGCACGTCGAGCTCGTGGCCTTCGACGTCGATCTTGAGGGCGTCGATGCGGGCGATGTGGTGCTCGCGCAGGAAGGCGGGCAGGGTGGTGATGGGCACGCTTTGGCCCGAGTGGTTGTCGCCGGCCTCGACGTGGTTTTCGCCCTGGTTGCCATCGCCGGCGACGAGCGTCGCGATGCCGGTGGTGCGGCCGAGCGCGCAGGGGTTGAGCCGGATGTTGTCGAGTTGGTTGCGGACGAGATTGGCACCGAGCCGGGCGCAGAGGGCGGGCGAGGGTTCGAAGGCTTCGACGCGCACGCCGGGGAGGCGCAGTGAGCCGACCCAGAGGGAGTAGATGCCGGCGTTGGCACCGATGTCGAAGAACACGCCGCCATCGCGCAGGAAGTCGGCCAGGGTGTCGCGTTCGGTGGTGTCGAGAAACTGCGGCATGAGCAGCAGGCGTTGCTCGGAGAGATTGCCGCGGCTGCGCACGCGGAGCTTCAGTCCCCAGACCTCGATATCGACGTCGTCGCCGAAGGCTTTCTTCAGTGGACGGCGCAGCCACAGCGCGAGTCGCCGCCAGCCGGCGCCGGCGGGGATGGCGTGAAGCCGGCGCAACCAGCAGCGACGCCAACCGGTCGGGGCGTGGGTGCCCCAAGGGGCTTCGGATTCGGGTGTGGCGGTCGGAGACATGCGGGAAGGACTGGAGGCGAAGGAGGAGGAGGCGGCGTTTAGGCGCGGTCGTTGCCGAGCGACTGGCGGTCGTAGAGTTCGCGGTAGTGTGGTGAGGTCTCGTAGAGGTCAGCGTGCGCGCCGTCGGCGATGATGTGGCCGGCGTCGAAGACGAGGATGCGCGTGGCGCTGCGGATCGAGCTGAAGCGGTGCGCGATCATGAAGGTGGTGCGGCCGCGCACGAGTTGATCGAGGGCGAGCTGGATCTGTGCCTCGCTCTCGCTGTCGAGCGCGCTGGTGGCTTCGTCCAGGATGAGGATGGGCGCGTCCTTGAGGAAGGCGCGGGCAAGCGCGATGCGTTGACGTTGTCCGCCGGAGAGGGTCGTGCCGCGTTCGCCGACCATGGTGGCGTAGCCTTCGGGCAACGACTCGATGAAGTCGGCGATGTGCGCGCTGCGGGCGGCGGTGCGGATTTGCTCGTCGGTCGCGCCGGGGCGGCCCACGCGGATGTTTTCGGCGAGCGTGGTGTTGAAGAGCGCGGGGGTCTGCGGCACGAGCGCAATGCGGTCGCGCAGCGCGGTCTTGTCGGCGTCGCGCAGGTCGATGCCGCCGAGGGTCACGCGGCCGGAGGTCGGATCGTAGAAACGCGGGACGAGCGAGATGAAGGTGGACTTGCCCGCGCCGCTGGCGCCGACGAGCGCGACGGTCTCGCCGGGGCGGATGGTGAGCGAGACGCCGGCGAGGGCGGAAACCGCGTCGGGATTCTCCTCGGTGGCGGCGTAGCTGAAGCCGACGTTGTCGAAATTGAGTTCAAGTGCTCCGGCCGGGAGCACCACGGGCGCGGCGGGTTGGGGCACGGTGTCCTCGGCGTCGAGGATGGCCGAGATGCGTTCGAGCGAGGCGGCGCCGACCTTGAGCTGCCCGTGGATGGTGCTCAGCTTTTTGACCGGCTCGTAGGCCATGTAGAGAGTGATGGCCAAGGCGGTGAAGGTTCCGTAGTCCATGCCTTGGCGGACTCCGAAATAGAGCGCGGCGACAAAGCCGCAGGCGGAGATGACCTCGATGATCGGCGAGACGATCGATTGGTATTTGTTGGTTTTCAGCAGGAGCCGGAATATCTCGCGGATGCGACCGGCGAAGCGTTCCTGAAGCGTGTCCTGCAGGTTGTAGGCTTGGATCTCTTGTGGAGACTGGACGGCCTCCACGACAAAGGCGCTCAATTCGCCCTGGCGTTGGGTGACCACCCGGGCGCGGCGGATGAGTTTTTTGGCGGCGAAGCGGATCGGCAATACGCAGAGCGGCACGCTGAGCAGGGCGATCAGCGCGAACATCGCGCTGCGGTTGCCGATGGAGAGCCAAGCGAGCGTGCCGAGCGCGAAGACCAGCATGAGCGGCTGGCGCACGATGTCGCTGCCGACGTTGACGAGCACGTTGCGCAGTTGCGAGGTGTCCTGCATCACGCGGGTCACCAGATCGCCGGCCTTGTGGCGTTGGTAAAATGACAGGGGCAGCGCCTGAAGTTTGGCAAAAAGCTCGCGTTGCAGACCGTCGAGCAGGACGTAGCCGGCCTTGTTGACGAGGTAGCGATTCAGGAATGCGCCCAGGCCGCGCAGCACGAAGATGAGCGGCAGTCCGAGGCAGGCGACGATCAGCAACTGTTCCTGATAGGCTTCGCCAAAAAGCCGACGCGCCGTGGCGACCACAAGTGGCGAGGCCTCCTGTTCCCGGTCGAAGAACACTGGCAGGACGACTTTGGCGACGACCGGTATGCCGGTTGCGCTGCTGGCCGCGTAAAGCGCTCCCGCCAGCAGTCCGCCAACAAAAGTCCAGCGGGCGGGTGCAAGATGTGGGAGGAGGCGGCGAAACCCCGAATTCTTTGAGGCAGGTTTGAGCGGGTCGGAAGTCACAAGGCGTTGCCGCGACGAAAGGCGGGCAAACGCGCACTGTGCTGGCCGCCCCGAGGCATGGAAAGTTTTTTGTGTTTATTCCCCCGCCGCCCTCGGCTCTGCTTCGTTTTTTCCCGCTTTTCCCATGCTCGATCCCAAACTCCTCCGCGAGTCGCCCGACACCGTTCGCGCCGCCATCGCCAAAAAACACCTGCAAGTCGACCTCGACGCCATCCTCGCGCTCGACGCGTCGTGGCGCGCCAAGTTGCAGGAGGTCGAGTCCCTGCGCGCCGCCCAAAAAGCCGCCAATACCGAGATGGCCAAGCTCCCTAAGGGCACCCCCGAATTCATCGCCAAGGTCCAGGAAATGAAGGCCGCCTCCGCCAAGGTGAAGGAAGCCGAGACCGCCCTCGGTCCCATCGAGACCGAGTGGAAAGCCGCCTTCCTGACCCTGCCCAATATCCCCCACGCCACCGTCCCCGAAGGCCGCACGCCTGACGAAAACGTCACCTTCTCCACCTGGGGCGATCCCGCCGCGCTCGCCACCACCACCGCCAAATCCCACTGGGAAATCCCCGGCTTCGAGCGCCTCTTCGACTTTGCCCGCGGCGCCAAGGTCACCGGCGCCGGCTTCCCGTTCTACGTCGGCGACGCCGCCCGCCTCACCCGCGCGCTCCTGCACTTCTTCTTGGATGAAAACGCCAAGGCCGGTTACGAAGAGGTCAACCCGCCCATCTTCGTCAACGCCGCCAGCGCCACCGCCACCGGTCAGCTCCCCGACAAGGAAGGCCAGATGTATGAAGCCGTCGCCGACGGTTTCTATGCCGTGCCCACCGCCGAGGTTCCCCTCACCAACTTCTTCCGCGACGAAATCCTGGATGAGGCCGCCCTCCCCGTGAAGCGCTGCGCCTACACCCCCTGCTTCCGCCGCGAAGCCGGCAGCTACGGCAAGGACGTGCGCGGCCTCAACCGCCTGCACCAATTCGACAAAGTCGAACTCCTCAAGTGGGTCCACCCCTCCTCCAGCTACACCGAGCTCGACAGCCTCCGCGACCAGGCCGAGGCCCTCCTGCAAAAACTCGAACTGCCCTACCGCGTCCTCCTCATGTGCGGTGGCGACCTCGGCTTCGCGCAGGCCAAGAAATACGACATCGAAGTCTGGGCCGCCGGTCAGGGCCGCTGGCTCGAAGTCTCCAGCTGCTCCAACTTCGAAGCCTTCCAGGCCCGCCGCGCGCAGATCCGTTTCCGCAATACAGAGACCGGCAAACCCGAGCTCGTGCACACCCTCAACGGCTCCGCCCTCGCCGTCCCCCGCGTGCTCGCCGCCCTCCTGGAAAACAACCTCCAGGCCGACGGCCGCGTAAAAATCCCCGCCGCCCTCGTGCCCTACTTCGGCAAGGAGTTCCTCTCCTTCGCCTGAGGCGGATTTTTTGACCGCGGATTACGCTGATGGACGCGGATAACACCAGGCTGCACTGGGAGCTGTCCGAGTCCATCATCGGCGCGGCCATACATGTGCTCAACAAGCTGCCGGGTTTGAACGAAAAGGCTTATGAGAACTCTCCGGTCATTGAATTGCGCAAACGTGGTCATCGTGTTGAGCAACAAAAACGCTTCGATGTGCTCTACGATGGCATCGTCGTGGATACGTTGATCCCTGATCTGATCGTGGATGAGAAGATCGTGGTGGACCCCAAAGTGGCCGAAGATTTTACCCCCACGCATGTTTCTCAAATGATCGGATATCTCACTATCACCGGCTTGGACTTGGCTTTGCTTTTGAACTTCAAACATGCACGGCTCACTTGGAAACGTGTCGCCCGTTCGCATCCGCGCCCATCCGCGTAATCCGCGGTTAAAAATGAATTGGCCGACCATCGCCGCCGCGTTCGCCGCGCAACTCCCCGCCGGGCGCCTGCATCCGGCCGCGCTCGCCCGCCTGCGCGCCGCCTTCGCCACCGACGCGCGCATCGCCATCGCCCTCTCCGGCGGGGCCGACTCGCTCGCGTTGCTCCTCCTGCTGCACGCCCACGCGCCCACGTCCGCCGCCCGCCGCCGTCTCGTCGCCCTGCACTTCAACCACCGCCTGCGCGGAGCCGCCGCCACCGCCGACGCCCGCTTTTGCCAACGCGTCTGCGCCGCCCTCGGCATCCCGCTCGCCCTCGGCGAATGGACCGACCGTCCCGCCCGGAAAACCGCCGCCTCCGAAGCCGCCGCCCGCACCGCCCGCCACGCCTTCTTTGACCGCGAACTCCGGCGCCGCCGCATCCACCTGCTCTGCCTCGGCCACCACCAGGACGACGTCGCCGAGACCGTCTTCATGCGACTCGCCCGCGGCGCCGGCACCGCCGGACTCGCCGCGCCCCGCCCTGTGCAATCCATGCCCGGCGAACGCGTGCACCTGCGCCCGCTGCTGACCCTCGCCCACGCCGAAATCACCGACGCCCTCACCGCCGCCGGCGCCACCTGGCGCGAAGACGCCACCAACGCCACCGACGCCCACTTCCGCAACCGCGTCCGGCGTCACCTCCTGCCCGCCCTCATCGAAGCCGCCGGCCGCGACGCCATCGCCGGCGCCGCCCTCTCCCGCGAATTGCTCGACGAGGACGACGCCGCCCTGGAGGCCTGGAGCGACGCCGCCACCCGCCTCGACGACACCGGCCGCCTGCAACTCCCGGTCCCGCCCGCCACGCTCCCCCGCGCCGTGCTGCGCCGCGTGCTGCGCCGCTGGCTCAATCACCACGGCGTCGGCGAACACCTTTCCCGGCAGGGCTTTGGCACCATCCTCGCCCTCGCCGAAAACGGCCGGCCCGGACGCGTCAGCCTCGACGCCACCCGCCTTGTCGTCCTGCGTAAACACCGCCTCTCTATCGAAAACGCCCCCGTCCGCCGTCCCGCAAAAGCCCGCCCGGCCAATTGACTTACCAACGGGGAACCTCCACCGTGCCCCTCAGTCCCAAACGTAATGCCTGAACCGAAAAACGATTCCAAGCGCGCCCCGCTGAAAAACCTCCCGCCCGACAAGTTTCAGCCCCGCATCGTGCTTATCTGGCTGGCCATCGTCGCCGCCGTGCTCGCCATCCTCTACTTGAGCCCGAGCCGCCACGGCGCGCCCGTCGACCTCAAGATCCAGCAGGTCGTCGACCTCGCCCAGGCCGGCCGCATCAAGGAAGGCATCATGCGCCCCAGCGGCGGCGGCTGGTATGTCATCAACGGCAAGCTCTTCCCCGTGCCCTCCGCCGGCCAGCCCGCCGAGGCCCCCGCCGCCGAGCCCGCCCCCCGCCGACAAGCCCGCCGCTCCCGCCGAGCCCGCGCTCCAGACCTTCACCGCCAAGGGCATCCTCACCGACGGCAACCTCGAAAAGCTCCAGGCCACCAAACTCTTTGCCGAGGAGCCCTCGTCCAACGTCTGGACCAGCCTCCTCGCCAACCTGCTGCCCTTCCTGCTCATCATCGGCCTGCTCTACTTCCTCTTTGTCCGCCAGCTCAAGAGCGCCGGCCGCGGCGCCATGAGCTTCGGCAAGAGCAAGGCCAAGCTCCTCACCCGCGAGCGCGAACGCATTCTCTTCGCCAACGTCGCCGGCTGCGACGAGGCCAAGGAAGAGGTTTCCGAAGTCGTCGACTTCCTCAAGGACCCGAAGCGCTTCCAGAAAATGGGCGGCCACATCCCGAAGGGCATCCTCCTGGTCGGCCCCCCCGGCACCGGCAAGACCCTGCTCGCCAAGGCCGTCGCCGGCGAAGCCGAAGTCCCGTTCTTCAGCGTCTCCGGCTCCGACTTCGTGGAAATGTTTGTCGGCGTCGGCGCCAGCCGCGTTCGCGACATGTTTGAGCAAGGCCGCAAAAACGCCCCCTGCATTATCTTCATCGACGAGATCGACGCCGTCGGCCGCCAGCGCGGCGCCGGCCTCGGCGGCGGCAACGACGAACGCGAGCAGACCCTCAACTCCATGCTCGTCGAGATGGACGGCTTCGACACCTCCGAGGGCGTCATCATCATCGCCGCCACCAACCGCCCCGACGTGCTCGACAGCGCCCTGCTGCGCCCCGGCCGCTTCGACCGCCAGATCCACGTCGACCTGCCCGACATCATCGGCCGCGAGCAAATCCTCAAGGTTCACGCCAAGAAGATCAGCCTCAGCGACGACGTCGACCTCATGGAGATCGCCCGGGCCACCGCCGGCCTCGCCGGCGCCGACCTCGCCAACCTGCTCAACGAGGCCGCCCTGCTCGCCACCCGCCGCAACAAGAAGCGCGTCGAGCGCATCGACATCGAGGACGCCCGCGAAAAAGTTCTCTACGGCCGCGAACGCCGCCGCCTCATGGACGACGAGGAGAAAAAGATGACCGCCCACCACGAGGCCGGCCACGCCCTCGTGCAGGACCTCCTCGATGACGGCCACATGGGCGTGCACAAGGTCACCATCATTCCCCGCGGCCGCAGCCTCGGCAGCACGATGTTCATTCCCAAAAAGGACATCCACACCCATCACTACAAACGCCTGCTCAACCAAATCTGCATGGGCCTCGGGGGCCGCGTGGCCGAGGAACTCGTCATGAACGACGTCTCCAACGGTGCGTCCGGCGACATCAAGCAGATCACCAAGATCGCCCGCCACATGGTGTGCGACTGGGGCATGAGCTCGCTCGGTCCGATCGCCTTTGGCGACAATCAGGACCAGGTCTTCCTCGGCCGCGACATCACCCGCAACGACCACCTCAGCGAGGAGACCGCCCGCCGCATCGACGCCGAGATCCACCGCATCATCGACGAACAGCTCAAGCGTTGCCGCGAGATGCTCATCGAGCGCCGCGAGGCCCTCGACAAGATCGCCGAGGCGCTCATCGAGCACGAGACCATCGAAGGCCGGCACGTGCACGAGATCGTCGAGTTCGGCGAGATCCGCACGCCGGTCACCCGGGTGGCCCCGCCCGCGCTGCCCGACCAGGGCGCCCCGGAGAAGCCCGCGGCCAAGAAACCCGTCGGCAAGGACGCCCCCGATCCCCTCGGCGGCGCCGCCGAGCCCAGCCCGGCCTGAGCGGGCTGTCCGCGTTTCCCGACAAAGCCCCGGCCTGATCCGCCGGGGTTTTTTTGTCGGCGGACGGAGGCCGCCCGTCGCAACGCCGACATTGCCAATCCGGCGGGCCGACTTCACAACTCTGCGCCACATGGCCGCACCCAACGCCGTATTGACCCTCTCGCGCGATGAAATGCGCTCCCATGCGCTGGCCTTTGCCAAGCGCTGGAAGGGCCCCCAGCGCGAGGAGGCCGACGCCAAGAGTTTCCTCGACCAGTTCTTCGAGGTTTTTGGCCGCGACCGGCAGGCCGTCGAGGCCGTGCATGAATACCGTGTGGTCCGTCCCGAACGCGGCGAGGGACGCGTTGACCTGCTCTGGGCGGGCAAGCTGCTCGTTGAGATGAAGTCCACCGGCCGCGACCTGTCCGCGCAGAAGGGCGGGGCGGCGTATCAGGCCTTCGACTACCTGCCGCACATCGCGCCCGAGGATCAGCCGCGCTGGGTGCTGGTGTCGGACTTTGCCAACTTCGTGCTCTACGACCTCGGCGAGGACGCGCACGACTACCTGCAAGGCATGGTCCCGGCCCGCACCGGCAAACGCGCGCCCAGGGTCGCAGCCGCCTTCACCCTCGACGAGCTGCCGGGCAAGCTGCGCCACTTTGCCTTCATCCGCGACGAGGAGCAGGCGCTCTTCCAGACCCAGCCCGAGGTCAACCAGAAGGCCGTCGCCCTGCTCGGCGAACTGCACGACACGCTCAAGGCCTCCGGCTACACCGGGCACGCGCTGGAGCGGCTGCTGGTGCGCATCCTCTTCTGCCTGTTCGCCGAGGACACCGACATCTTTTCGTGGAACGCCTTCACGCGCCTGGTGGAGCTCTCGCGCCGCGACGGCGCCGACCTCGGCGACCGGCTCGGGCGGCTCTTCCAGGTGCTCGACACCCCGGCGGCCTCGCGCTCGCCGCACCTGACCGCCGACTACCGCGTGTTTCCCTACGTCAACGGCGGGCTCTTCGCGGAGCGGCTCGATCTGGCCTCGACCACCGCCGCGCACCGCGCCGCGCTGCTGACGTGTTGCCGTTTCGACTGGTCGCGCATCTCGCCGGCCATCTTTGGCTCGCTCTTTCAGGGCGTCATGGAGCCGCGCGAACGCCGGGCCAAGGGCGCGCACTACACCAGCGAGGAAAACATCCGCCGCGTCATCGACCCGCTCTTCCTCGACGACCTCAAGGCCGAGTTTGCCAAGCTCTCCGGAGCGCAGGTTGGCCGTGAGAAAAAATTGCAGCAGTTCCAGGATCGGCTCGGCCAGCTGCGCTTTCTCGACCCGGCCTGCGGTTGCGGCAATTTTCTGGTCGTCGCCTACCGCGAGCTGCGCGCGTTGGAGCTGGAGGTGCTGCGCGTTTTGCACGGCGACCAGCTCGCGCTCGGGCTGGAGATCGGCGACATCGCCCGCGTCAACGTCGACCAGTTCTACGGCATCGAGCTGGAGGAATTCCCCGCGCTCATCGCCGAGACGGCGCTCTGGCTGACCGACCACCAGATCAATCTCACGTTTTCCAAGGCCTTTGGTCAGCTCTACACCCGCATCCCGCTGAAAAAGAGTCCGACCATCGTGCCGGGCAACGCCCTCCGCCTCGAGTGGAACGACGTGCTGCCCGCCAAGGATTGCGCCTACGTCCTCGGCAACCCGCCGTTCATCGGACCCAAATACATGGCTGACGAACAGCGTGCCGATATGGCGGTGGTTTGCGGAGACATCGACAACTTTGGACTGCTGGACTTTGTGACGGCTTGGTATGTAAAAGCGGCGGGCTACATTCACGGCACCCGCATCGGCTGCGCGTTCGTGTCAACCAACTCGATTTCACAGGGGGAGCAGCCGGCGATATTGTGGAGTCATCTCTTCCGGCAACGCGTCAAAATCCACTTCGCGCACCGCACCTTCACCTGGCAAAACGAGGCCAGCGGCAAGGCGCATGTTCACTGCGTGATCATCGGTTTCGGCACCTTCGAACAGCCGGTTAAACGGCTCTACGAACTTGACGAAGACGGCAAAACCGTCGTTTCAACCGGCACACTGCCAATCAACCCTTACCTGGTGACGGGCGGTGAGACGGTCGTGGCCAATCGCACGCGTCCGCTCTGCGCGGTGCCGCCCATCGGCATCGGCAACAAGCCGATCGACGGCGGCAACTACCTGTTCACCACCGCCGAACGCGCCGCCTTCGTGCAGGCTGAGCCCGGGGCGGCCCCGTATTTCCGGCGTTGGATCGGCTCGGAAGAGTTTATCAACGGCTTCGAGCGGTGGTGCCTGTGGCTGGGGGACATCCCGGCACAGGAGCTGAGAAACCTGCCGATGGCGATGGAACGCGTCGCCGCGGTGAAGGCGTTTCGACTCGCGAGCAAGAGCGCGCCAACCCGCAAGCTAGCCGAGACCCCAACGCGCTTCCACGTGGAGAACTTCCCTCCGGGAGCGTTCTTGGTTATTCCCAAGGTCAGTTCGGAACGGCGTAACTACATCCCGTTGGGCTTTATCACGGATGGCACCCTCGCAAGCGACCTTCTTCATGTCATGCCGGCGGCCACACCCTTTCATTTTGGTGTGCTCACTTCGCGGATGCACATGGCATGGATGCGAGCGGTGGCCGGACGCCTCAAGAGCGACTACCGCTACTCCAACAAACTCGTCTACAACAACTACCCCTGGCCCGAACCGTCGGACAAGCAGAGGGCGGGGATCGAGGCGGCGGCGCAGGTGGTGCTCGACGCGCGCGCGCCGCACCTGGCGGCGGGGGCGACGCTGGCCGATCTCTACGATCCGCTGACGATGCCGGCGGCGTTGCTCAAGGCGCACCAGGCGCTCGACCACGCGGTGGATCGCGCCTACCGCTCCGCGCCATTCGCGGGCGACCGCGAGCGGGTCGAGTTCCTCTTCAAACGCTACGAGGCGCTGGCCGCCCCGCTTGCCCCCAAGGCAAGGGCTAAGAAGCGGACTCGCCGTTGAGCGGCGGCAGGTAGTTGTCGGGTTCGGCGTCGCTGGCGGAGCCGAGTTTGGCGTTGGTATCCTTTACGCCCTGCTTGGCTTTCTCCTGCGTGTATTCGAGCAGAAGCGCGCGGTGCGTGGCGCGGTAGTCCACTGCCCAATCCTCTCGATTGTCGCTTAATTGAGCCGGGAAAAAGGGCAGGAAGCGGGGTTCCCCGTGGTTCTCGATATACAGTCGGCAAAAGACGTGAAGTTCACCGAGCCCCACGTTTTTATAGCCGCCGGTCAACTGATCTTCGGCGTCAGCCAGAGGGGTGCGGTTGTAGTTTTCGGTGTCGATCCAGATGGCGGGGTAGCCGTCTCTTTCCATGACACCGGTCATTTTCTTGCGTCCATCGTAGCAGAAGGTGCGGCAATCGGATCGGGGGTGTTTGGGATGGGTGAGCAGCCAGGCGAGTTCGGCTGAGATGGCGAAGCGACGGGTGTCGGCCAGGCGGGCGATACGAAACCCCGTGTCTACGCAGGGCCCCAGGTAGTCTTCGCGCTTGCCGCTGTCGCCATAGACTTCGATGCAGGCGTTGCCGACGGGGAAGCCCGCCACCCAGGCGCAGCCCTTGAGCTTTAGATTGGAGGCCATGCGACCGGCGCTTTGTGTCGGCGCGTAACCGCGGACGGTGCGGATAAATGCATCGAGCAACTGGCTGATTTGCGCGTGAGAGTGCACCTCGATGCTGTAGGCGATCTCGTCGCCAATGAACTTCCACGGCAGGTGGGCGGTCCGGTAATCCGGGGCCAGTGCCTTTAGTTCCTGGACAAACTGTTGGGGGAACAGTTGGACAAACTCCAAGAAGTAGTCGCGCCACGGTGTGGCCTGTTCCTGATCCGCCTGCTGCTTAAAGGCGGTGGAGCCTTGCACATCCACGCTAAGAAACAGGCGCAGCTGTGGGTCGAGACGTTGGCTGGCAACGCGCTGAGTGTCCGCCGGTGCCAATGTCAGTCGGTAATGGTGAGACCCAGCACCCGGCAACGCACGGCGACGGCGTCCATGGAGACATCGCATCGGGCGGCGATGGCCGCGATGCTGGGGTCCCGCTCGACGACCTCGAGGACGACGTTTTCCGGCATGAGTAAGGCCGCGGCAAAGGCGTTGGCCTCGGCCTCCACGCGCGAGTAGGCGTCGAGATTACGCGCGACCGACAGGGTGTTGCGACCGCTCTTGGCGTGGAGGACGTAGTGCCCCAGCTCGTGGGCGATGGTGAAGCGGTTTCGCAGGTGGCCGGTGTGCGGCGGCAGGTAGATGGTGAAGTCTCTGGCCGAGCGCACCTCGATCTCGCCGTGATGGGATGTATTGGCGATTTCGATACGTCCGCCGAGTCTTTTAACGATGGCATCAAGATCGTCGCCGGGTCGGTAACCAACGTGTTGGGCAAAGGCCTGCGCGATCTGCTCGATGGCCGGGCGTCCAAGGTCGGTCGGCTCGGGGGGAGGCAGGGTCTGGACGATCACGGGCATGCTCAAGCAGGGGTTAAGAGCTACTTGTAAGTTTATTACAAGCACCCTGATTATAACCCGGTTAGAATATTTTTCATAGCGATCAGAACACTTTTGTCCGCGGCTTTGCATCGCCATTGGCGGGCAAGGCGGCCCACCCTGTTTTTTTTTAACCGTGTCCAACGTCATCTTCTCCGCCCTCGGCCGCCGTGCGCAGGCCCCGCAGATCACCCGTCTCATGTCCATGGCGCTCGAGACGCCCGGGCTGCTCTCGTTGGCGGCCGGGTTCACCGACACCTCCACACTGCCGGTGGCCGCGGTGCAGGCGGCGGCCACCGCGCTCGACTCCACCGGCGCTCCGCCCGAGCACCTGCAATACGGCACCAACGCCGGCCGTCCCGGCCTGCGGGCCGCGCTCGCCGCCCGCCTCGCCTCGCAGGATGGCGCGGGGGCCGATCCGGCCGCGCTGGCCGCCGCGAGCTTCATCACCAACGGCTCGCAGCAGGCGCTCTACCTGGCCATGCAGGTGCTGTGCGAGCCGGGCGACATCGTGCTGGTGGACCGGCCGAGCTACTTCGTGTTTCTCGAGTTGCTGGGGGGGCTGGGCGTGCGGGCGCGCTCGATGCCGACGACCGACGCGGGTGAGATCGACGGACCGGCGCTGCGGGCGTTGCTCGACGGGATGCACGCCTCGGGCGAGCGGGCGCGGCTCAAGGCGGTTTACTTCATCAGCTACTTTTCCAATCCGTCGGGCCGCAGTCTGTCGGCGGCGGACAAAACGCTGCTCGCGGAGACGCTGGCCGCCGCCGACTGCGTGGTGCCGGTGATCGAGGACGCGGCCTATCGCGAGTTGTGGTTCGGGCGTCCGCACGATGCGCCGTCGGTGCTGGCGCTGCCGGCGTGGGACGCCTTCCCCAAGCTCTACCTGACGACTTTGACCAAGCCGTTTGCCTCGGGTCTCAAGGTCGGCGGCGGCGTCTGCACCGACGCGGCGTGGCTGGCGGCGATGCTGCACGTGAAGGGGCATCAGGATTTCGGCAGCGCCAATTTCAACCAGGCGATTTGCGAGCAGGTGCTGGTCAACGGCGAGTTCGACCGGCACCTGGCGGCGCTGCGTCCGGCCTACGCGGAGAAGATGCGCACGCTGCACGCGGCGCTCACCGAGGGCGGCCTGGCGGAGTTGGGCTGGAGCTGGGGCGAGCCGGGCGGCGGCCTGTATCTGTGGCTGCGCGGTCCTGAACATGTGGATACGGGTTTCGACGGCGCGTTCTGCCGGGCGGCGCTGGAGGCGGGTGTGCTCTACGTGCCGGGCGGGTTGTGCTTTGGCGACGACGCGCCGCGCAACCGCGTGCGGCTCAGCTACGGCGTGCTGGGCGGCGAGCCGTTGCGCGAGGCGGGCCGGCGGTTTGTGCGGGCGGCGCGGTCGGCGTAGGGGCTTCGCTCGCGAAGCCCGTTACGCGCACACCGATCGATGACGCGCATTTCGAGGTCCCGCGCACAACGGGCGTCGCGAGCGACGTCCCTACATCGGGTTGCCATGATACTGGCGGGCGTTCCTTATGCTTCGTTTTTATGACCGACGTGCCCGCCGATCCCTACGCCGCCGACTCCGCGCCTTCGTTTTGGCAACGCCATGCGGACCGGTTGGCGGCGGCGGGCGTGTTTGTCGCGACGGTGGTGCTCACGGTGTTGATGTTCCCGCCGTGGCGCACGCCGGAGTTCGCCTACCTGTTCGCGGTGCCGGCGGTGTTCTGGGCCTACCGGCGGCCGGGCTGGCGGCTCTACGCGGGCACGGTGCTGGGGGCGGGCGCGGTGGCGTGGACGATTTTGCTGGGGTGGCTGCACCATGTGACGTGGGGCGGCTTGCTGGCGCTGGGGCCATTCGTCGGCGTGTGGGTGGGCTCGTGGTTTCTGGCGGCGCGCTGGGCGATGCCGCGGATGCTTGGGCGCAGCCACTTGACGCGGGTGCTGGTGGTGCTGGGTCTGGCGGGGTTGTGGGTGGTGATCGAGTGGACGCGCCAGTGGTTTTTGAGCGGGTTCCCGTGGCTGCCGCTGGCGGCGAGCCAGTGGCAGCGGGTGACGGTGTTGCAGGTGGCGTCGATCACCGGCGAGGGCGGGGTGAGCTTTGTGTTGATGGCGATGAACCTGGGTTTCGCGGCCTACGCGCACCGGTTGTTGTGCGAGGGGCGGGCGTTGCTGGCGGGCGAGACGGACGCGCCGGAGCGGGGTGTGCGCATCGGTTTCGCGAAGCGTTCGCAGGAGTTCATGGTGGCGGTGTTTTTGCTGCTGGTGTGTATCGCGCTGCATGTGCAGGCGGTGTCGGGGCGGGGGCGGTTTGCCCGGCCGGCGGGCGTGTTTGCGATCGTGCAGCCGGACATCGCCCAGTCGGTGAAGTGGGATCCGGCGGAGGGGCCGGCGATCCTGGAGGTGTTGGCGACGGAGACGTTGCGTGCGGCGGAGTCGAGGCCCGACGTGCTGCTGTGGCCGGAGGCGACCACGCCGTGGGCGGCCATCGGCGACGACTGGATGCGCAGCTGGGTGGGGGAGCTGGCGACGCGCGCGGGCCGGCCGTTGGTGCTGGGCTCGATCGTGATCGAACAGGAGGGGCGGCCGGAGGAGGCGTGGTTTAACGGCGTGCTGGCGGCCGATCCGGGGGAGGGGGTGCGGGCGGAGTTTTACGCGAAGCGCAAGCTGGTGCCTTTTGGCGAATACGTGCCGTTGCGTTCGTCGTTGCTGGGCTGGCTGGATAAGGTGGTGCCGGTGGGGGGCGATTTTCGGCAGGGAGCGGAAGCGGCGCCGATCACGGTGCCGACGGCGGACGGGGGCGAGTTGCGGCTGGGGGCGTTGGTTTGTTACGAGGACGTGTTCGGCTGGCCGGCGCGCGAGAGCGTGCGGGCGGGGGCGGATATTTTGTCGGTGCACACGAACGGCGGCTGGTTCGGCCGCGGGGGGGCGGCGGAGCAGCACGCGGCGCATTCGGTGCTGCGCGCGGTGGAGACGCGGCGGCCGGTGTTGCGCACGGGCAACGCGGGCTGGAGCGGCTGGATCGACGAGTTCGGCAGTATCCGCGCGGTGGTTACACGGCAGCCGGACGGGTCGGTGTCGACCGATCCGGCGAGGGAGGATGCGGGCACCGTCTATTTTCGCGGCTCGGCGACGGTGCCGGTGTCGGTCGATGCGCGCTGGGTGGGCGCGCAGAGCTTCTATGTGCGCCACGGCGACTGGTTCGTGGCGGTGGCGGCGGGGCTGGCGCTGGCGGGCTGGCGCGCGCTGAGGCGCGGCCGTTAGGAGAGGGGGACGGGGACGGAGGGCGTCGGCCGCCCTCCTGCCGGGTTCAGCGGGCGGAGGCGTTGTTCAGCTCGAGTTCGATCCAGGCGCGGTTGGCTTCCTGGATGGCCTGGCCTTCGCGAATTTGGGAGAGCTTGAGCTCGGCATGCTCGGCCTGCACTGAATCGCTCCCGGTCAGCATGAGCTGGGCGGCGGCGAACACGTCCTGACGGTTGATGTTCACGAGGGCGGTCTTGATGATGCGTTCGAGGTCGGCGCGCACCTCCTGGGGGAGCTCGGTGCGCATGACGTCCTGAAACTGCTCGACGGAGCCGGTGGCGCCGACGAGGCGGTTGTTGGCCGAGTTCACGATGCGCACGGTATTGGCTCCGAGGCTGTTGAGGTTGGAGGTGAAGCCGCCGAGGTAGCCTTCGCTGCGGGGGAGAAAGGGCACGAGTTCCTCGGAGGGCTCGACGGCCACGACGGAGGGGAGCCAGCCGCTGACGCGGCTGAACGAGGTGTTGCCGGGGCGCGAGGTGATGAAGCGGAGGAAGTCGAGGGCGATGTCGGGGTGGGGCGATCCGCGGGTGATGCCGAACGACAGGCCGGTGGAGATTTCGGACTCGGAGGCCGGGCCTTGGACGTTGTGTCCGTAGCGCGGGTGGTCGGTCGGCGGGATGGGGATGTCGATGACCTTGATCGGGAAGGGGGACTGAGCGCGGAAGCTGGGCGAATCCCAGCTGCCGGTGGTGATCATGAGGGCGCGGCCCTGCACAAAATAGAAGGTGGCGTCTTCGCGACCAAGCGAGGCGTAGCCGGGCTGCATGAGCTGGCCGACCTCGCGGCTGATGTGCAGGGCGTCGACGTAGGCGGGGGAGTCGACGCTCCAGGCTCCCTGCAACAGGCGCACGCCGATGTCGGTGTTGTTGACGCGCATGGAGGAGAGCGGGGCGATTTCCTGCATGAGTTTCTGGGTCTGGCTGCTGAAGAGGCGGTCGATCAGCATGGGGCCGTTGGCCTTGGAGCCGGCGATGGGGATGATGGGTTTGCCGGTGCTGGCGGCGTATTCGTTGACGCGACGGCAGGCGGCCATGAAGCCGTCGTAGTCGGAGGGCGGGGGCTCGTCGCCGAAGATGCGTTTCCACAGATGCTCGTTGTAGTAGATGCGGATGGTGAACATCGAGAGGGGCACGCCGTAGTATTCGAGCAGGGTGGGGCGGAAGTTCCAGCCGGCGACCATGCCGTCGATGAAGGTTTCGCGCCAGGGCGTGTCGGCGAGGTCGGTGCCGGTGTTGTAGGGATTGGGTTTCTCGACTTCCTGGCTGATGGGCAGGAAGAAGCGGGCGGCCATCTCGTCGTCCATGCCGGTGCCGAGTTCGATGATGTCGCTGGCGGTGCCGCCGACGAGCTGGGTGCGCAGCCATTGCGGGTAGATGCGCTCGGGGATGGCGATTTGCTGGATGTCGACGTCGGGATGGAGTTGCTCGTATTCCTCGGCGAGCACGTCCATGGCCTCGCGCAGACCGCTCTCAAGCTGCCAGTGGGCGAAGCGGATGATCTTGCGACCATCGGGACCGGAGGGGCTTTGCCCTCGGCTAAAGATCTGCACCAGGGCGATGGCAAAGCACACCATCAGGAGGGTGAGACCGATGTAGGTGGAGATTTTTTCGCGGTTCATGGACGGGGGGCGGGGAGGGAGTCGAGGCGCTCGCGGATGGTGAGGCGGCGGTTGTCGCGTTTAAATTCTTCGAGGAAGCGTTGGTAGTGTTCGCGGGCGAGTTCGTGGCGCCCGGTCTTGCGGGCGAGTTCGCCGATGGAGACGAGCGTGTCGCCGCGGACCGAGGTGAGGTGAATGCCCGCGCGGTAGGCGGCGATGTAGCAGGGCAGGGCGAGTTCATCGCCGAGTGCGAGTCGCTGGGCGGCGTTGCCGAGGGTGAGATTGAGGTCGCGGATGGCGTCGTGGGTCTTGAGTTCTTCACCAAGGCGGCGGAATTTTTCAAACGCGGCCAGTTGCTCCGCCGGGGTGCCCGGGGCGTAGAGCTCGAGCAGGGCGAGCTTGACGACGGCCTGCTCGGTCAGCGGATGCCCGGGGAAGTCGCGGAGGAGAACGGCAAAGTGCTCAGCGGCGGCCTCGGGGTTGAGCGGGGTGCGATGGACCTGCTCCAGGCGACCCAGGTAAAAGCGGGCGGCGATGCCGAGTTCGTCGTCCGCACGCTCGGCGACGACTTCTTCGAGCAGATTGGCCGCGCGCTCGATGTTGGGATCGGTCTTGGGCTGCAATTGCAACATCGTGACGGCCTCACCGAAACGGGCCTCGCGCCCATCCAGCGCGGCGAAGCTGCGGTGGGCCTCCCGGGTGAGATTAAGCGCGGCGTCCTCCCAGGCTTGGGAGAGTGCGGGTGGCGTGGCGGCGCGGGCTTGTGGCCAAAGTGCCAGCAACAGCGCGGGCAACAGGATCGTGGAGCGGATGAACATGTGGGGACGAGGTAAACATCCAGAACGTTTTTGCGCGCAAGTGGCGTCAAGGGCATTCGCGGAGAACTCCGGCGCGGGGCAGTGGCGGCGGGCATCGCGGGCTCCGGATGCCGGGAGCTTATCGCGGCCGGCGACGGTGATGCATGAACGTGATTTATCCGCCGGTTTGCCCCGGCTAATCAGCCTGTGTTGGCGATGCGGATACGCATTTGCAAATGCTTGATTTTAATCGCCCTGCGGATGCGGAAATTCGCGGCGTTACCGGCAAGCGGAAAAGGCACAAAAAATTCACAAATTTCGCGGACTTGTCGATTGACGCCTATTTTTTACAGGTCCATCGGTTGTGGTCGTTCGAGGTCGCCTCCACAACCTGTTGTGGTGAGCAACCCGTTAACAACTTTCAGCAACTCGGGGTTGCCTGTCCCGGCGGGGCGGCAGACAACCCCTGTTTTTCGTCACCCTCTCCCTCGTTTTTCAACCCTCCCGCAGATCCCTCCTTCGCCATGCAGAAATCGTTCACCGTAGGTTCCAAAACGTTCGTTCTCGACAACGACAAAGCCGAGGCCGCCTTCGCCGCCAAACGCATCATCAACGGTCGCGAGACCATGACGTTTAACCTCCTGCCCCTGAAGTATCAGTGGGCCTACGACCTCTACCGCACCATGAAGGCCAACCACTGGGAGCCGGAAGACGTCCCCATGGGCAAGGACATCGAGCAGTGGCGCGACGAACGCGCCGTCACCGACCAGGAGCGCTGGATCATCCGCATGGGCATCGGTTACTTCTCCGCCGCCGAAGGCATCGTCGGCGACAACATCCAACACGTCACCCGCGAGCTCGTCACCGCCCCCGAGCTCAAGCTCGTGCTCGGCCGCCACGCTCACGAAGAGAACATCCACGCCGACTCGCTCCTCTACATGATCTCCTCGCTCGGCATCAACCCGCACGAGTGCGAGGCCATGTTCGAGGACATCCCCACCATCGTCAAAAAGAACGAATTCGTCGTTAACAACTCCCGCGCCCTCCGCCGCGACATCGACCTCACCCAGCCCGAGAACAAGAAGGCGTTTGCCAAAAACATCTTCCTCTTCGGCCAGTGCATGGAAGGCACCCAGTTCTACGGCCTGTTCGGCATGATCCTCTCGCTCTACCGCCAGAACAAATTTCCCGGCATCGGCCAGATGTTCCGCTACACCCTGCGCGACGAATCCAACCACATCGAAGTCTTCCGCAACCTCTTCATGGACCTCATCGAGGAGAACCGCGAGATCTGGACCCCCGACTTCAAAGAAGAACTCCGCGCCACCATGGCCGAAGCCGTGCGCCTCGAAAAAGACTTCATCAAAGACTGCCTCCCGGTGAATGCCGTCGGCCTCGCGCTCGACGAATTCGTCACCTACATCGACTACATCGCGGACCGTCGTCTCGAAGGCTGCGGTCTGGCTCCGCTCAACGCCGGCCTCAAGAACCCCCTCCCGTGGCTCGCCGAGATGATGGACATCAAGAAGGAGCAAAACTTCTTCGAAGGCCGCGTCACCGAATACCAAAAGTCCTCCGCCCTCGAAAACACCGCCGACGACGATCTCTGAGCCCGTGGCACAGGCAGTCCTGCCTGTGCTTCGTTTTCCCCGCGCGGCCCCGCTCTCATGAGCCGGGCCGCTTTTTGGCCTCACCGCCCCGCCCCAAAATCCGCCATCGCCACCGCCCAGCCCGCCTCTTCCCGCAATGACTCCTTCCCTCCAACACGACCTCGCGCTCAAGCGCGCCACCCACTCCACCGCCGACTCCAAACCCGCCTTCGCCTGGCGCGAGTGCGTGCCGTCCGACACGCCCCTCCTCCCCGAGATCGTCCTCCTCGCGCCCCAAGGCGAGACCCCCTTCGACCTCGCCGAGATCGCCGACACCCTCGGCAAAGCCCTCACCAACGTCCACCTCGCCCGCGGCGAGACCAACAACATCTACACCGCCGAGACCCGCGCCTTTGTCGGCAAGATCGTCAAAGCCGTCGCCGCCAACCTCGCCGCCCAGGCCCTGCGCAAATCCCCCCTGCGCCTCTCCCTCGTCGAACTCTACGAACTCATCGAAAAGACCCTCGTCGACCACAGCGCCTACGACGTCGCCAAGAGCCTCCTGCTCAACCGCAGCCGCAAGATCGCCACCGGCGAAATCTCCGCCGCCTCCGTGCGCGTCATCCGCCGCAACAAACAAGTCGTCCCCTTCATCGCCCAAAAAGTCGAAATCGCCGTCCGCAAAGCCTTCCTCTCCCTCCACCTCGACTCCACCGCCGCCGTCGGCATCACCCAGGAAGTCGCCTCCCGCATCCAGTCCTCCAAGCAATCCTTCGTCCACATCGAGGAAGTCCAGGACATGGTCCAGGAAGAGCTCATGAAAGCCGGCCACTACAAAGTCGCCGAGTCCTACATCCTCTACCGCGCCCTCCGCAACGAACAGCGCGAGACCGACGGCACCCCCGCCGACGCCGGCACCAGCTTCAGCCCCCAGCTCAAGACCCCCGCCGAGCAACCGTCTATGATCGTCGTCAAGAAAGCCGACGGCACCACCGTCCTCTGGGACCGCGCCGACCTCAACGCCCGCATCGACTTCGCCTCCATCGGCCTCGACCTCTGCCTCACCCGCGAGGAAATCGAAGTCGAGCTCACCCGCTCCGTTTACGACCAAATCTCCCAGAGCGACCTGGACCGCACCATCGTCCTCAACTCCAAGACCCTCATCGAGCGCGACGCCGACTTCGCCAAATTCGCCGGCCGCATCCAGCTCTCCTACATTTATGAGGAGGTTCTCGGCTGGAACATCGTCACCGACGGCATCAGCAAGCTGAAACAATTCCACGTCGCCGCCTTCAAGACCTACCTCTCGCACGGCGCCGACATCAAACGCCTCAACCCCGAGCTGCAGAACTACGACCTCGACCGCCTCGCCGCCGCCCTCGACCCCACCGCCGACCTCGAACTCGACTTCCTCGGCGTCCAGACCCTCTACGACCGCTACCTCATCATCGACAAAACCGTAAAGCCGTCGCGCCGCCTCGAGACCCCGCAGTTCTTCTGGATGCGCGTCTCCATGGGCCTCTTCCTCGGCGAGCAAGGCGACCGCGAAGCCCGCGTCACCGGCCTCTACGAACTCTACAAGAGCCGCCGCTTCTGCTCCTCCACGCCGACCCTCTTCAACTCCGGCACCCTCCACTCGCAGCTCTCCTCCTGCTACCTCTACTACGTGGACGACAGCCTTGAAGGCATCATGTATCGCGGCATCGCCGAAAACGCCCAACTCTCCAAATGGGCCGGCGGACTCGGCGGCTCCTGGACCGCCGTCCGCGGCACCGGCGCGCACATCGGCGGCACCAACGGCGAATCCCAAGGCGTCATCCCCTTCCTCAAGCTCCACAACGACCAACTCGTCGCCGTCAACCAAGGCGGCAAACGCAAAGGCTCCGGCTGCGCCTACCTCGAGTCTTGGCACAACGACATCTTCGAGTTCCTCGAGCTCCGCAAAAACACCGGTGACGACCGCCGCCGCACCCACGACATGAACACGGCCAACTGGATCCCCGACCTGTTCATGAAACGCATGGAAGCCCGCGAACAGTGGACCCTCTTCCGCGCCAACGAGACCAAGGATCTACACGATCTCTACGGCAAAAAGTTCGAGGAAGCCTACGTCCGCTACGAAAAGCTCGCCGAGGAAGGCAAAATCTACGGCCAGAAAATCGAAGCCCTCGAACTCTGGAAAAAAATGCTCTCGATGCTCTTCGAGACCGGCCACCCCTGGATCACCTTCAAGGACGCGTGCAACCTCCGCTCGCCCCAGGACCACGTCGGCGTGATTCACAGCAGCAACCTCTGCACCGAAATCACCCTCAACACCTCCAACGACGAAACCGCCGTCTGCAACCTCGGCTCCGTCATTCTGGAAAACCACCTCCTGCCCGACGGACAGCTCGACCACAAAAAACTCCGCGAGACCATCCAGCTCGCCGTGCGTGCGCTCGACAACGTCATCGACATCAACTTCTACCCCACCAAGGCCGCCGAGACCTCCAACCGCCGCCACCGCCCCATCGGCATGGGCGTCATGGGCCTCGCCCACTCGCTCTACCTCAAAGGCATCGCCTTCGCCTCCACCGAAGCCGTGGACTTCAACGACGAAGCCATGGAAGCCATCGCCTACACGCCTACGAAGCCTCCTCCGACCTCGCCGCCGAACGCGGCACCTACTCCACCTACAAAGGCTCCAAATGGGACCGCGGACTCCTCCCGCAAGACACCGTGGACATCCTGGAAAACGAACGCGGCGTGCCCGTCGAAGTCCCCCGCGGCGGCAAGATGGACTGGACCCCCGTTCGCGCCAAGATCGCCAAGCACGGCATGCGCAACAGCAACGTGCTCGCCATCGCCCCCACCGCGACGATCTCCAACATCACCGCCACCTCGCCCTGCATCGAGCCCACCTACAAAAACCTCTTTGTTAAGAGCAACCTGTCCGGCGAATTCATCGTGCTGAACCCCTTCCTCGTGAAGGACCTCAAAGCCCGCGGCCTCTGGAACCAGGAGATGATCGACAACCTCAAATACTTCGACGGCGAGTTGAAGGACATCGACGCCATCCCCGCCGACCTGAAGACCAAATACCTCACGGCCTTCGACATCGACCACAAGTGGGTCATCGACGCCGCCGCCCGCCGCCAAAAGTGGATCGACCAGTCCCAGTCCGTGAACCTCTGGCTCAAGACGCCCGACCTCAAGACCCTGAGCCACATGTATCGCCACGCCTGGCACACCGGCCTCAAGACCACCTACTACCTGCGCACCCTGGGAGCCTCGAACATCGAGAAAGCCACGGTGTCCGTGAAGAAGGAAGTCCGCGGAGTCACCGGCGACGCCGGCCGCGCCGATGTAGCCGCCGCTGCCGCCGCCAAGAAAACCTACACCGAAGCCGAGAAAAAAGCCTGCAGCATCGAAGCCATGCGCAACGGCGAAGAGTGCGAAGCCTGCCAGTAACGATTAACTCAAAAGCCCCGGCCGAAACGCCGGGGCTTTTTTACTAATATGTCTGTAGTTGAGCACGACGGGGAAATGCTGCCCTCAGAAGTGAAATTCCTGAGGCAAAAAGATTACACTCTTGTAAGGGAGCTTGGTCGCGGAGCGTGTGGAGTGACAGTGCTTCTCAATGATCCGAGCATCGATCATCAGCTAGTGTGCAAGAAATTTGCACCATCTAGTGTTCCTGATTCTTGGAGAATGGAACTATTTGTGAACTTTGTTTCGGAAATAAAAGTCTTACACCTGCTTGCTCATCCTAATATCGTCCGGATTTTTAATTTTTATATATACCCTGAAAAGCAAATTGGCTATCTCACGATGGAATATATCGAGGGTGAGGCAATCGATGCATACGTGGTGATGCGACCAGATCAGGCGGTATCCATATTTAATCAGTTGGTTTCGGGGTTTAGCTACCTGGAAGAACAGCGAATATTGCATCGTGATATTCGCACTCAAAACATCATGGTTGATGCGAGTGGTGTGGTTAAAATTATTGATTTCGGATTTGGCAAGATGGTGTCCCCTTCAGGTGACTTTGATAAAAGTATTAGTTTGAATTGG
>JBDRJH010000314.1:0-3696 GCA_043815125.1 Verrucomicrobiota bacterium
CGACCGCACAACCGGCCTGTGGGTCCGCGGTTCCGAGCACCACGCAATCACGGCCGCCACGGCGCTTGCCCGCCAGACATTCGCCCTCGAACTCACAGCCGAGCAGGCCAAACTGGTTGCCCGCTTTTTCCAGGCCCGCACCATCAAGGCGGCCGTCGGGCTGGCCGCCGCGACTCCCAACCTGCGCCGGCGCAACGCCGGGTTCGATCACGAATCCAACCTACTCCATTGCCTCAACGGCGTCCTTGACCTCGACACGCTGACCCTGCTGCCGCACTGGCATCTGCACTACCTGACCCGCTCCACTCGCACCGAGTTCCGCCCCGAAGCCTGGCGCGGCAGTCTGTTCGAGCGCGTCGTCTCCGAATCGGTCGCGCCGGCGGTACTGCCGTGGCTCCAACAGACCCTCGGCAAGTGCTTGCTGGGGCAGCCGGTGGACGATGTGATCCTCCATGCGATCGGCCCGCCCGGCACAGGCAAATCAACCACCTACGAAGCCATTTCAGCCGCCTTGGGCAGCTACGCCGGCACGATCCCGTCGGTCCTGTTCACCGAGGGCGACCGCGCCGCCAGCGAGGCCCTCGAAAAGCTCCGCGGTCTCCGGCTGGCCATCGCGGCCGAACTGCCCACGGCCAACCGGCCGGCAATCGCCATTCTCAAGGCCGTGGCCGGCGGCGATCTGCTCACGAGCCGCCAACTCTACGCTCGCCGCGGCCAGGATTGGCGCGCATCGTGTCTGGTTGTCGTGTATGCCAACGCCGTCCCCAACTACCGCGGCGACGAGGGGCTGCGCCGCCGCGTCCGCGCCGTCCGATACGAGCATGCACCCGCCACGCCCGACCCGGCAATCCGCCCGCGGCTCCAAAACGACCCCGACTGTCGCGCCGCCACGCTCTCCTGGTTGGTCGAGGGGCTGGCGTCTGCCCGCGCGTCACAACTCCCTACGCCGCCGGAGGTTACGGCCTACAGCACCGAGGTTATGGACTCCGCAGACCCTTTGAGCGAGATTCTTGGCGTTTTTTGCGAAATCACCGGCGAATCGGACGACTGTATTTCCCACCGCCAACTCGGCGAATATTTCGAGCGGTGGCAAAATGACAACCGTATTTCCGAGCGTGATCGGATATCCAGGCGCGGACTCTTGTCAGCACTTCGGGCCAGGACAGGTGTCCGCGAATATCGGACGGGCAAAGAGCGTGGCCTGCAAGGAGTTAGGTTATGCAACCACCAAGATATGTATGGTTCGGGTTGACAACCGGCAATGACAGAATGACGCAACCGAAACCCATTTTTGCACCCTTTCGCCATGGCGCGCGCGGGAGGGGAAGTTACGGGAATGACGCTCGATTACGTCATTGCGTCATTTGCCAAAAAGGCCCAGTTTTGAGCTAGCGCCGATAACGCAGGAGGACCGCCATGAACACCGAGGTCACCCAAGCCCGTCTCGCCGAGATCGAACGCCTCTGCCGCCGCGCCACCGTCGCCGCACGCACGCTCGCCGATGCGCTTGATGCCGCCGTGGCAGCACTGCAGGCGCCCCCGCCCGCCGACAACGCCGCCGCCGTGCCGAGCGCACCGCCGGTCATCGCCCGTGCGGACGCCGACACGGTCACGATTCCAGCCCCGGCCGTTGCGATCATTCCGCCCGAGCGCAGTTACGAATCGTAACATCGAGCAAAAAAAAAGTAACGAATCGTTCGCTTTTGCCTTGACTTTCTTCGCAACATCGGATTGACTTTGAGCGGGGATGGATCGCGTGGGTGCCAGCGTAACACACGATGGCCCAAGCACCCACGCCCGAAATGCTCGATCCGGGCAACGCCCGGGGACCAGTTCTGAGCGCCGCCCAACTCGCCGAGTTGCGCGCTGCGCTTGACGCTCATCTCGCCAAACACGCCGAGATCAAAGCTCCCGACGGCACCGCAATCAGCATCCCCGTCGTCGTCGTCGGCAACACCGTTGCCCTTGGGCCGGTCGCCGACGGCTCGTGGATCGCGGTTTTCTCCGACCCCAAGATCAATCAGGTCGTCATCTGGCGCGTGCCACCGCGGCAAGCCGTGCCGCCTCCCGTCGTCACAGGAGGCGTCTCGTGACGGCCACCACGCCCGCCAACCCGCCCACACCCGACGACCTGGTGCTGTCGCGGCTCGCCGGCATCTCAGACGAGATCGCCGCAATCCGCCGCCAGTGCCCGTGCGGATACCAGCAAACCTCGCAGGCTCCCATCCCGCGCCCCACGCGGTCCATCCCACCGCCGCTCCCGTCGGCGCCACAATCAGGCGCGACCGGACAATGGCGCTGGGAGCCTGCGCGAAAATCCGTCCTCGCCAACGTCATCCGGCTGGCGATTGACGTGCTGTGCGTGATCGTGATCGTGGCGTGGCTGTTCGGCGGCGGTTGCACGGGCGGCGGTGAGCGGCTCGTCCTGGCCAGTCCGCTCGCCGACGACGCCCTGAGCGTGGTGTTGCGGCTCTCACCGGACGAGATCGGCTGCCTCGACGGCGCCAATGCCGAGGCCGTCGAACGCATTCAAGGCGGCGCACGGGAGGCCGGCGGCGAATGATCCTGCGGTGGCCGCTCATGTTCGCCGCAATCGCCGCCGCATTCGGCGTGTGGGGTTGCGCGAGTCGAGATCAGTATCAGCCAACCTCCGCCACCGCCTCGACGCCTTCCGCGCCGCTGCCGATCCACGCACTCGCAACGCCGCCAAGCGACCAGGCCCAGCAGCTCATGCGCGAGCACTTCATCGCCGTCCGCCGCGGCGTCGCCATGATCGGCCGCGACGAAACCGCCGAGGCGTTCGCGTATCTGCGCTCTCTCGTTGCCCGGTGGGGTGAGGCGCTGGCGCGCTGGGGCACGCCATCGTCGCAAACTACTCCTGCGGACTCGGCAGCGCGGCCCTCAACCGCCCAGCCTCAACCCGATGCGCCCACCCCACCCGCTCAACCAGACCCAATCGCGCCAGTCGAGGCGCGCTCCAACACCGCTTTCGACGCTCTGCCCACGCGAACAGCCGAGGACGTACCATGACCCGACTCCACCTCTCCGCGCCCGTTTTTGGTGCCCTAGCGATTGTTCTCGGGGCGTTCCTGTGCGGGTGCCACTCCGCCGAGATCGTCGGCGCGACCGAGATGACGGCCGAATCGCTCGCCCAACTCGACGAGGACGTGACGGCGCTGGCCGCGCGCCTCGAGGAATCAGGCAGCACCGTGGCCGAGGTCGCCGACGAGATCGCCGAAGCGGACGAGGACGCTGCCGAGTCGCTTCGCACGGTCGCCACGGCGCTTGGCTCCGATGCCGTGCTGGTGCGGGACATGCGCCAGACCGTGCTCGACGCCAGCCAAACCAACGACCAAGCGCAAAGCGCGGCCACGGCTGGGGCCGCCGTCGAGAGCATTGCTGATACGGCCACGGGGGGGCTGTACTCGGCGCTCCTGTACGGCGGCCTGCCAATCGCCGGTGCGGGCCTGTTCGGCGGCGGCGTAGCGATGAAGCGCCGCGTCCAACGTCGCCGTGCCAGCCAATGGGCGCTCGACGAGCAGCCAGTCGTCGCGCAACCGGAGCAGCCCACGCCCACGCCACCTGTCAAGCCGCCTGACAACACGCAACCCGGTGGGCTTGGCGTGAGCTGACGGGTGTCAACCCACCCCCCCCCTACTCTTGTAAAACTAGGGGGGTACCTACTCCCCATAAAAC
>JBDRJH010000315.1:0-4754 GCA_043815125.1 Verrucomicrobiota bacterium
AAGACCCGCGGGCCGGCCGGGCCCGGGTGGCCACGAAAGGCTTCGGCACGGCGGCGGTCCTGGCCAAGGCGCTGCGCACGCGCCGGCTGAATGCCCTGGCGCGCAAACGCGCCGGGTAGCGCGTCCGGCCGCAAGGCGCGAGCCGCCCGGCTCCCTGACTTGTGCCGCCGCTCGCGTCTGATCCGTCACAACTAGGTTCCGCGACGGATCTCCCCGGTCCAGAGATCGATCACCTGCAGCGTTTGGATCTGGATCGCCCCCGAGCGATCGGTGAGAACGATAGACTTATACCGAAAACCGAACAGAAACCAAACAAAAACCGCGACCACAATACCCGTCGCCACACCCTCCCAGAACCGTCGCATCTCACACCTCCATATCATCCGGCTCGATCGGCGCCGGATGCCGCATCAGGGCGGCGTAGTAGTCCCGGGTGGTCTGGAGATCCGCGTGTCCCAGCCACTCAGCCGCCACCTCGACCCCGTAGCGCGTGTACCACTCGCTGCCCATCAATTTGCGTAACTCATGGGCGGCCTTGGGATAGTCACGAGGACCCCAGCCACACTCGCGCATCCAACCGGCGAATTTTCGCTGCACCAGATCGCGCCGGCCGGTACTGGTGGCCTCCGCCAGCACCCACTCGTCGCCGACACAGCCCGAGCGCAACCTGTCCCAAACGCCGGCAGCGACCGGGATACTCCGTCGGCGCCCGCCCTTGGGCCGCCATGTCCCGTCCCGGTCCGGGCCCACATCGAGCCACCGCCGGCCACCCTCGTCTCGAAACCACGCCCACCGACACGCGGCCGCCTCGCCGGCCCGGAGCCCGAGATAGTAGCAGAGGCAGTAGACAGGATACAGCGGGCTGCGCTCGACGCGCAGAGCTTCCGCGCCGGTGTGCGTCGCGCGGCGCAGATCCTCTGGAGGCAGCTCGTCCGGCCGGAGTGAGGCTCGCACCGTCGGACCGTCCCGGAACGCAGCGATATCTGGGAGATGCAGGTCCGCATATCCGCTCAGTGTCCAGCGCGAAAAAATTTGTCGCGCCTGCCGCACCAGGCTCGCCGCCGATCGCCGCGCCCGATCCAGGGTATCATTGTCGCCGGCGCTGGGGACGACCGCGCGCGTGTACTCGTTTATCGCCGTCGCCAGCACGGTCGCCGGCAGCGCGTTCGCCTCGGCCGTGTCCACGCCGCGCGAGACGGCCACCAACCGCCGGAACGCCCAGACGTATCCGCTCACCGTCTCGGGCCGCGGCCGGCCGGTACGCCGCCGCTGGTCCTCAGCGAGTTGCAGATACCGCTCGACGATCTCTCCGATCGTCGGGACGGGGCCCGACGGCGCCGTGGCCCGGTCCAGAGCCTCCCACCGTTCGGCGCGCGCCGCTGCCAGGATCCGCCGCGCGACCTGGCGCGCGCTTGACTCGTTCGTCTCCCGAGTGGAGATCGATAGCCGTTTGCCATTGACACGAGCAGAGACGTACCATACCGTACCCCGTTTGACCATGTTCCGACTCATAACACATGACCTCCGTCAGATGAACAGCAAACGCGGCAGACATCAGGCACAAGTGATCCGTGATGCCACATTCCGTGTCAGAAAAATGTCTCTCAATGTCTGCTTCTGTCTGCTTCTGACATTCTCGGGGCGGACGTTAACTCAGGTGTAACTCGTTGTCAACAAGAAAAAAACGAGCAAAATCAGGACTCGCGTACCTGTAGCTCAACTGGACAGAGCATCAGACTACGGATAGGGTAAGGGGATTCTCAAGGCGCCGCATACCAATGACTTACGCTCCGGCGCGTCGGCGGTAGTGCGAGAGGCGATGTCACTTGTTCAGCAGGGCAGGGAGGGCTGAACGCGGATGCTTCCAGAGAATCCGCTGGTCTGCGGGAAGCTGCTCTATGTACATCTGCCGCCTTGCATCACGGAGTTTCTGCGCGTAGTAGGCCGGCAGATATAGCTCCCGTGGAAGGTACGGAACTTTGTCGTCCTTATGCACGGCTAGGATCTGCGCGCCGCGCGCGTAAAGATCAAGCGCGCTCGCCGGCAACCGCCCCGTACGCGCTTCGCGCTTTGCATCATCGTAGGCACGCTGACGATACTCCGCTTCAACGTCCGCGATTGGTGTCGCCTGATCTCGCGCCCAGTCGTCCCAGCCCTTGTCGCTCACGCGGATCCGCCGCCCGATAGTATTCCCCACCACGGGCAATTCGAGGAACCGCTGGAGCGGGCTCTTGAATTGGTCGGCCATCGTATCGCGGGAGAACCGGCCGATCATTCCGCCGAGCAGATTGTTCAATGTGTACTTGGTCATCGGCCCAACCCAATGGCCGGCCTCAAACTGTGTGTGCGGTATGCGTACCCACGGCGGATTATGCCCGCGCGCAGCAGCCAGCCATGCGGCGGCTATCATCGGAATCGGGTTGAATCCCGGTAGTTGATCAGCGCCGAAATCCAGCAGATCTGCCACGTCCCGACCCCAGAGCAACTTCCATAACAAGCCGCTCTCCAGCCTGGACATTTCGCTGAGCGGATTGGTCATGAAAACAACCTTCTTGCCTCCGGGATCCGTCGGATCCCACCAGATCGGATAGGCCGCATAGTTGCTCTTGTAGTAATCCGGGATGGAACGAGTCATACGCTGGTACTCATCAGACATCACGTCGCCCGTTTCGTCTCCGAGTAACGCCCGAAAAACCTTGCGAAACGCGCCCATACCCAGCCCAGCCAGAATCAGCTTCGGGATCAGCCCGTACCGCAGACTCAGCACCAAGGTCTTCCAGAAATCCTGTTGATATGCCTTGTACCGCGCCTCGGCACCCCGCATGGCAGCATTCCAAAACAAAGAGACCATGCCCGGCGCTTCACCGCCCACGCGATCAAGAAAATCCGGGGAGCCCCCGAAGAGTTGCACTTGGCGCTGCCGCCAGTCATCGGTCTCGTTCGGGAAACGGTCCTCCAGAAACAGCCAGGCAGCAACTTTCCGCACCATCTCTCCTCGCGCTGTCGGCCTCGTGTACCAATCAGCCGCCGCCCGCAGAAGCTGCTGCCGGCGAGTCAAGGAGAGCCCCATCCACCCGCCGGGAACCTGATACGCCCGGGCCAATCTCTCAAGCGGACTCTGTGGGCCCATTCGCTGCAAAGCCCGCCCAGCCGGTCCGGGAATCAGCGTGCCTAACTTCTGTGCCGTCGTCGATTCGCCGGGTATCAGCCCTTGCGGCCAGAGCATCAGGATATTCCGTTCGAGCATTTTGATCGCGTCCGCATTCGGCGCTCCGGCCAAGATGCTGTCCACAAGGGGCTTCGCCCTCTTCTGGTAGCGGTAGTAGGTCCCTTTTGTCTTCCATCCCGGTAGATTGATCGTCCAGTCCATGATGTCCCGCGGCGTGTTGAAGAGCGGAAATCCGTAGTTCCAAAACGTGTAGATGCCGCGGAAATCTCGCCCGACCAGCTTCAGGAAACTCATCGTCGCGGCCACCGAAAACGGATCCGCGCTGTCTATGTACTCCGCCAAGGCTTTCGGCGCCCAGAAACTCCGCGGCTTCCCATCTACCAGATACACGATAGTCTCGGCGCGATCGGTCGCTCCGGTTTCCGGGACTTGACGATTCGTGTTCTTGTCGAACCGCATCCGGCCCTCTCGGAAAAGGGGATCCTGAATGTCGGCCAGCATGTCATGCACGGCCGCCTTCAGCCGGTTCAGGAAATTGTTGGCGATGATAGCCCTCTCCAGTTCCAGCGTCGCCGGCCAGGGATCGCGCGCGGCGCCTAGATATCCTTTTTGGGAGTGGATCCGAGGCCCCACCTCGCCACCGTGCATTCCGCGTAGTGCCGCTTCCAGTGGCTCCTTGTCCAGGTCCACACCGCGCACCGTCGAGTACCACACCCGCTGCATGGCCGTGTTGTACAACTCCTCACTCCAAGTCCCGGCGTCGCGTGCATCCTGAATCACATATCGTTGCCGCAGCTCCGCCCAGGCAGCCGCCGCCCCGCGCATGGCCTCGAACGCCCTATCTCCCACGCGAAGCCGCTGCTCTTCTAGCGCCGCCTGCGAGGCGGCAGGGTTCATCCCGAGCATCGAAGCGATATCCTGCCGGTTCTCAGCAATGTGCATGTTCTGCAGAAACACCCGCCACTCCGTCTCCGGCACCCCGGCCTCCTCGAACATTGGCCGGCCGACCTCGTTTCCGGTCCGCAACATGTAGGCAGACCCCCATCCGTCGTGATACAGATTGTCCTTGTACGCCTTGAGCACCCGGTTCTTGACCTCCGGCGACGCCCGTCCGGCCCGCAGCGTGATCGACAGACTGTCCCGGAACAGAAACATGCCGATCGCTTCCGCGTTCTCAGCCGGAGTGAGATTGTGCCGCGCCCGCGCCGCCTTCTCTGCCGTCAGTTCCGCCGCGTGAATCGCCTCCTGCTGCCGCCGGTCCCGCTCGTTCTGGATCCGGCCCGTCTCAGCCAGGTGCTGATACTCCTTCCATCGCGCCGCCACTTGCGGCCGCTGCATCAGATAGGTGTGCCACAGCCGCCAATACGTCGGCGCGTGCTTCTTGAGCGCCGCCGGATTGTTCGCCAGGATCGAGAACGCCGCCGCGTACATCTCCTTCGGTTCGGTGTAGTAGGCGGGAATAGTGTGCGCCCCGTACCACCACGCAATCGCCGGCTCCAATTCCGCCAGAACCGTCTTGCGGCGCACCAGACCGCGCTGGTCCGCTTCGGCATCGAGCATCTCCTGATACTTGGCCTTGACCGCG
>JBDRJH010000316.1:0-3526 GCA_043815125.1 Verrucomicrobiota bacterium
CGCGCGGTGCTTCTCGGTATCGGCGGGCGACAGGTCGAACTGCTGGACGGGCGTGGTATCGAGCTTCGCGGCGTTGACACCGACCTGCACGAGTTTCGCAACGTCCTCGGCGGTCAAGAGCCGCCCGACGGCCGCGCGGAGTTCGCGGAGCTGTGCGGTGTTCTCTTCGAGTTCCTTGCGGAGCCCCTTCACGCCGAACATCAGTGCCGCCTCCTGCGACTGACGGGACTTCTCGTACTGCCGAGCGGGTTGTCGTCAGACAGTTCCCACAGTTCCCAGCCCATGTAGCCTCCGCCCGCGTCGATCCTGCACGCCTTGGCGCGCGCGATGTAGCCGCCGGCGATGGCTTCCTCTTTGTTGTAGTTCGGGTCGATCTTGAGCGTGTCGGTCCCGACGCCGCCGGTATCGAGTCCGAGCCCGAAGATGTTGTCGGCGTTGCCGTACGCGTTGCAGTGCGCGATACTGTCCGCGCCGGAACTCGCGCCGGTAGCGAACAGGTCCGTACCCGCCGCGCCGGTGAAAATGGAGCGGATCACGTCGATGTTCTGCACGTCGTTCGTGAAGTAGATCACGCCGTCGGCGCCGTCGGTGCATTCGGAGTTATCGAAGGTACAGTGCACGACGCGCTGGCGGCTCGCATCGCCGTTCCCGAAGATTTTGAGGAACCCGTTGTCGGCGCCGGTGTTGTCGACGAACAGCGAGCGCGCGATGAGAATAGTGTCGTGCGTGGCCGAGCAGCTCAACTCAATCACGTTGTCGAGCCCGGAGGTGCAGTTCGTCATAACGCAGTTGCGGAACACGAACGATTCCATGTTCCACGCGGCCAGCATCGTGCGCGCGGCGTTCGTGTTGAGTGCGCGGCAGCTATCGAACACGCAGTCTTCGAACTGCGCCCTGTTGCCGTCTGCGTCGAACAGGAACACTTCCCGGTACGCTGTGTGCAGGTCCTGGAACTCGCAGTTGTAGAACTGGGTGTTGCCGGTTGCGGTACTATCGAACCACGATTCGAGGGGTCCGTTGCCGATGCCCCTGAACGTGAGGTCGCGGAAGATTGCGGTTGAATCGCAGGCGAACACGTCGCCGGTGGTACCGGAGTTCTTGACGACGTAGAGCGACGGGTCGGAGGTCGCGCCGCGTATGGTCATGTTGTGCGGCAGCGAGAGGCCCATGCCGGCCGCGTGCGTTCCGGCGAGCAGCATGATGGTATCGTTGTTGGCCGCTTCGCCGGCGAGCGCGTTGGCGATAGTCGTGTAGTCGCCGCCGGTCCCGACGGTAAACACGTTCTTCGCGGCGAACAGCCCGGCGTAGAGGTCGGATGCGGTCTGGATGAGCCCGTGCACGCGCGTGGACTCTGCGGGCGAGGACCAGAAGTAGCGGCCGCTCTTGGCTTCGGCCTGCGCGATGGTCGTGAGGGAATCGCACCACGCTTCAAGGTGTGCCGCGCTTGCCGATTCGACCGGCATCTGGCCGTTCATGGAGAGGTAGACCGGCGACGTTTGCGCGAACAGGCTGTCGGCGACCGTGTGCCACTTGTCCTTCGCGCCCCAGATGCGGACGGCCAGCCACGAGGGTTCGCTGATGGTGACGTTGACCGAGGTATCGATGCTCGTGGCGCCGATGATGACGTTATCGAGCACGGCGCCGTTGGCGACGATCTCGGCGCGTGCCATGTCGCTCTCGCACTGCGCGGCGAACGCGACGGGCACGGTGTACGTCGAGTAGCGCCCGATGTTCACGCTGTCGCCCGCGCTGTGGCCTTTGGCGGTGAACGACGTGAACAGCGGGCCGTTCGTTACGAACGTCTTGCCGGCCGCCATGTTGGTGTAGAACCGGTTGTACGTGAGGTCCGAGTCGTCGAGGAACGCATAGACCTTCAGCCCGCCCAGCGGCGCGCCGCCGCTCGTCTTGTTGGCGACGGCATCGGTCCCTGCGCTGGCGGGAAGCTGGAACCCGCAGTTCAGCAGGTGGTAGTAGATATCGAGTTCGCGGCAGGTGATGCCCCACGGGGTATTGGAGATCGAAAGCACGTCGTAGGCGTCGAGTTTGCCGAGCGAGACATCGACGGGCAGTTCACGCGCGCGGTGGTTGCCGGACAGTACCGCGAGGCTCTTGCGCGAGCGCGGGTGCGCCGCGACGATCCATGCGCTGCCGGTATCGGCATGCACGGAATCGGCGATGTCTGCCGCGCAGGGGTCGAGGCTTGTGTGGTAGAACACCGAATCGGTCAGGCCGTAGGACGACGTGCCGTGCGCGGTCTGGTGGCCCCAGTGCGCGGACCGGATTTCGAGGCCCATGTAGACGATGTTCGCGGCGGTGCTGGCCGTGTCCTGCGTGCCGGTGAACAGGTACGCATTGTCAACGCAGGCCAGCACGTTGATGTCCTCGGCCTCGGCGAGCTTGCGGGCTTCGTAGGTGTTCATGTCGTAGTCGAGCGGCGGGTGGTAGATGTGGCCGTGGTTGTCGCCCGAGTACCAGCCCAGCGCCTCCATGTCGAGCCAGTGCGTGAGCGTGCAGTTGACGGTCGTGGCCCCGGACACGGCGACGGTATCGAAGAAGGTCGTGTACTCGAAGCCCTTGGCGGCGCCCACAACGGTCGCGCCGTCGGGCAGGGTCACGTCGGCGGTGCCGGTGAGCGTGTAGAAGTGGCTCTTGAAGTTGGCTTCGTTAGCGGACACATGGCCGAACCCGGTTTCAAGCGGCCGCGCGTAGCGCAGCGAGTCGTCGCTGCTGACGACGTAGAGCCGCGCGGGCGCGGGGTTCCCGGCGCCGTCGTAGACGTTGATTGTGAGCGTGCTGGCGAGCGCCGCGACAGAAAGCAGCGCCACCAGCAGGACCGTGAGGGCTATCCTCACTCAACCGCCTCCGTCCACCAGCCGAGTTGGATAATACCGTCTGCGCTGCCGAATACCTTGACGTGCACGGATTCGGGGCCTGCAACGTTGAACGAGCGCGCCTTGGTGTCGCCGTTCAGGATGACCGGAATCCAGCTCTCCCACGAGTAGTTCGCTACGCTTGTCGCGCCGTGGTTGCCGGTATCGGGCGTCTTGAACCGCAGCCATGCGTTCTTCGCGTATGTCTCGCTCTCGAAGTCGGCGTTGAACCACACGCAGGGTTTCGTGAGCGCGAACTTGCCGGTCTTGGCGAGCACGCTGTCGGCGTTCACGAGGTTGATCTGGAGCGTATTGGCCTCGACCTGCGTAAACGAGAAGTCGAGCGGCTGGCCCATGAGGTCTTCGACGTAGAACCGCTGGGCGAGATAGGGCCCGACAGCTGCGGCCGGACCCGCAAAGAGCGCGAGCGCGAGCAGCGCGCCTACGATCGTTCTGACCACTTCCGAACCTCCTTCGGTTGGGATTCCTCGGGCGGGCCTGCGCGGCTGCGTCTTCGCACTAGCCTGAGCGGTGTCGGTCGCCGCCCGAGGCCCTAGTCAAGATCGCTGAATGTGATGGTCTCGCGGTCGGGGTCTACATCGCCCGACATGAGGAGCGGCCCGTCGGGCAGGTGGCGGGCGGCACAGCGCCAGCCC
>JBDRJH010000317.1:0-48705 GCA_043815125.1 Verrucomicrobiota bacterium
CCTCGGGCTGATCGCCACGCTGGAGAGCGAGGGCTACGACGTCGTGGCCGCCTCCGACGGCGAGCAGGCGGTCAAGCTGTATCCACAGAATAAATACGATCTCGTGATCCTCGACGTGATGATGCCGAAGGTCAGCGGCTACGACGTGTGCCGCGAGCTGCGTCGTGTCGACCCGCGCATCCCCGTCATGCTGCTAACGGCCAAGGGCGAGGAGATCGACAAGGTCGTCGGTCTGAAACTTGGCGCCGACGACTACGTGACCAAGCCCTTCGGCGTGCAGGAGCTGCTTGCCCGCGTGGAGGCGTTGCTGCGCCGCTCGCGCGCGGCTTCTTTGCCCGGGGAGAGCGTGGCGGATACGCTTCCGCCGGTCTTTCGTCTGGGCGCCGCCGAGATCGACCGCAAGGCGCACACCGTGCGCCGCGGGGACGCGGCGGAGGAGACGTTGACCGCGCGCGAGTTGAAGCTGGCCGAGACCTTCGCGCGCCACGCCGGCGAGGTGTTGACGCGCGACGAATTGCTCAACGCGGTGTGGGGCGTCGATTATTTCGGCACCACGCGCACGCTCGACCAGCACGTGGCGCAGCTGCGAAAAAAAATCGAGCCCGCGCCGGAGTCGCCGGTCACGCTGGTGACGGTGCACGGTGTGGGTTACCGCTGCGTCAAGTGACCGGGAAAACGCGCAACGGGTTTGCGGCGAACGGCGGGCGGGGTAGGGTCGCCTGCTTATGAAGGCGCCCTCTCCCGACCTTGCCGCCTGCTCCCGTCGTTCCGCGCTCAAGACCATGTCCGTCGGCCTGCTGGCCCTCGGCGCGATGGGCGCCTCCCCGCTCTCGGCCGCCGCGCGCAAACCCGTCGCGACCGGTCCCAGCCGTTACGGCTTCGCGCCGTTCAGCCTGCCGGCCCTGCCTTACGAGCCGGGAGCGCTCGCGCCGCACATCGACGAGCGCACGATGGAGATCCACCACGGCAAGCACCATCAGGGCTACGTGAGCAACACCAACCGGCTGATCACGGAGAACGCCGAGCTGTCGGGTCTGACCGCCGAGGAGCTGCTGGCCAACGACCTGGCGCGCGTGCCGGAGAAGGTTCGCACGGGGCTGCGGAACAATCTGGGCGGTCACGTGAACCACGCGTTTTTCTGGCCGCTGCTGGCCGCCCCGGCCGACTACCGTCCGGGCAAGCTGCGCGCGGCCATCGTGGATGAGTTCGGTTCGTTGGAAGAATTTCAGGAGGTCTTCGCCAAGGCCGCCGCCACCCGCTTCGGCTCCGGTTGGGCGTGGCTGGTGGTCCGCGACGGCAAGTTGGTCGTCGAATCGACCGCCAACCAAGACTCTCCGCTGATGAATGGCGGCCAGCCGGTGATCGGCCTCGATGTCTGGGAGCACGCCTACTACTTGAATTATCAGAACCGTCGCGGCGATTACGTGAAGGCGTTTTGGAATGTGCTCAACTGGGACCAGGCCGAGGCCAACTACGCCGCGGCGGCGTGAACCCCGTAGGGGCCTTGCTTGCAAGGCCCGTTGGACGTGAGTTCTCGGAATGCGCATTGTCCCGTGGCGGGCGCGCAACGGGCCTCGCGAGCGAGGCCCCTACGTCCCGCAAAAAAACCGCGCCGTTTCGGGCGCGGTTTTTTGTTTGTGCTTAAAAAGCGGATACCGATTCGGTCGCTCAGGCGAGGGCCTTGGCGTAGCGCTCCTCGGCGGCGTCCCAGTTGACGATGTTCCAGAAGGCGGCGATGTAGTCGGGGCGCTTGTTCTGGTAGTTGAGGTAGTAGGCGTGCTCCCAGACATCGAGACCGATGATCGGGGTGCCCTCGATGCCGGCGACGGCCTTGCCCATGATCGGGCTGTCCTGGTTGGCGGTGGAGCCGACGGCGAGCTTCTTGTCGGGGGTGACCACGAGCCAGGCCCAGCCGGAGCCGAAGCGGGTGGCGCCGGCCTTGGCGAAGTCCTCTTTGAATTTGTCGAAGCCGCCGAGTTCGGCGTCGATGGCGGCGGCGAGTTTGCCGACGGGGGCACCGCCCTTGCCGGGGCCGAGAATCTTCCAGAAGAAGCTGTGGTTGGCGTGACCGCCGCCGTTGTTGCGCACGGCGCCGCGGATGGAGTCGGGAACCTTGGAGAGGTCGGAAATGAGGTCACAGACGCACTCGGGGGCCTCGACGCCGGCGGAGGAGAGTGCGTTGTTGAGATTGGTGATGTAAGCCTGATGGTGCTTGCCGTGATGGATCTCCATCGTGCGGGCGTCGATGTGCGGCTCGAGCGCGTTGGCGGCGTAGGGGAGGGCGGGGAGTTCGTAGGCCATGGTAATGATGATTTTCTAGGTTCGGTAATTTAAACGAAACGGAAACTCACCGTGCAGCCGTGCTGGTGGATCGTCAATCGTCGAGGCCATTTCCGTCGTCGGCTGAGGCGCGTTTGGCGCGGAAAAACGACTGGAGTAGCAGGCGGCATTCGTCCTCCAGCACGCCGCCCGCGGTGATGTCGAGGTGGTGGTTGACGCGGGGCAGGGCGTTGAGATCGGTGGCGCCGCCGAGGCAGCCCATCTTGGGGTCGGGCACGGCGTAGCAGACGCGTTTTAGGCGCGACATGAGCGTGGCGCCCGAGCACATGGGGCAGGGCTCCTTGGTCACGTAGAGGGTGCAGTCCTCGAGGCGCCAGTTGCCCAGGCGGGCGGCGGCCTGGGTGATGGCGAGCATCTCGGCGTGGGCGGAGGGGTCGCGGGAGGCCTCGACGGTGTTGTGCGCGGAGGCGATGATCTCGCCGCCGTGCTCGATCACGCAGCCGATGGGCACCTCGTCCCGGCGCCAGGCGTCGATGGCCTGGTTGTAGGCCAGCGACATGTAAAAAACATCGTCCCGCGCCAGCTGGGATGGGAACCGTTTTTCGAACGGACAGGGTGGGGGCGTGGGGTGTTCAGAGGCCATGCGTGCGGTGTCGGGACGTTGCCCGCGAGGGCGTGCGTCGTAAAGGGCCTTGACTTAGGAGGGGGGAATGGGGCTTACAAGTAGCTTTTACGCATCCAGCTTACTGCATGATTTCCAACCACACCCACGGCACCGCCGTTCTCTCCCTGTATGTCTGAAGGCCAAACGATCGAAGTCGAAGGCAAGATTGTCGCCGTCCTTCCCGGCACCATGTTCCGCGTCGAGCTGGCCAACGGCCACGTGGTTCTCGCCCACATCTCGGGCAAGTTGCGCAAGCACTTCATCAAAATCGCCGCCGGCGACAATGTGAAGATGGAGATGAGCCCCTACGACCTGGAGAAGGCGCGCATCACCTACCGCATGAAGGACACCAACGCCGGTGGTTTCCGTCGTCGTCCGGGCGGCGGTGGTGGTCGTCGTCGCTGAGCCCGCCGGTCTCCGGCGGTCATCGCTTTAACATCGACGCCGCCGATCGGGCGGCGTCTTTTTTGTGCCCATGAAGGACCGCCCCGAAGCCTCCGAGGCCGCCGAAGCCGCGCCGCTGCCGCCCGGGCTCGACGATGCGATCAGGGACTTTGGCAACGCGCTGACCTTGGAGCGCGGCCGTTCCGACCGCACGCTCGAGGCCTATGAAGGCGACCTGCGGCAGTGCGCGCGGTTCCTGCGCGCCGGCGGCCAAGACGACTGGCGCTCGGTGCCGGGCGCGGCCGTGACCGGCTGGTTGTATTCACTCGATGGTGACGATTACACCGTGGCCAGCCTCGCGAGAAAACTGTCGGCTTTGCGGATGTTCGCCCGGCACCTCGTGCGCGAGCGGGTGCGGCCCGACGATTTCACCGAGCTTTTGCAAGGGCCCAAATTGGTGCGCCGCGTGCCGGGCACGCTCAGCGCCGACGAGATCACCCGGCTGCTGGCCGCGCCGGTCGGCGGCGACGCGCACGGCCTGCGGGATCGCGCGATCCTGGAGTTGTTTTACTCCAGCGGACTGCGCGTCTCGGAGCTGGCGGGTTTGACGATCCAACAAGTCGACCTCGAGGCGGGTTTTTTGCGGGTTTTCGGCAAGGGCGCCAAGGAGCGCGTCGTGCCCGTCGGCGGCAAGGCCCGGACCGCGTTGACCGACTACCTCGCGGCGGGTCGCCCCCACTTCGTAAAGCCTAAGACCGGCTCGCAACTTTTTCTGAGCGAACGCGGCACCGCCATCTCGCGTCAGATGCTCTGGGTCTTGGTCAAAAAATACGCCAAGGCCGCCGGCATCGAAAAAACGGTGAAACCCCACCTCCTGCGCCATTCCTTTGCCACGCACCTGCTCTCCGGCGGGGCCGACTTGCGCGCCATCCAGGAAATGCTCGGCCACGCAAACATAGGCACGACCCAGATTTACACCGCGGTGGAGGAAAAGCGCCTCGCCGAGCAGCACGCCCGCTTCCACCCGCGCAATCAGGATGCGGTCTGAAACACCGGGACAAAACCCTTGACCGGTCCGGGATTCACGGCGTCATCGTTTCCCTTTAACGGCCCGTGAATCTCAACGCCACTGTCACGCACCAGCACCACCCGACCGTTCGCCGACACCGCGTCGGCGCCGTCGCCTGCGGTGCGCTCGTGGCCCAGACCGTCCTTTGCCGCGATGATCGAGCGTGAGGCCGTCTGCACACAGGGTCGGTCCGGGGAAAACGTCGTGAAACGGCGGTCCGGTTGCGAACGCGGATATTTCCCTTCAGAATTTTCGACTGCCCTATGAGCGATAAGATCACCCACGAATGCGGTATAGCAATGGTCCGGCTGCTGAAGCCGTTCTCCTACTATCAGGAGAAATACGGCACGCCGCTGTGGGGCTTCACCAAGCTTTTCCTCCTGATGGAGAAGCAGCACAACCGCGGCCAGGACGGCGCCGGCGTCGGCTGCGTCAAACTCGACATGCCGGCCGGCGAGCCGTTCATGTTCCGCGAGCGCTGCGTGAAGGCCAACCCGCTCGACAAAATCTTCAAGACCCTGCTCCAGCAGTATAACGGCCACCTCGACAGCGGCGTCATCCACCCCGAGTTCACCGACACGGTGAAGAAGAACTTCGACTTCGGCGGCGAACTCCTGCTCGGCCACCTGCGCTACGGAACCAGCGGCGGTTACAACATCAGCTCCTGCCATCCGTTCTTCCGCCGCAGCCCCTGGCCGACCCGCAACCTCGCGCTCTGCGGCAACTTCAACATGACGAACACCACGGAGCTGAACCAATCGCTGATCGCGATGGGACAGCATCCGATCTTCGCCACCGACACCCAGGCCCTCCTGGAGAAAATCGGCTTCTACCTCGACGAGGAACACGAGGAAATCTACCGCTCCCTCCGCGATCAGGGCCTCCCCGGCGAGGAAATCTCCCACCGGATCAGCGACGAGCTCGACCTGGCCCGCGTCATCACCCGCTCCGCCCAAAAATGGGACGGCGGCTACACCCTCTGCGGCATGGTCGGCAACGGCGACGCCTTCGTCGCCCGCGACCCCTCCGGCATCCGCCCCTGCTGGTGGTTCCAGAACGACGAGGTCGTCGCCTTCGCCTCCGAGCGCGCCCCGCTCATGACCGTGTTCGACCTAGGCGTCGAATCCGTGAAGGAGGTCCCACCCGGCCACGTCGTCACCATCAAAAAATCGGGCGCCATCAACGTCGCCCAGTTCGCCCCTACCCTGCACCGCGCCTCCTGCTCCTTCGAGCGCATCTACTTCTCGCGTGGCAACGACCTCGAGATCTACCCCGAGCGCAAGGCCCTCGGCGCCCGCCTCGTCGACCAAGTCCTCAAGTCCGTCAACTACGAGTGGGGCAACACCGTCTTCAGCTTCATCCCCAACACCGCCGAGGTCGCCTACTACGGCCTCATGCACGCGCTCCGCAAACAGCGCCGCACCGAGGTCAAGCGCGCCGTCATGGACGCCGCCGCCAAGGGCGAGCTCACCGAGGATCTGCTCGACGATCTCATCCTGCGCAACTGGCCGCGCGGCGAAAAAGTCGTCTCCAAGGACATCAAGCTGCGCACCTTCATCGGCCAGGAAGGCATGCGCAACCAGCTCGCCAGCCACGTCTACGACATCACCTACGGTTCCGTCCGCCCCGGCGACAACCTCGTCTGCGTCGACGACTCCATCGTGCGCGGCACCACCCTGCGCAAGTCCATCCTGCGCATCCTCACCCGCCTCAACCCCAAGAAGATCGTCATCGTCTCGACCGCCCCGCAGATCCGCTACCCCGACTGCTACGGCATCGACATGTCCGAGCTCGGCAAGTTCATCGCCTTCGAGGCCGCCGTCGTCCTGCTCAAGGAACGCGGTCAGGCCCACATCCTTGAGGAGGTCTACCGCGCCTGCCGCGAGGAGGTGCTCACCAAGGGCGGCGGCAACAGCGTCAATCACGTCCAGAAACTCTACGCCCAGTTCAAGCCCGAGGAAATCTCCGCCAAGATCAGCGAGTTCGTTCGTCCGCAGGGCGTTGATTGGCACGGTGACGTCGAGGTGATCTTCCAGACCGTTGAAAACCTGCGTTCCGCGGTGCCCAACCACACCGGTGACTGGTATTTCACCGGCAACTACCCGACCCCCGGCGGCTACCGAGTCGTCAACCAGGCCTACGTCAACTACTACGAAAACAGCGAAGGCCGCAGCTACTAAGCCGGTCGTTTTCACCTCATCGCCGCCCAACCGTCCCGCTTCATGTCGCTCTCCTACGAATCCTCCGGGGTCAACTACGACCAACTCGACGCCTTTAAGCGCGCCTGCCAAAAGGCCGCCAAGACCACCGCGCCCCTGCTGGCCGCCCACGGCTACGCCGAGCCCGCCAACACCCGCGGCGAGAGCTGTTACCTCATGGAGGCCGACACCCACTTCCTCGCCCACGTCGAGGAAGGCCTCGGCACCAAGAACCTCGTCGCCGACGCCGTCTACGCCCAGACCGGCAAAAACTTCTACGCCGAGATCTCCATCGACACCGTCGCCACCATCGTGAACGACCTCGTCACCTGCGGCGCGCTGCCCATCTCAGTCGCCATGCACGCCGCCGTCGGCGAGTCCGCCTGGTTTGCCGACGCCGCCCGCATGGAGGCGCTCGTCGCCGGCTGGGCCGAAGGCTGCCGCCAGGCCGGCGCCGTCTGGGGCGGCGGCGAGACCCCGACCCTTCGTGGCATCGTCAAAGAGGACGCCATCGTGCTCGCCGGCTCCGCCATCGGCAAGGTCGAGCCCAAGTCGCAACGCATCACCGGCGACGTCCGGGACGGCGACGCCATCGTCTTCCTCGCTTCCTCCGGCGTGCAGACCAACGGCCTCTCGCTCTGCCGCCTGATCGCCTCCAAGCTCCCGCAGGGTTACCAGACCCCCATCGGCCACGGCGACGACCGCACCTTTGGCGAGGCCCTGCTCGCTCCGTCCGTCATCTACGTGAAGTTCGTCGCCGCCTGCCAGCAGGCCGGCATCAAGCTCAACTACGTCTCCCACGTCACCGGCCACGGCTGGCGCAAACTCATGCGCCTCGACGAACCCTTCGTCTACGAAATCACCAACCCCGGCGAGGAGCCCGCCCTCTTCAAGTTCCTCCGCGAGGCCGGCCCGATCGACCTGCGCGAGGCCTACGCGACCTACAACCAGGGCGTCGGTTTCGCCGCCTACGTGAACGCCGCCGATCTCGACGCCACCCTCGCCGCCGCCAAGGCGTCCGGCTACACCGCCTGGCACGCCGGCACGGTGAAAAAGGACGGCGACCGCAAGGCCGTGGTCATCCCGTCATTGGGACTCGAATACGACGGCGACACCCTGCAGGTGCGCTGAGGCGGCTGAATTTCTAAATAGGATCTGTGTGTCAGCTTCTTGTAGGGGCCTTGCTTGCAAGGCCCTTTTTTTACGTCCCATGGGGATGGTCGCACGCTCTTGTCTACTCACGTCATACGGGCCTCGCAAGCGAGGCCCCTACGAGGCAGATTTCACCCGCAGCCGCAGCCCGCCCCGCAGGTGTGGCCGCCGCGGTCGCCGCCGTCGACGGCGCAGCATTGCGGGCCCGCCGCGTCGGGCTGGTTGCGGTTGAACGCGCCGATAAAACCAAAGCCGCCGCTGATCACGCGCCGCACCGGTTCGCCCGTCTCCGGGTGACGGGTCAGCGCCTGATCCTTCATGGATTGCTGCACCTCGAAAACAACCGGCGGTTGTCCGGGTTTCTGCGGAATGGTTTCGTAAACGTAGGTGGCCATGGGGAAGCGTTTATAACAAACGCATCCCGCACTGTCGCGCAAGCCGTCGCGCGGAGCCCCTCAGAACGTGTCGCCCTTCCAGCCCCACATGCCGTGCTTCACGTCGAGGAATTTGACGTAGACCCGGGCGGGCTCGATGCCGAGGTGCTCCTCGATCATCTCGCACAGCACGGCGCTGAGCGCCTTGGTCTTCTTGGCGGGCAGGCCGACGGCCTTCAGTTCGAGGAACGCCACCGGGTCGTCCGAGCCGGCGAAATACATGCAAACGTCGGGTTCGAGGGCGACCATCACGAAGTCCTCGGGCTTGTCGAGTTCCTGGGCGACGAGCGCGGACGCCTCGCGCAGAACGTTTTTCTTGGCCTTCTTGGTGAGAGGCAGGTTGGTCTGGATCTTGAGGTAGGGCATGGCTGCTGAGGGGTTGAGGGCCGGCCGGCCACGAGACCGGCCCGACCGGTCACCCAACCTGTCCCATAATCGCCTTTTTGTCGAACCCCCGCGGCTCCCACCCGGCAAAAGTGTCACTTAATAAGTGACACTTTCGCGGTCCACCCCCTCGTGCGCGGGCTCAAAGTGTCACTCATTAAGTGACACTTTCCCGGCGGCGACGGCTTCCGGGGGCAGGCCGCGGGCGCGCAGGGTGCGCAGGGCGAGGGCGTCGTGGCGCTTGGCGAGGCGCTCGCCGTGTTCGTCGGTCACCAGCGGGCAATGCCACCAGGCCGGCGCGGGCGCACCGAGCGCGCGGATGATGAGCCATTGGCGAAAGGTCGACTTGATGAGATCCGCGCCGCGCACGACCTCGGTGACGCCGAACTCGACGTCGTCCACCGCGCAGGCGAGCTGATAGCTGGGCACGCCGTCCTTGCGCCACACGAGGAAGTCGCCGAAGTCGCGCCCGCTCACCGCGGCCTGCGGTCCGGCCGCACCGTCGACGAAGGCCAGTCTTTCGCCATCGGGCACGCGGAAGCGCCAGTTGCGCGCCAGTCCGGCTGCGTCGAGCGGAGGGAGTGGAACGCCGGCCGGCGGACGAAACTCGGGCGGGTAGATCGGTTCGTCGTTGAGCGCGCCTTCGTGCGGCGCGGAGACGGCGGCGGCCTCGATCTTCTTGCGCGAGTGGTCGCAGGGGAAGATCAGGCCGGCGGCGTGCAGACGGGCCAGCGCGGCGCGGTAGGCTGGGAGGCGCTGGCTTTGGGTGATGACGGGTTCCTCCCAACGGAGGCCGAGCCAGCGCAGGTCCTCGATGAAGCCCGCGACGAATTCGGGCCGGTAACGGGCGGTGTCGAGGTCGTCGTTGCGCAACAGCAGGCGTCCGCCGGCTTCGCGCGCGCGGCGTGCGGCGGTCAGAAACGTGTGCGCATGGCCGAGGTGGAGGTGGCCGGTGGGCGAGGGCGCGAGGCGACCGATGTAGGCGGAGAGTGGCACTGGCCGGGTATTCAAGAGGCCGCCGCGTGTCTGGCAAAGCCGGATATGCCTCCGCAAACCTGACCGAGTAAAGTGTCACTCATTAAGTGACACTTTACATTCGGTTCAGAGCGGACGTCTGCAAAAGTGTCACTTAATGAGTGACACTTTGCTCGGGCGGCACCGCGTGGACGAGGCCGTGGGGGCTGGGTGTTTAGGGGCAAAAAAAAGCCCCGCTCCGGGGGGGAGCGGGGATTGTGAAGTCAACGCGGCGGCGGGCTTACTTCTTGAACTTGGCGCGGATCAGGTCGATCAGCGCGGTGTGGAGGTTGTCGTCGGACAGCTTGCCGAGGACTTCCTCGAAGAAGCCGAAGACGAGCAGTTCATGGGCTTTGCGCGGGTCGATGCCGCGGGCCTGCAGGTAGAACTCCTGCTCGGCGTCGATGCGGGCGGTGGTGGAGCCGTGCGAGCACTTCACGTCGTTGGCCTCGATCTCCAGGCCGGGCAGGCTGTTGGCCTCGGCCTCGTTGGAGAGCATGAGGTTGCGGTTGCTCTGGTAGGCGTCGGTTTTCTGCGCGCCGGGTTCGACGACGATGAGGCCCGAGAAGATGGTCTTCGCGGTGTCGAGCAGGGCGTTTTTGTAGAGCACGTTGGAGTAGCCGTGTGGGGCGCAGTGGGTTTGCAGGGTGCGCTGGTCGAACTCCTGGGACTTGTCGGCGACGGAGAGCGCGAGCATCTCGGAGCGGGCGCCGGGGCCGAGCAGGCGGGTGTGCGACTCGTGGCGCACCTGGCGTCCGCCGAGGTGGACGTTGAGCGAGAGGACCTCGGCGTCGTTCTGCGCGGTGATGGCGTTGGTCTGGAAGGCGAGGGTGTCGGCCGACCAGTTTTGCGCGCCCACGTAGGTGAGCTTGGCGCCGGCACCGGCGTGCAGGTCGTTGACACCGGCGGCGAGGTGACGCTGGCCGTCGGCGCTGACGAAGAACTCGACGAGGGTGGCCTTGGCGTTGTCGCCGAGCACCACGAGGGTGTGCGGGAAGATCGAGTGGTTGGCGCCGGAAACGGTGTGCTGAACCACAAAGGGCAGTTCGACCTCGACGCCGGCGGGCACGAAGAGCATGGCGCCGCTGGCGGTGAAGGCGGTGTTGAGGGCGACGAACTTGTCGCCGCCGAGGGCGGCGGGGTGTTTCTGGAACCACTCGCGCACGAGGTCGCCGTGGTCGCGCAGGGCCTCGTCGAGCGGGGCGAAGATCACGCCTTTGTCGGCGAGTTCGGAGGGCACGGTGCTGCGGCCGACGACCTGGCGGTTGGAGAAGATGATCTCGGCGGTGTGCGGGAAGTCGGGCAGGTGCGGGACGGCGGCGGCGTGTTCCTGCGGGACGAGGTAGTCGTCGAGGTTGAGCGTGGCGGTGTTGGAGAAGCGCCAGGCTTCGTCGGTCTTGCCGGGCAGGGGGAGGGCGTTGAAGCGTTCCCAGGCGGCCTGCTTGGCCTCAAGCCACCAGCCGGGCAGGTAGCTGCGCTCGGAGAGGTGCTGGGCAAAGCGGTCGGCGTCGATGCCGGTGGTGGCGGGAGGGTCGATGAGTGCGGACATTTTTATTAAGAGCGTTTTTGAACCACGAAGGTCACGAAGGACACGAAGCTGAGGATTCGGGTGAACGCTCCAGGCTTCGTGCTCTTCGTGTGCTTCGTGGTTAAGTATTCTGAATCAAGATCAGCCGACGGAGCCTTCCATCTCGAGGTCGATGAGGCGCTTGAGCTCGACCGAGTATTCCATGGGGAATTGGCGGACGAGGTCGTTGACGAAGCCGTTGACCGCGAGGCTCATGGCCTGGGCCTCGGTGAGGCCGCGTTGCTGCATGTAGAAGATCTGCTCTTCGCTGACCTTCGACACGGAGGCCTCGTGCTGGGTGGCGTGCTGGTCGCCGCGCACGGTGATGGCCGGATAGGTGTCGGTGCGGCTGTTGCTGTTGATGAGCAGCGCGTCGCACTCGGTGTTGTTTTTGCAGCCCTTGAGGTGCTTGGGGATATGCACCTGTCCGCGGTAGGTGGAGCGGCCCTGGCCGACGGAGATCGACTTGGACACGACGACGGAGGTGGTGTCGTCGGCGGCGTGGATCATCTTGGCGCCGGTGTCCTGGTGCTGGCCGTCGTTGGCGAGGGCGATGGAGACGACTTCGCCGCGGGCGCGTTTGCCCTTCAGGACGACGCCGGGGTATTTCATGGTGAGGCGGCTGCCGATGTTGCAGTCGATCCACTTGATCTCGGCGTCCTCGTGGGCGACGCCGCGCTTGGTGACGAGGTTGAAGACGTTGTTGGCCCAGTTTTGGACGGTGATGTATTGGATCTTGGCACCCTTGAGCGCGACGAGTTCGACGACCGCGCTGTGCAGCGTGGAGGTGGAGAACTTGGGCGCGGTGCAGCCTTCCATGTAGACGACCTCGGAGCCTTCGTCGGCGATGATGAGGGTGCGCTCGAACTGGCCGAAGTTTTCGGCGTTGATGCGGAAGTAGGCCTGCAGGGGCTGGGCAACCTTCACGCCCTTGGGCACGTAGATGAACGAGCCGCCGGAGAACACGGCGCTGTTGAGCGCGGAGAACTTGTTGTCGCCGGTGGGGATGACCTTGCCGAAAAACTTTTTGAAGATCTCGGGATGTTCGCGCAGGGCCTCGGTGGAATTGCAGAAGATCACGCCCTGCTTGGCGACGATGTCCTTGATGTTTGAATACGCGGCCTCGGAGTCGAACTGGGCCTCGACGCCGGCGAGGAACTTGCGCTCCTGCTCGGGGATGCCGAGGCGTTCGAAGGTGTTCTTGATGTCGTCGGGAACCTCGTCCCAGGTGCGCTTGGGCTTCTGGCCGGAGGACAGGTAGTAGCGGATCTTGTCAAAATCGATGTTCTCAAGGTCCTTGGTCGCCCAGTGCGTGGGCATGGGCATGGAGAGGAACTTCTTGAGGGCGTTGAGGCGGAACTCGAGGATCCAGTCGGCCTCTTTCTTGGTGGTCGAGATGTAGCGGACGGTGTTCTCGTTGAGGCCGGTGCCGGCGTCGAATTCGTATTTGACGTCGTATTGAAAGTCTCCGGACGACTGGTCGATGCCGACGGCCGGGTTGTCCATGACAACGTCTTCGGCGAGCGTTTCGGTGGGTGGTTTCATGATATTAAATTTGGTCGAAGGTCTGAATGTCTCAGGTCGAAGGTCGGGTGCGGTCCCGCGGAGGCTGGACGGTGTTGACTTGGGACTTTAAGACATGGGACTTTGGACGGTTTGATGTTTCAGGCGGTCGCGGCGGCGAGTTCCTGCTTCACCCAGTCGTAGCCCTTGGCTTCGAGTTCGAGGGCGAGGGATTTGTCGCCGGACTTCACGATGCGGCCGTCATACATGACGTGCACGAAGTCGGGCACGATGTGCTCGAGCAGGCGTTGGTAGTGGGTGATGAGGAGCACGCCGAGTTTGTCGCCGCGCATGGCTTCGACGCCTTCGGCGACGACCTTGAGGGCGTCGATGTCGAGACCGGAGTCGGTCTCGTCCATGAGCGAGAAGGTGGGCTCAAGCATGGCCATCTGGAGGATCTCGCAGCGTTTCTTTTCGCCGCCGGAGAAACCTTCGTTCACGGACCGGGAGGTGAACTTCCGGTCGATCTTCAAGAGGTCCATCTTGGAGTAGAGGTTCTTGTAGTAAGCGGTGGCGTCGAGTTCCTCGCCCTCGGCCATGCGGGCCTGCACGGCGGCGCGCAGGAAGTTGGCGATGGAGACGCCGGGGATTTCGGAGGGGTATTGGAAGGCGAGGAAGACGCCGGCGCGGGCGCGTTCGTCGGGCTCCATCTCGAGGATGGATTTGCCGTCGATGAGCACGTCGCCCTGCGTGATGACGTAGTCGGGGTGGCCGGCGATGGCCTTGGAAAAGGTGGACTTGCCGGTGCCGTTGGGGCCCATGACGGCGTGAACTTCGCCGGTCTTGATCGTCAGGTTGAGGCCTTTGACGATGTTCTTTTCAGGGCTCTCGGTGAGAGCAACGTGCAGGTCGCGGATTTCGAGGGTGTTCATGTGGGAAAAGTTGAAGTTGAAAGTTGAAGTTTAAGTTTGGGCTCAGGCGGCGTGATGTTTGCCGCGGAAGGTGATCTCGATGGCGTCGGCGTCGTAGCCGGCGGGCAGGATGGCCTTGATGCGTTCAAGGACGTCGGCGGGCAGGTCGATGTCGTGGGTGGCGCCGGTTTGCTCGTCGTGAAAGTGGGCGTGCGGCTGCAGATTCGGGCAGTAGCGGGTGGGGCCGCGCTCGAAGTTGACCTGACGGACGAGGTGGCACTGCACGAGGGTTTCGAGGCAGTTGTAAACCGTGGCGAGCGAGATGGTGGGCATCTCGGCCTTTACGCGGGCGAAAACCTCGTCGGCGGTGGGGTGGTCGCGCTTGGTGAGGAGGGCGTGATAGACCACTTCGCGCTGGGGGGTGTTGCGCAGGCCGCTGTCGGAGAGGCGCTGCGCGAGGGCGTCGGAGCTGTGTTGATGGGAGGTGGCTCGCATGAGTGGAAAGAACAGCGAACTGGAATCATTCCAGCTTTCAAGTAATAATTAGAATCATTCCAGATAAAAGCCGCCGGGCCAATGGCGCCGGCGGCTTTAAGGTGAATTCATCCTGTTTATGGGGATGAGCTAGCGGGGATTTTACTCGCTGTGTTCGGCGAGCCAGCGCTCGACCTCGATGGCGGCCTGGCAGCCCATGCCGGCGGCGGTGATGGCCTGGCGGTAGACGTGATCGGCGCAGTCGCCGGCGACGTAGACGCCGGGGGTCTCGGTGCGGACCTGCGAGCCGGCGGCGGGCACGAAGTAGCCGTTGGGGTCGACCTTGACGGCGGTGGCGAAGGGGGCGGTGTTGGGCACGTGGCCGATGGCGACGAAGATGCCCTTGGCGGCGATGACGCTTTCCTCGCCGGTGTTGACGTCCTTGATGCGCAGACCGGTGACGGCGCCGCCTTCGACGCCCTCGACGGCGACGGGGGCGCTGTTCCAAACGCACTCGATCTTTTCGTGGGAGGTGGCGCGGTCCGCCATGATCTTGGAGGCGCGCAACTCGCCGCGGCGGTGGACGAGGTAGACCTTGCTGGCGAAGCGGGTGAGGAACAGGGCCTCCTCGGCGGCGCTGTCGCCGCCGCCGATGACGACGACGTCCATCTTGCGGTAGAACGCGCCGTCGCAGGTCGCGCAGGTGGTCACGCCCTTGCCGCCGTAGAGTTCTTTTTCGCCGGGAATGCCGGTCATGCGGGGGGAGGCGCCGGTGGCGATGATGACGGACCTGGCCTCGATAACCTTGTCGCCGCAGAAGAGTTTTTTAATCGGGCCGGAGAAGTCGACCGACTCGACCTTGGCCTGCTCGAAGCGGGTGCCGAACTTGGTGGCCTGCTTGCGCAGGTTGTCCATGAGCATGAAGCCGTCGACGCCCTCGGGGAAGCCGGGGAAGTTCTCCACCTCGCTGGTGGTGGTGAGCTGGCCGCCGGGCTGGGTGCCCTCGATGACGAGCGGGTTGAGGTTGGCGCGACCGGTGTAGATGGCGGCGGTGAGACCGGCACATCCGGTGCCTACGATGACGACGTTTTCGACCGAGTTGGACATGGGAAAAGCTACACCAAGCGTCAAATGGCGAACGCCGACAAGGGCATTGTGCGTTTACCTGCGCCCTGCGCGGCGGCCCGCTGGATTTGTCACTTAATAAGTGACAAACGGTTTTGGCGCGGGCTCTCGCGCGGGATCAGAACAGGCGCAGCAGGGAGTGCGGGCCGACGTCGAAGGTCAGCAAGCCGCGTCCGGCGGGCATGGACAGCGTGCGCAGCAGGCGGCCATCCTCGGCGAAAACACCCAGCGCGGCCGATTCGTCGAGGAGGGCAAAATACTCGCGGGCGGCGGAGTCGAAGGCGAGTCCGCCGGACTTCACCGCCCGGGCGAGCGGCACGGTGGCGAGTGATCGCCCCTCCAGGTCGCGCACGGTCACCTTTCCGTCGTGCAGGGTGAGCAGGCGGTTGCCGGACTGGTCGTAGGCGACGCCTTCGGCGGGGCGGTCCAGCGGGATGGTGCGTTCGTGGGCACCGTTGAGGTTCGTCTCGATGAGCTCCGGGCTGAGCGGATTGATGATGAAAAGGTGGCGGTCGCGCGAGCGGATGGCGATGTCGCCTAGACCCGGGGGCAGGTCCACGCCGGTGAGTTGAAACCGGCGTTTGACGGAGCGGTCGGGGCGGTCGACGACGAGGAAGCGGTCGCCCGGGTTGAGACGAATGAAGAAGTGGTCGGTGAACGGGTCGTAGGCGAAGCCGAAGGCGGCCTCGAGCAGGCGCAGATGGCTGGCCTGCCGGCTGGTGGCGGTGTCGGCGCCCGACGGGTCGAACTGCACGATGTGGGCGGAGCCCTCACTGTTGAGGTAATAGCCGCGGTTGGGGCCGGGGGTGGCGCAGCCGGCGAGCAGCGCCAGCGCGGCGATGATCGGAGCCAGGCGGGAAATCCGGGGGTGGTGGGCGGCGGGTTTTCGCATTGTCATCGTGGCGGTGGCGTCGGTTAGTGCCGGGAATGAAAACAGGTTTCATCAGCGGGACCAGCATTCTGAACTCGCGGGTGTTCGCGGATTGGCCGGAGCGCCGCATCGGGACGGAGTTCGGCGAGGTCATGGTGCGGGAGCGGGGAAACCTCGTGGTGCTCAACCGTCACGGGGCGGGCCCTGTGCCGCTGCCGCCGCACGCGATCAATCACCGGGCCAATCTGCGCGCGTTGGCGGACGCGGGTTGCGGCGAAGTGCTGGCGCTGTGTTCGGTGGGTTCGTTGCGGGCGGACCTGCCGCCGGGTTCGCTGGCGATCTGCTCCGACTACGTGGCCCTGCAACAGGGGCCGGCGACCTATCATGACACGGAGTTGACCGGCGGCGCGCCGGGTATCGCGAACTCGCTGATGCCGCGCCTGACGGCGGAGTTGGCACCGGAATTCAGCTTCACGCCGGATCTGGTTTATGTGCAGATGCGCGGCCCGCGTTTCGAGACGCGCGCGGAGATCCGGGTGATTCGCCACTGGGGCGACGTGGTGGGCATGACCGCCGCGCACGAGGCCGACCTGTGCACGGAGTCGGGCCTGCGCTACAACTTGATCTGCGCCGTCGACAACTTCGCCAACAGTCTGGAGGGCACGGCGATCGATTTCGAAAAATTCCGGGAGCTGGTGAAGTCGAACCAGCGTCGGATCGACCGCCTGTGCGAGCGGATCGTCGGGCTGCTGGGATGAGCGCCGGCGCCGTCTGGCGCCGTCACTCGATTTCCTGGTCGAGCCGGGCGGTTTCGCAGGCGCGTTGGGCGGCGGCGGCGAGGAAGTAGCCCTGCGCCGAGAAGGGGGGGCGGTCCGCGGCGGGCCTGACGGGCAGGTAGCCGCCGCCGGGCTGGAGCCGGCGGGCGAACTCGGTGTCCTGCAGCTCCATGCCGAAGAGTTCGTCGACGACCCATCGGCGTAGTTGTGGATTCAATACGGGGTAGACGACCTCGACGCGGCGGAAGAAGTTGCGCGGCATCCAGTCGGCGCTGCCGGCGTAGACGAGCGGCTCGCCGCCGGCGTTCTCGAAGTAGAAGGCGCGGGCGTGCTCGAGGAAGCGGCCGACAATGCTGCGCACGCGGATGTTTTCGCTGAGGCCGCGCACGCCGGGCACCAGGCAGCAGATGCCGCGCACGATGAGGTCGATCTGCACGCCGGCCCGCGAGGCGGCGTAGAGGTTGTCGATGGTGGTCTTGTCGACCAGCGAGTTCATCTTGGCCATGATGCGGGCGGGCCGGCCGGCGAGGGCGTTTTCCTGCTCGCGCCAGATGAGTTCCTGAAGGCGTTGGTGGAGGTTGTAGGGGGCGACCAGGAGATGGGCGAACTCGGGCGCGCGGCTGAAGCCGGTGAGGGTGTTGAACATCGCGGCGACGTCGGCGGTGACGCCTTCGTGCGCGGTGAAGGTGCTCAGGTCGGTGTAGAGCCGGGCGGTCTTGGGGTTGTAGTTGCCGGTGCCGAGGTGGGCGTAGCGGCGCAGCCGGCCGCCCTCGCGGCGCACGACGAGCGAGCACTTGCAGTGGGTCTTGTGGCCGACGAGGCCGTAGACGACGTGGCAGCCGGCCTCCTCGAGTTGTTTGGCCCACTGGATGTTGTTGGCCTCGTCGAAGCGGGCCTTGAGCTCGACCATGGCGGTGACCTGTTTGCCGGCGCGGGAGGCCTCGATGAGGGCCTTGACGATGGGGGAGTCGCCGCTGGTGCGGTAGAGGGTCTGCTTGATGGCGAAGACCTGGGGGTCGCGCGCGGCCTGCTCGACGAAGTCGACGACCGGTTGGAAGGAGTCGTAGGGGTGGTGCAGCAGGATGTCGCGCTCGCGGATGGTGTCGAAGATGCGGGCGGGGTCGCGCAATGGCGAGGCGTTGACGGGGGGGGCGGGCGGATACTTCAGGTCGGGCCGGTCGATGTCTGCCAGGCTCATCAGGCGCAGCAGATTGATGGGGCCGGCCAGGCGGAAGACGTATTCGTGCGAGAGCTCCAGGTGCTCGCAGAGGGTGGTGAAGATGGAGTCCTCGACGCCGTCCTCGATCTCGAGGCGCACGGCGGCGCCGCGGCGGAGGTTGCGCAGCTCGTCCTCGATTTTTTTGAGCAGGTTCTCGGCTTCCTCCTCGTCGATGTAGAGGTCGCTGTTGCGGGTGACGCGGAAGGCGTGGGCGCCGTTGATGGTGTAGCCGGGGAAGAGTTGCCCGGCGCAGAGCTTGATGATCTCGGAGAGGAAAATGAAGGTCTGTTCCCGGCCGCGGTCGCCGCCGAGGCGCACGAGGCGCGGGAGGATGCGCGGCACGGGCAGAATGGCGAAGAGGCGCTCGACCTCGGCGGTCTCGGGATTGTCGAGTGAGACGACGATGTTGAGGGTCTTGTTGCCGAGTTGGGGGAAGGGGTGCGACTGATCGAGGGCCAGCGGGGTGAGCACGGGGAAGACCTGTTGCTCGAAGTAGTCCTTCACCCAGGCGAGTTCGCCGGGGGTGAGTTCGTCGGGGGTTTTGAAGACGATGTCCTCCTCGGAGAGCGCGGGGATGAGCTGCTCGTGCCAGCAGCGGTATTGATCCTCGACGAGCGAGGCGACGACCGAGTGGATGCGGCGAAGCTGCTCGCGCGGCGGGAGGCCGTCGTAGCTGTTTTCGGTGACGTCGCTGTCGACTTGCTGGATGAGGCCGGCGACGCGGATCTCGAAAAACTCGTCGAGGTTGCTGCAGACGATGGCGAGGAACTTGACGCGTTCGAGCAGCGGGTTGGCGGGGTTCTGCGCCTGTTCGAGCACGCGGCGGTTGAAGGCCAGCCAGCTGAGTTCGCGGTTGTAGTAGGCGGCCTTGACCGGGCGGGCGAGGGTGGTGAGCGGCCGGGGGTGGTTGCGCGGCAACACGACACGCTCGTCCGGGGGGGCGCCGTCGGTGGCGGCGGGGGCGGTCGTGGAGGTGGGTCGGGAGTTTTTGCGCGAGGTGGCCATCAACAAAAGACCGGGCACCCTAAACGCGGGCGCGGATGAAACCAGATTTTTATCGTGCTTCGCCGGAATGTGACGCCGGCCCGGGGGGGGGCGTGGCGGGCGTTTATTCGGTCCAGACGGTCTTGGCGTTGACGAACGACATGAGGCCGGGGCGGCCGAGTTCGCGGCCAAAGCCGGAGTCGTTGATGCCGCCGAAGGGGACGCGCGGGTCGGATTTGACCTGGCCGTTGACGAAGACGGTGCCGGCATGCAGGCGGGTTTGCGCGAGTCGGCGGGCGCGGGTGACGTCGCGTGAAAAGACCGCCGCGCCGAGTCCGTAGGGCGTGTCGTTGGCGAGGCGGATGGCGTCCTCCTCGTCCTCGGCGGCGATGATCGCGGCGACCGGGCCGAACAGTTCCTCGTCGAAGGCGGGCTGGCCGGGCCGCACGTCGGAGAGCACGCTGGGCGGATAATAACAACCGGGGCCGCGCGTCGGTTTGCCGCCGAGCAGCAGGCGCGCGCCGCGGCGGCGGCTGGCGGTCACCTGGGCGTGGAGTTCGTCGCGCAGGTCGGCGCGGGCCATGGGGCCCTGTTGCGTCGATTCGTCGGCCGGGGGGCCGACGCGGCGGGCGGCGAAGCGTTCGACGAGTTTTTTTTCGAAGGCCGCCACCACGGAGTGGTCGACGATCAGGCGTTTGGCGGAGATGCAGCTCTGGCCGTTGTTGAGCAGGCGGGCGGCGGTGCAGACATCGGCGGCGTGTTCGAGGTCGGCGTCGGCGAGGATGAGGTAGGGATCGCTGCCGCCAAGTTCGAGCACGCAGGGTTTGAGGTATTGGCCGGCGAGGGCGGCGACTTTGCGGCCGGCGGCGGTGCTGCCGGTGAGGGTGACGCCGCGCACCCGCGGGTCGGCGATGAGGCGGCCGGCGGCGCGCCCGTCGGTGACGAGCACGTTGAGCGCGCCCGGGGGCAGGCCGGCGTCGAGCGCGAGGCGTTCGATGGCACGGGCGCAGCCGGTGACGTTGGAGGCGTGTTTGAGCAGCACGGTGTTACCGGCCGCGAGGGCGGGGATGGTGGCGCGAAAGACCTGCCAGAAAGGGAAATCCCACGGCATGATCGCGAGGATGGGGCCGAGCGGTTCATGATGGATGCGCACACCGGTGGGCGCGCCCGGGGGGCGTTCGGCGCGGAGAAACGCGGAGCCGTGCTGTGCGTAAAAATCGCAGCAGTCGGCGCACTTGCGGACTTCGGCGCGGGCCTCGGTGATGGGTTTGCCCATCTCGGCGGTGATGAGCGTGGCGAGTCGGTCGGTCTGGGTGCGCAGGGTGCGGGCGATGCGGCGGATGCAGGCGGCGCGGCGGGCGGGGGGGAATTGGCTCCACGAGGCAAACGTCTCGGAGGCGTTGCTGAGCAGGATGTCGATCTCGGCGCGGGTGTGACCGCGAAAGGTGGCTGTGATGGAGTCGTCGGCGGGGTTGATGGAAACGAATGGCATGGGACGGATAGTGCCAATGTGGCCGGGAAGCCAGAAGCGGCAAATCCCCGCAGAAGAATGGTTGACACGGGTGGTGTGATCGGTGTGTTTTCTCGCCCTTTCCCACGGCGGCCATAGCTCAGTTGGTTAGAGCACTAGATTGTGATTCTAGGGGTCGCGGGTTCGAATCCCGTTGGCCGCCCCATTTTTATCAGGTGAGGAGGGAAAGCGGGCCGGATCATCGCAGTCCGGCCGTCAACTTGGGATGAGAAGCCGCGAAGCGGGTTTGTGGAGCGAAGCGGAAAGGGCGTCGCGAAGGCGACGAGGGTGTGAGCCCCGCAGGCCGCGAGGCCGGAGCCAATCCCGTTGGCCGCCCCATTTTTATCAGGTGAGAAGGGAAAGTGGGCCGGATCATCGCAGTCCGGCTGTCAACTCGGGATGAGAAGCCGCGAAGCGGGTTTGTGGAGATATCCGTTGGCGTTGTCGGCCTGGCCGGATAGCTTGGCGTCATGCGGCGATTTCGCATGGTGACCTACAACATCGCGCACGGGCGCGGCCTCAACCCGATCCAGGGCACGACGTCGCGGCGCCGCCTGCGCACCAACCTGCTGCGCATCGCACGTTTTTTGGAGGACCTGAAGCCGGATGTGGTGGCCCTGCAGGAGATCGACGAAAACTCGCGATGGGCGGGCAACTTTGACCACCTGGAGTTTCTCCGCGAATTCGGCAACTTCCCCCACGCGGTGTTCGGCATCAACAACCGGCGCGCGGGGCTGATCAACCTCAGCTACGGCAACGCCATCCTTTCGCGCCACCCGATCGGCGAGTGGGAAAACATCGCGTTCGGCAGCCGCCAGCTGGGTGAAAAGGGTTTTTTGTTCGCCGAGATCGAGGCCTATGGACGGCACGTGCCGGTGGCCAACCTGCACCTGCATTACCGTTCGCGTCGCCACCGGCTCGACCAGGTGGCGCGGGTCTTTGCCTACCTGCACGCGAAGCAGGCGGCGGGCGCGCCTCACTGGAGCGTGCCGCCGGTGGTCTGCGGCGACTTCAACGCCGCCGGCGGTCCGCACGACGCGCCGGGCCGGTTGCTCGCGGAGATGGAGCACTTCGGCGGCTACGCGCTGCACCCGGCGGGCGGGCGGACGTTTCCCTCGCCGCTGCCGACGCGGCTGCTGGACTTTGTGCTGGTGCCGGCGCATTGCCGGGTGCTGCGCAGCGAGGTGTTGCCGTGTTGGTTGTCGGACCACCGGCCGGTGCTGGTGGAGTTTGCGCTGGATTGATTGCGCGCGGAGTCGGCGGGGAGCAGGGCGTGCGGAAAAATCGCTTTGCACCGGACGGTGGTTTTTGCGGCGATGTTCGTTTCCATGGACCGTATCGCCGAGACCTTTGCCCGTTGCCGCTCAGAAAACCGCGCCGCCTTTGTCGCCTACCTTTGTGCGGGTGATCCGGATCTCGAGACCTCGTTGGAGGCCTGCCGCGCGCTGCTGCGCAACGGTGTCGACGTGCTGGAGCTGGGCGTGCCGTTTTCCGATCCGCTGGCCGACGGCCTGACCAACCAGCTGGCCGCGCAGCGCGCGCTGGAGAGCGGCATGAACGCGGCGGGCGTGTTCAAACTGGTCCGCGCGTTGCGCGCCGAGTTCCCGGCGGTGCCGCTGGTGTTCTACACTTACTACAATCTCGTGTTTTCGAACGGCGTAGACGCCTACGTGCAGGCCGCCGCCGAGGCCGGCGTGGACGGCCTGCTCACGCTCGACATGCCGCCCGAGGAGTCCGACGAGGTCGCGGCCGCCTGCGCCAAGCATGGGCTGAAGACGGTCTTCATCGTGGCGCCGACCACGCCCGAATCGCGGCTCGACGCGATCACCTCGGCGGCGACCGGCTTCATCTACTACGTTTCCCGCGAGGGGGTGACGGGCGTGCGCGACGCGGTCGCCGCGAACATTCCCGAGGCGATGGCCGCGATCAAGGCCCACACGAAGCTGCCGGTGGTCGTCGGCTTCGGCATCGGCAAGCGGGAACATGTCGCGGAGGTGGCGGCCCACGCGGACGGCGTCGTCGTCGGCAGCGCGTTGGTCAATGTGATTCGCGACAATCTCGCCGACCGCGCGAAGATCGGTCCGGCCATGGCGGCGAAGGCCGCCGACCTGACCGCTGGCGTGCGGCGCTGAGGGAGGCCTGACTCAGGTCGAGGGGGAGGGGCTTCGCGAGCGACGTCCCTATGAATCCCTCGTGCCGTCCTCGGCCGGGTCGGCGTAGACGCCGCCGCCGAGCAGGCGCTCGCCGTCGTGGATGGCGAGGATCTGGCCGGCGGCGAGGCCGCGCTGGGGGCGGTCGAACCGGACCAGCGCGCCCGCGCCGCCGGCGTCGGGTATGAACTCCATGGATACACGCGGATCGCGGTAGCGCACGCGGCCCTCGAGCCGGCGCGGTGAGGTGATCGGGTCGCCGTTCCAGCGCAGGGAGTGCACGCGGGCCTCGGTCTGGAAAAGTCCGGGGGCGTCGGGCGCGTCGAAGGCGACCAGCAGCGCGTGATCGGCGGCGCGTTTGCCGGTGACCACGTAGGCGCGCCCGTCGGTGTTGGAGGGCACGCCGATGCCCTTGCGCTGGCCAAGCGTGAAGTAGTGCAGCCCGCGGTGTTCGCCGAGCACGACGCCGTCGGTGGCGCGCACGATGGGGCCGGGGTGGTCGGGCACGTATTGGCGGAGGAAATCCTGCATCTTCACCTGGCCGATGAAGCAGATGCCCTGGCTGTCCTTCTTGGCGGCGGTGGCGAGACCGGCCTCGGCGGCGAGGCGGCGCAGCTCGGGCTTGGCGAGGTCGCCGATGGGAAAGCGCGCGTCGGCCAGCTGGTCCTGCGAGAGCAGGGCGAGGAAGTAGGACTGGTCCTTGTTCTTGTCCGCCCCCTCGAGGAGGGAAAACGTGCCGTCTTCAAGCGTGCCGCGGCGCGCGTAGTGGCCGGTGGCGACCGCGTCGAAGCCGTGGTCGCGGGCCCACTGGCGGAACACGCCGAACTTGATCTCGCGGTTGCACATGATGTCGGGGTTGGGCGTGAGGCCGGCGCGGTATCCGTCCAGCAAATACGCCACGACGCGGTCGCGATACTCCTCCATGAGGTTTACGACGCGGAAGGGGATGCCGAGGCGGTCGGCCACCGCGCGGGCGTCGACGATGTCCTGTTCCCACGGGCAGTCGCCGATGATATTGTCCTCGTTGATCCAGTTCTTCATGTAGGCGGCCTCGATGTCGCGGCCCTCGCGTTGCAGCAGGAGGGCGGCGACCGAGCTGTCCACGCCGCCGGAGAGGGCGACCAGGGTTTTGGAACGGGATGCCATGGCGCGAATACCGGTGGGGACGGGCGGCGGGTTGTCAACCGGTTGTCAATGCGCGCGGCCGGGCCCGGGGCGGAGTGGGCAATTCGCTCTTGTCCGTGAGGTGGCACGGAGAATGATGTGCGTTCCTTTATCTATGGCATCACGCGCAAACAAACTGGTTCAGGCCCGGCTGGAATCGCCGGAACGCGGCGTGATCGAGCTGTCGCACGACTGGCGGGCGCGCGGGCTGCCGCCGGTGTCGCTGGGCGGCGGGTTGCGTTGGGCGCGGCTTGAGCGGGTGCCGTCGCACGTCTTCGGCTTTGATAGCGGCTACTTCGCCCCGGCGGACGGCCGATTGATGTTCGTGCTGGATCCACGGGAGCATCCCGAGGTCGACGTCGCGGTCACCGAGGTTTTCCTGGCGGGGGAGTTCAACGGCTGGGCCGGCGGCGGCAAGGACGAGTGGCGGCTCGAGGTGACGGTGCTCGGCGGACGCCGCGTGCTGGCGTGGACCGGCCTGGCCGAGGCCTGCGAGACGGTCGGCGGGGGAGGGGCGTTGTTCAAGTTCGTGACCGACGACGGCCGCTGGCTGTCCGTGCCGATGGGCGCGCCCAACGTCGACCGCGACGAGGGGGGCAACGTCAACCTGCGCTACGACCCGGAGCGCACCGGCCGGCACCTGTTCCAATTTGAGCTGGACCGTCCGCTCAACCTGGCCGCGTTGCCCGAGGTGCGTTGGCACGATGGCGAGGGGCGGCAGTCGTTGCCGCTGATGCCGGGGGCGTTCTTTTTTCGCCTGGGCTCGGACCTGCCGCTGGGCGCGCTGGTGCGTGCCGCGGAGACGGTCTTCCGGGTGTTCGCCCCGCGAGCCGAGTCCGTCGAACTCTGCCTGTGTTCGGATCTCGAATCGCAAAAATCGCCCCACGTCTACGCGCTGGCGCGGCGCGACGACGCGCACGGCGAGGCCGGCGTCTGGGAGGTGACCCTTGAGCAAAACCTGCACGGCTGGTTCTACTGGTATCAGGCGGCTGGTCGCAGCGGCGGTTGCAGCCTCTTCGACCCCGCCCAGCGCGTGCTCGATCCCTACGCGCTGGCCGCGGTGCATCGCAACGGCCCCGGCATCGTGCTCGACCCGGCGTGGATCGGCACGGGTGATCGCGGTTTCAAGACGCCCGCCTGGCACGATCTGGTCATCGCCGAGGCCCACGTGCGCGACCTGGTTGCGCAGGCGCCGGTGGAGATGGACGTCGCCGAGCGGCGCGGGTTCACCGGTCTGCGGCGCTGGGTCGAAAGCGAGGATTTTTATCTCAGTCGCCTTGGCGTTAACTGCGTCGAGCTGCAGCCCGTGCAGGAGTTCGACAACCTCACCACCGACGAATACCACTGGGGCTACATGACCAGTAACTACTTCTCCCCGGAGAGCAGTTACGCGGTTCACCCCGAGCAGGCCTCGGGCGTGAAGGAGCTGCAGCAACTCGTCGCCGCCTTCCATCGTCGCGGCATCGCGGTCATCCTGGATGTGGTCTACAACCACGTCGGCGAGCCCGCGCACCTCATGTTCCTGGACAAGTTGTATTACTTTTACCAGGACGCCGCCGGCAACCTCAGCAACTGGAGCGGTTGCGGCAACGACTTCCGCGCCGACGCCGCCATGGCCCGCCGCCTCATCATCGACAGCTGCCGACACTTCCTCGAAGCCTACGGCGTCGACGGTTTTCGCTTCGACCTCGCCGACCTCATCGGACGCGAGGTGCTCGTCGACATCGAGGTCGCGCTCAAACGCGTCAAACCCGACGTGATCCTCATCGCCGAGCCCTGGAGCTTCCGCGGCCACATCGCCGGCGAGCTGCGCGACACCGGCTGGGCCTCGTGGAACGACGGCTATCGCAACTTTCTGCGCGACTACGTGCACGGCCGCGGCAACCGCGAGACCTTCGAGTATTTCCTCAAGGGCTCCCCCTGGCACTACGCCAAGTGGCCCGCCCAGACCGTCAACTACGTCGAGTCCCACGACGACCGCGCCTGGATCGACGTCATCACGGAAAATCCCAACCACGACGGCCACCTCGCCACCGCCAACGACCGTCGCCGCACCCACCTCATGGCCGCCGTGCTCTTCGGCTCCATCGGCATTCCCATGCTGTCGTCGGGTCAGGACTTCCTCCGCTCCAAGCACGGCGTCAACAACACCTACCAGCGCGGCGATCTCAACGCCCTCGACTATCGCCGCATCGCCCGCTTCCCCGGCACCCACGCCTACTTTGCCGACTGGATCGCCTTTCGCCGCTCGTCCCTCGGCGGCCTTATGCGGCACTTCTCGCGGGCCACCGACGGATTCTTCCGATTTTTCTGGGCGCACGACTCGCTCGCCGGGGCCGTCCTCTACAACGCCGACGGCAGCCAGGGCACCGACCGTCTCCTGCTTGCGCTTAATCCCACCCTGCACGACGTCACCATCCCCCTCGACGTCGTCGCGCAGGGCGACTGGTCTCAAGTCGCCGACCACGAGCACTTTTTGCACGGCCCAGCCGCCAGCCGCGGCCAACGCGTCGAGCCGGAGCTGTTTGTCCCCGCCCTTGGCCTCGGACTCTGGGTGAGCCGCGGCTGACCCCGTCCGCAAGATACGACGGGGATTTGCCAGCACCTGCGCAGCCAAAACCCTTGCCAAGCGACGGGCGCCCCACTTCTGTGAGCATCCCGTGTCTCACCGGCACGGCTCACCTGAATCAGCAATCACACCTACATCCAAACGGAGCCCACATATGGCAGTTAAAGTCGCAATCAATGGTTTCGGTCGCATCGGCCGCCTCGTCTTCCGCGCCCTCGTTGAACAAGGTCTGCTCGGCAGCACCTTCGACGTCGTCGCCGTCGGTGACATCGTCCCCGCCGACAACCTCGCCTACCTGGTGAAATACGACTCCACCCAGGGCCAGTTCAAGGGCACCGTCTCCTCCAAGAAGTCCTCCGAGGATAAGGCCGAGGACGACGTCCTCGTCGTCAACGGCAAGGAGATCAAGGTCGTCTCCGCCCGCACCCCCGCCGAGCTCCCCTGGGCCGCGATGGGCGTTGAACTCGTCATCGAGTCCACCGGTCTCTTCACCGAGGCCGAGAAGGCCAAGGGCCACATCACCGCCGGTGCCAAGAAGGTCATCATCTCCGCCCCGGCCAAGGGCGAGGACATCACCGTCGTCCTCGGCGTCAACGACGACAAGCTCGACCTCGCCGTCCACAACATCATCTCCAACGCCTCCTGCACCACCAACTGCCTCGCCCCGATCACCAAGGTCGTTCTCGAGAAGTTCGGCATCGTCGAAGGCCTGATGACCACCGTCCACTCCTACACCGCCACCCAGAAGACCGTCGACGGTCCCTCCAAGAAGGACTGGAAGGGCGGCCGCACAGCGGCCCTCAACATCATCCCCTCCACCACCGGCGCCGCCAAGGCCGTCGCTCTCGTCCTCCCCGAGGTCAAGGGCAAGCTCACCGGCATGGCCTTCCGCGTGCCGACCCCGACCGTCTCGGTCGTCGACCTCACCGTGAAGACCGAGAAGGACACCTCCCTCGCCGAGATCAAGGCCGCCATGAAGGCCGCCTCCGAGTCCGGTCCTCTGGCCGGCATCCTCGGCTACACCGAGGACGAGGTCGTCTCCTCCGACTTCATCCACGACGCCCGCTCGTCGATCTTCGACGCCGGCTCCTCCATCGAGCTCAACAAGAACTTCTTCAAGCTCGTCTCCTGGTATGACAACGAGTGGGGCTACTCCAACCGCGTCGTCGACCTGACCAAGAAGATCGCCGCCGCCCTCTGACCGGCTCTGAAAACCTAGGTTAATCACCACGGAGGACACGGAGAACACGGAGGCCATCAACAGCCTCTCCGTGAACTCTGTGCACTCCGTGGTTCTTTTTTTTTACGCCACCCGCCATGTCCAAATTCAAATCCATCCGCGACCTCTCGCTCTCCGGCAAACGCGTGCTCATGCGCGTCGACTTCAACGTCCCGCAGGACAAGCAGACCGGCGCCATCACCAACACCGCGCGCATCACCGCCGCGCTCCCGACCATCCAATACGCCCTCGAACAGGGCGCCTCCGTGGTCCTCATGTCGCACCTCGGCCGTCCCGACGGCCAGAAGAACCCCAAGTTCACCCTCAAGCCCGTCGCCGCCGAGCTCGAAAAACTCCTCGGCAAGCCCGTCACCTTCCTCTCCGACTGCGTCGGCCCCGAGGTCGAGGCCGCCTGCGCCAACCTTGTCCCCGGCACCGTTGTCCTGCTGGAAAACCTCCGCTTCCACATCGAGGAAGAAGGCAAGGTCAAGAACGAGGACGGCACCTCCACCAAGGCCGACCCCGAGGCCGTCAAGGCCTTCCGCGCCTCCCTCACCAAGCTCGGCGACGTCTTCGTCAACGACGCCTTCGGCACCGCCCACCGCGCCCACTCCTCCATGGTCGGCGTCACCCTCCCCGAGAAGGCCGCCGGCTTCCTCATGGAGGCCGAGCTCAAGGCCTTCAACAAGGTCCTCGACAACCCCGACCGTCCGCTGCTCGCCATCCTCGGCGGCGCCAAGATCGCGGACAAGATCCCCCTCATCAACAACCTGCTCGACAAGGCTGACAAGGTCATCATCGGCGGCGGCATGGCCTACACCTTCCACAAGGTGAACCGCGGCATGGCCATCGGCTCGTCCCTCTTCGACAAGGCCGGCGCCGAGATCGTCGCCGAACTCGAGGCCAAGGCCAAGGAGAAGGGCGTGGAGCTGATCTTCCCGATCGACTTCGTCTGCGGCGACAAGTTCGGCCCCGACGCCAACACCCAGCCCGCCACCATGGAAAGCGGCATCCCCGACGGTTGGGAAGGCTTCGACGCCGGTCCCGAGTCCGTGAAGCTCTACAAGGCCGCCATCCTCGCCTCCAAGACCATCATCTGGAACGGTCCCGCCGGCGTGTTCGAGTTCGACATCTTCGCCGGCGCCACCAAGGCCATGGCCTTGGCCGTCGCCGAGGCCACCGCCAACGGTGCCACCACCGTGGTTGGCGGAGGCGACACCGCCACCGCCGCCAAGAAGTTCGGCGTGGCCAAGAAGGTCTCGCACTGCTCCACCGGCGGCGGCGCCTCCCTCGAGTTCCTCGAAGGCAAGGCCCTCCCCGGCGTCGTGTTCCTCGAGAGCTGACGCGCTCCTTCAAACGCAACGTCGCCAAGCGCAAAGATCGCCAAGGTTCAAAACCTGCTGTTCATCTTTGCGTCCTTGGCGACTTTGCGCCTTTGCGTTAAAATTCTTCACCCAATCAATCATGTCCCTCCGCAAAAAACTCATCGCTGGTAACTGGAAGATGAACAAGACGTCCGCCGACGCCGCCTCGCTCGCCGAGGAGATCGTCGCCGCTGTCGGCAAGACCACCGACGTCGACATCGTCGTCTGCCCGCCCTTCACCTCGCTCGACTCCGTTGGCAAAGCCCTCGAAGGCTCCTCCATCAAGCTCGGTGCGCAAAACATGCACCCCGAGGCCTCCGGCGCCTACACCGGCGAGATCTCCGCCCAGATGCTCCGCAGCCTTTTCGCCGGCTACGTCATCCTCGGCCACAGCGAGCGCCGCACCTACTTCAAGGAAAGCGACGCCTTCATCAACCAGAAGACCCTCGCCGCCCTCAAGAGCGAGCTGAAGCCCATCCTCTGCGTCGGCGAGACCCTCGCCGAGCGCGAAGGCGGCGACACCCTCAAGGTCGTGCAGACCCAGACCGAGCAGGGCCTCGAAGGCGTCTCCAAGGAGCAGATCACCAGCGTCGTGATCGCCTACGAACCCGTCTGGGCCATCGGCACCGGCAAGGTCGCCACCACCGAGCAGGCCCAGGAGGTTCACGCCTTCATCCGCAGCCTCCTCGTCAAGCTCTACGGCGAGGCCCTCGCCCAGAAGGTGCGCATCCTCTACGGCGGCTCGATGAAGCCCGCCAACGCTCCCGAACTGCTCGCGCAGAAGGACATCGACGGCGGCCTCATCGGCGGCGCCGCCCTCGAAGCCCGCAGCTTCGTCGAACTCGTCAAGGCCGCCGGCGAGGCCAGCTGAGCCTCCGGCTTTTGCGACAACTCGCGTCCTCACGGGCCGCCCTTCGCCGGGCGGCCTTTTTTTTTGGTGAGCCGGTCAGCCGCGGGGTTTTCGCACCGCGCGCTCCTCTGTCGGCGTGCGTCTCTGCTGGCACTGGATATAAGTGGCGCGCGTGCCTCAGGCGCAGTCGTTGCAGGTAGCCCCCGACCGACCTCTGGGGCGTCTACGCCAAGCAACAGCTTCGTTGATCCCTATGTCTGGCGGCACCGCCATCGGCACCACCGGCTGTGTCATCATCGACGCCATCAAGTTCGAACCACAGTGATTCCGGGCGCTTGATCCGCTCCCGTCTACGACGCCTCCCCGGTCCCGGGGAGGCGTCTTTTTTTATCACCGCTTGCCGATCCGGTGCGGGCGTGTTTGAGTGGGCGCTGAGAATACTTATTCAACTTTAAAGCAATGCCTTACGAGTCAGAAGTCCCGGAGTCATCCCCCGGCCCGACCGATCGGGCCGAGGAGGATCGCCTGCGCCTGTTCAACCTCTCCTTGGACTTGCTCTGCGTGGCCGGGATCGACGGCTACTTCCGTCACGTCAACCCATCCTGGACCCGCGTCCTCGGCTGGACGCGCGAGGAGCTGCTGTCCCGTCCCGTCGAATCCTTCATGCACCCGGGCGACCGGGAGCGCACTCTGGCCGCGCGCAACGACCTGGCCCGCGGCATCCCGGTGCGCGGGTTGGAAAACCGCTATCTGTGCAAGGACGGCTCCTATCGCTGGCTCTCCTGGCAATGCACCGTCGAGCCCGGCGGCACCGCCGTCTTTGGCGTGGCGCGTGACATCACCGACCGCCGCCAGAGCGACCACGAAAACCTCATCCTCAGCAAACTCGACTCCGCCGCCACGCTCGCCTCGGGTATCGCTCACGATTTCAACAACCTGCTCACCGGCCTGCAGCTCAACCTCGATATGGTCGAGCTGGCCGGCCGCGTCTCCCCGCAGCAGGCCGTCAACCTCCGGCAGGCCCGCGAATCCGTGGAGGCCGCCCGCACGCTCACCCAGCAGCTGCTCGCCTTTGCGCGACGCGACGGCAAACGCGCCCGGCGCGTCATCCAGCCCGGTCCGTTGCTGCGCGAGACGTTTGAAGTCGCGCTCCGCGGCACCAACCTGCGCGGCGTCTGCCGTGTCGCCCCCGACCTGCGCCCGGTCGAGGCGAGCGAGGACGAGCTTGCCCAGGTTGTGCGCAACCTCGTCGCCAACGCCCGCGAGGCCATGCCCTCCGGCGGCACGCTCACCCTGCTGGCCGACAACACCGTGCTCGGTCAGGAGCACGGGCCGGAGTATCCGACTGGTGAATACGTTCGTTTCAGTATCGTCGATCAGGGCGGGGGTATCGCGCCCGACCATATCGACCGCGTCTTCGACCCCTATTTCTCAACCAAGCGGCGCGGCACCGAGAAAGGCATGGGCCTGGGCCTGACCATCTGCCACGCCGTGGTGCAAAAACACGGCGGCATCCTGTCGATCACCGCCTCGGAGGACGGGGCCGGCACCGCCGTGCATTGTTACCTGCCCGCGGCCCGCGGCGAGCCCGAGCCGACGGAGTCCGCGCCGGTCGAGCCCGCGCGCCCGCGGCAAACGACCGCGCGCGTGCTGGTCATGGACGACGAGCCCGCGGTGCGCGACGTCATCGAGCAGACCCTGGTCGAACTCGGCTGCGAGGTCTTGCTGGCCGGCGACGGGGCCGAGGCTTTGGCGCACCACGCGCGCGCGCGCGCCGACGGCAACCGGTTGGATCTGGCGCTGCTCGACCTCACCGTGCGCGGCGGCCCCGGCGGCGTTGAGGTGCTGCGCGAGTTGCGCGAGCGGGATCCGGAAATCCGCGCGGTGCTCATGACCGGTTACGACCGCGAGCCGGCCGCGCGCGAATACCAGCGTCACGGGTTCGTGGCGGTCTTGAGCAAGCCCTTCACCCTCGACGACCTGCGCAGACTGCTGTGATCACGGCCCATCCCGGCTGTGGGGAGCGGGTGTCAGCGAGTCAGTCCCTCGATCAACGCGGCGCGTTCCGGAAAGTCGGCAATCAGAGCCGTCCGCTCGCCCGGCACGTAGTCGCGTTCCGCGAAGGCCGGTGTCAATGTGCAACCAAACAGCGACCACGCGGCCGCCGCGTCGGGCAGCGGCCGGGCGCCCATCCAGGTGCCCGCCGGCACGGTGAATTGAGGACGTTGTCCGGCCACGATGTCCGGACCCAGCACGACGACCTCGTCGGTCCCGTCCGGATGCAGCAGCAACAGTTCGATCGGGTCGCCTTGATAAAAATGCCAGGTCTCATCCTGCGCCAGCCGGTGCATGGCGGAGAAATCCTCCCGGGTCACCAGCGCGTGGATCGCCGATCCGGCCGCTCGCGGCTCGGTGCCGAACCGCGCAGGCAGGGAACCGCTGGCAAGTTTGACCGGGCTCACATAGCTCAGCGCAAACCAGCAGCCCTCGTGGGCGATCCGCGTCATGCCGAAATAGTCGATCAGTTGCTGGGCGGTCATGTCGCCAGCACAGCGCATCCGGCCGTTCAGTCCATTCACAAAACAGGGTTGGGTTTTGCACGGTTTCCTGTCTTTCGTGAGGGCTTCCCTATGAAAGTGCCCTTTCTGGATTTGTCCCTGCAGCACCAAGCCATCCGCGACGAGGCGCTGGCCGCCATCACGGCCACCTACGACGCCAACCGCTTCTGCCTCGGTCAGGACGTCGCCGACTTCGAGGCCAACTTCGCGTCCATCCTCGGCTACGACCGTGTGCTCGGCATGAACAGCGGCACCTCGCCCCTGCACGTCGCCTCGGTGCTCGGCGGCTTCGGCCCCGGCGACGAGATCCTCGTACCTCCGTTCACCTTCATCTCCTCCGCCTGGGGCATCAGCTACGTCGGCGCGACGCCCAAGTTTGTCGATATCGATCCGGTCACGCTCAACATCGATCCGGCGAAGATCGAGGCCGCCATCACCCCGCGCACCAAGGGCATCGTGGTCGTCCACCTCTTCGGCCAACCCGCGCCGATGGACGAGATCATGGCCATCGCGAACCGGCACAACCTGTTCGTCATCGAGGACTGTGCCCAGGCCGTCGGCGCCCGCTACAAGGGCGCGCCGGTCGGCTCCATCGGCGACGTCGGCACCTTCAGTTTTTATCCGACCAAGAACCTCGGCGGCTGCGGCGAGGGCGGCGCGCTCGTCTCCAGGCACGAGGACCTCTTCGCCAAGGCCAAACTCCTGCGCGTGCACGGCATGGGCCGCCGGTATTACCACGACGAGGTCGGTTTCAACTTCCGCATGGACGGCTTCCAGGCCGCCGTGCTCAACGTCAAGCTGCCCCGCCTCGCCGGCTACACCGCGCGCCGCCAGGCCGTGGCCGCGCGCTACCGCGAGGAGATCAAACTCGCCGACGTCATCCTGCCCGCGACCGTCGACTACGGCGACAGCGTCTATCACCAGTTCACCATCCGCCACCCCGACCGCGACGGTCTGCGCGAACACCTCGCGAAGCACGACGTCGGCACCGACCTCATCTACCCGGTGCCGCTCCACCGCCAGCAATGCTACGCCGGGCTCGGCTACGGCGAAGGCTCGCTGCCCGTCGCGGAAAAAGTCTGCGCCACCTGCGTCAGCCTGCCGATCTTCCCCGAGCTCACCGACGCGCAGGTCGACCACGTGATCGCCGGCATCAACGCGTTCTGATCATCCGCACCCGCGTCTTCGCTTCACCATGATCAACGGCATTCGCTTCAAAATCTGCGGTCTGCGACGCGTCGAGGACGCGCGCGCGGCCGTCGCGGTCGGGGCGGACTACCTGGGCTTCATCCTGTATCCGAAGTCGCCGCGCTACCTGTCGCTCGCCGATTACAAGCAGCTCGCGCCGACGTTGCCCGCCGGCGCTCCGCGCGTGGCCGTGATGGTCGAGCCGTCGCTCTCCGAGCTGATGGCCGCGCAGGCCGCCGGCTTCGACCGCGTGCAGATCCATTTCAACGTCAACCTGCCGCTCGTGCGCCTGCGCGAATGGAGCGAACTGGTCGGCGCCGAAAAACTCTGGCTCGCGCCCAAGCTGCCGCCGGAGTCCGGCGTATCGACATCGCTGATACCGATGGCGCAAACGTTCCTGCTGGACACCTTTCACGCCGAGGGCTTCGGCGGTTCGGGCCAGACGGGCGACTGGGGCAAATTCGCCGCCCATCGCGCGGCATTCCCGGACAAGACCTGGATTCTCGCCGGCGGACTTTCGCCGGAGAATGTCGCCGACGCCATCCGTGCGAGCGGCACCGATTTTGTGGACGTCAACAGCGGCGTCGAGGAGTCGTCCGGGGTGAAGTCCGCCGACAAGATCGCCCGCCTCGCCGAGGTGCTTGCCGGGCTGTAGCCAAGGAGGACGGACATCCCTGTCCGTCCTGTCGTGGGTGTAGGCGACTTGGTGATGAACGCCGGTCGGGACGGACAAGAATGTCCGTTCTCCTTGACTCAATCCAGCGCGCCCTCGTGGACCAGCAGCCGGCGTTTGATGTCCTCACCGAACGCGAAGCCGGTCAGCGAGCCGTCGGCGCCGATCACCCGGTGGCAGGGCACGAGCAGGCAGATGGGGTTGGTGGCGTTGGCGCTGCCGATGGCGCGCGAGGCACCGGGGTTGCCGAGTTCGGCGGCGAGTTGGCCATAGCTGCGCGTCTCGCCCCACGGAATCGCGACCAGCGCCGCCCACACGCGCTGCTGAAACGCCGTGCCCCGCGCCGCCGTCGGCACGGTGAATCGCCGCAACTTTCCCGCAAAATAAGCATTCACTTCCCGTTGAACCGCAACGGTCCGCGAGCCATTGTTACTTATTAAGTGACAAACTGCCGGGAGGCGTTGGGCGAGGCGGGCGAGGTCGCCGAAGGCGGTGGCGACGACGGCGCCGGTGTCGTTGACGGCGACCGAGAAGGGGCCGCAGGGGGTGTCGAAGGTGGCGGCGTGGAGGGTTGTCATGAGGCTTCGGGGGCGGGTTGATTGAGCTGCCAGAGGTGCGCGGTGGCCAGGCTGCGGTGCGGTGCGAAGACGGCCATCAGGCGCAGGGTGGCCTCGCGGTCGGGACGTTCGTCGAGATCGAACAGGCGTTTCAGTCCGCTGGTCACGCCGGTGTCGCCGAGCGGCAGGCAGTCGGCGAGGCCGAGGGAACGCATCATCACGTAGTTCACCGACCACGGACCGAAGCCGCGGAGCGCGAGCAAGGTGCGTTCGGCGCGGGTGGCGCTCATCGCGCGCAGGGCGTCGAGGTCGAGTTCGCCGCCGGCGACGAGGCGGGCGGTGTCGATCAACGTCGTCGTCTTGGCGCGGGAGAATTGCAGCGGACGCAGGTCCTCCGGCGAAAGCGCGGCCACGGCGGCGGGCGAGGGCGGGGCAAACAATCCGTCGGCGAGCGGCGGCGAGACGAGCTTGGTCAGGCGTTGGCGCAGGCGGAAGGCGAAGGGCAGGTTGATTTGTTGCCCGATGATCGCCCAGAGCAGGCCGTCGAAAACGGACGGGGTTTGCACGATGCGCAGCTTTTCGCGTCCGTCGACGAGCCGCGCGAGGCCTAGCTTGCGGGCGAGCCGGGCGAAGCCGGCGGCGTCCTGGTCGAGGCCGAGCAGGCCGACGACGACGGCGTGGGCCTCGGGCGCGTGGGGCCGTGTCGTGGAAACGTGGATACGGCCGGGCGCGAGGCGCAGGCGGATGAGCGCCGGCGTTTGTCGCGGACCGAGGCGGACGGCGGCGGTGCAGGTGTCGCCGTCGAGGCGTTCGGTGAGGCTTTCGGGATCGCGACCGAGGGAGCGCTTGAGGTGGGCGAGGGGATAACCGGCGGGCAGGGTGATCTCGAACGCGGAGGCGTCGCGCAGCTCGCGGCAGGCGAGGGGAGTGAGCCCGTTGGCGGCGCGGAAGTGTTCGTGGAAGACCGACAGGGATTGAAAGCCGGCGTCGTGGGCGAGGTCGGCGAGGGGAGTGTCGGTGGCGAGCAACTGTTCGCGGGCGCGGCGCAGCCGGGCGCGCAGGAGCAGGTCGGCGGGGGTGGCGTGGTGGTGTTGCCGGAAAAGTTCAAAGAGCCGCGTGGGACCGAAGCCGGAGCGGCGCACGACGGCGCGGGCGTCGCGAAAGGCGGCGGGTTGTATCCGGATTTCGGCGACGAGTTGCTCGATGGATTCGAGCACGGGGTCGGCCCCGCGGGCGAAGTCGTCGGGGTGGCACTTTTTGCAGGGGCGCAGTCCGGCGGCGCGGGCGGCCTCGGCGGTGGGGAAGTAGCGGGTGTTTTCCAGGCGCGGTTTGCGGGCCTTGCAGGAGGGCAGGCAGTATATGCCGGTGGTGGTGACGCCGAAGAAGAACCGGCCGTTGTCGGCGGGGTCGCCGGCGAGGACGCGGGCGTGGAGGCGGGCCGGGTTCATTTGCATGAGGCAGTCTAGCACGCGGCCGGCGGGGTGTCGTCCGGATTGTTCCGGTGCAATTCCTACATGCCGGGGAAGCCGCCGAAACCGCCCATGCCGCCGCCGGGTCCGCCCATGCCTTTCATGCCCTTCATCTGGCGCATCATCTTTTTGGCGCCGCCGCCCTTGAGCATCTTCATCATCTTTTGCATCTGCTGGAATTGCTTCAGGAGCTGGTTGACTTCGAGGACCTTGACGCCGGCGCCGTTGGCGATGCGCAGGCGGCGGTTGCCGTTGAGGACCTCGGGCTTGCGGCGCTCCTGGATGGTCATCGACTGGATGATGGCCTCGGTGCGCTTCATCTGTTTCTCGGCGTCGCCGGGCAGCTCGACGCCGCTCATGCCGGGCATCATGCCCATGATGCTCTGCATGGAGCCGAGTTTTTTGATCTGCTGCATCTGGGCGAGGAAGTCCTCGAGGTTGAAGTCGGCCTTGCGGAGTTTCTCCGCCATCTTCTCGGCTTCCTTCTGGTCGATGTTTTCCTGGGCGCGTTCGACCAGGGAGACGACGTCGCCCATGCCGAGGATGCGGGAGGCGAGGCGGTCGGGATAGAAGGTGTCGAAGTCGGAGGTCTTTTCACCGGTGCCCACGAACTTGATGGGCACGCCGGTGATGGACTTGATGGAGAGGGCCGCGCCGCCGCGGGCGTCACCGTCGAGCTTGGTGAGGATGAGGCCGGTGAGGCGGAGGGCGTCGTGAAAGGCCTTGGCGACATTGACGGCTTCCTGGCCGAGGGCGCCGTCGGCGACGAGGAGGATCTCGTCGGGCTGCACGCGTTCGCGCAGGAGGCGGACCTCCTCGATGAGGTTGGTGTCGATCTGCAGGCGGCCGGCGGTGTCAAAGAGGATGACGTCGGCGTTGGCGGTCTTGGCGGCGGCGAGGCCGGCGGCGCCGATGGCGGGCACGTCCTTGGAAACGCGGTCGCAGTGGAAGCCGATCTCCTCGTTTTTGGAGAGGATCTCCAACTGGTCGATGGCGGCGGGGCGGTAGACGTCGCAGGCGACGGCGAAGGGGTGCATGCCGCGCTTTTTGAGGAGTTTGGCGAGCTTGGCGGTCGAGGTGGTCTTGCCGGAGCCGTGGAGGCCGACCATGAGGACCTTGAGCGGGCGGGCTGGGGAGAGTTCGGTGGTGCCTTCGCCGAGGAGGCGCACGAGTTCGTCGTTGATGATCTTGACGATCTGCTGGCCGGGGGCGACGCCCTTGAGCACTTCTTGCCCGACGCAGGCGGTCTGCACGCGCTCGATGAATTCGCGCACGACCTTGAAGTGGACGTCGGCGGAGAGCAGGGCGGCGCGGACCTCCTTGAGGGCGTCGGCCATGTTCTCTTCGGAGAGCTTGCCGACGCCACGGAGGTTGCGGAGTGCGGAGGAGAGTTTGTCGGTGAGGGACTCGAACATGGATAAAAGCCGACACCGTGGGCGGCTTGTCGGCGCAAGGCAACGCTCGACCCGCTGTGTTTGGGGTCAGACGGCCGGCCCGGGGTCGTCGGTCGGCGGATCCAGGCCGAGGACGTCGAGCACGCGGCGGATCAGGTTGGTGATTTTGTAGGGTTTGACGAGGTAGTTGCTCACGTGCAGGTGGGCCGCGGCCTTGACGGTGTGTTCGTCGGCGACGCCGGTGCACATGATGACGGGAAGGTGTTTCAGCTCGGGGTGTTCATGCATGCGTTTGACCAGTTCGAGTCCGTCGACGAGGGGCATGTTTATGTCGACGATCAGCAGGTCGAACCGGGCGCCCGGGGCGGTGAGTTCCCACCAGGCGTGGGTGCCGTCCTGGGCCAGGCTGAAGTGGCATTCGGGCATGATCTCGCGCAGGGCCTTGCGCACCATTTCGCGGCACTCCTGTTGGTCGTCGGCGATCAAGATCTGCATGGTGGGGATGTTCGTAACCGTTGTGGAGATGAAGTGATCGACTTGGCCGGCAGAAACTTAAGGTGAAAAAGCGGACTGTTTTTAAACCGGGTGCCGAAGGTCGCCACCGGGCGCGGGGTTAAAAAGATTTGTGTGGATTAACAGGGGGGCTTTCTGAGAGCGTCACCCTCCCATGAATCCTGTTCTGAAGCTGTTACTCGAAGGCGGCAGTCTTACCACCGCGCAAATGGCGCAAGTGGCCGGCCTGTCCGTGGCCGATGTTGAACAGCACCTGGAACAGCTGAAAAAAGATAAAATCTTCCTCGGCTGGCGTCCGGTGCTCGATCTTTCGCGCGAGGCCGCCGCCGCCGCCGCGGTGCGCGCCGTGATCGAGGTCCGCGTCACCCCCGAGCGTGGGGGCGGTTTCAGCCGCCTGGCTTCGCGTCTGGCCAAGTTCGACGAGGTCGAGTCCTGTTACCTGATGTCGGGCGCCTACGATCTGCTGGTCTTCGTCAACGGCACCAGCCTGCAAAAAGTCGCCGGCTTCGTGTCTGAAAAACTTTCCACGCTCGACGGCGTGCTCTCCACCAGCACGCACTTCATGCTGCGCGCCTACAAGGAGGGCGGCTTCCTCATCGAGCAAAACGAGGCCGAGGGCCAGCGCCTCACGGTCGCGCCGTAAACCCTCCAGCCGTTTCCCGTCATGAACGTTGACCCAAAACGCTGGGTGGCGAGCCATGTGGCTTCGCTTCCCAAGAGCGGCATTCGCGATTTCTTCGAGCTCGTGGCCAAGATGAAGGGCCAGGACGTCATCTCCCTTGGCGTCGGCGAGCCCGATTTTGTCACCCCGTGGCATGTCCGCGAGGCCGCCATCTACGCGCTCGAGCGCGGCAAGACCTACTACACGTCCAACCTCGGCATGATCGAGCTGCGCCGAGCCATCGCCGACTACGTGGGCGAACACTTCGGCCTCGGCTACCGTCCCGAGGACCAGGTGATCGTCACCGTCGGCGTGTCCGAAGCCATCGATCTCGCCCTGCGCGCCTTCTGCAATCCGGGCGACAAGGTCATGTATCACCAGCCGTGCTATGTGTCCTATCATCCGAGCATCGCGCTGACCCACGCGGTCGGCGTCGAGGTGCCCACCTACGCCAAGGACAACTTCGCGCTCACCGCCGAGTCGCTCCGCGCCGCCTGGCAACCCGGTTGCAAGGTCCTCATGCTCAACCTTCCGTGCAACCCCACGGGCGGCACCTGCTCGGTCGAGCAATTGGAAAAGATCGCCGAGTTCTGCCGCGAGAAAGACCTGCTCGTGCTCAGCGACGAAATCTACTCCGAGCTCACCTTTGACGGCGTGCACACCAGCATCGCCACCTTCCCCGGCATGGCCGAGCGCACCGTGTTCCTGCACGGCTTCTCCAAGGCCTTCGCGATGACCGGCTGGCGCATCGGCTACGCCTGCGGTCCGGCGGTCCTCATCGACGCCATGATGAAGGTCCACCAATACACCATGCTCTGCGCGTCCATCGTCGCCCAGGAGGCCGCCCTCGAGGCGCTCCTTCGCGGTTGGGACAGCGTCTGCAAGATGCGCGAGCAATACCACCGCCGCCGCGATCTCGTCGTCCGTCGTTTCAACGAAATCGGCCTCGAGTGCCACTCGCCCCGCGGCTCGTTTTACGCTTTCCCCAGCGTCAGGCCCGTCGGGCTCACCGAAAAGGAATTCGCCGTCGGCCTGCTCGAAAAGGAGAAGGTCGCCGTCGTCCCCGGCACCGCCTTCGGCACCAACGGCACCGGCCACGTGCGCGCCTGCTTCGCCACCGGCTACGACCAACTCATCACCGCCTGCGACCGCATGGAGCGTTTCGTCAACCAGGCGCGCAAAACCTGAGCCGCCGCCGCGCGACTCATCGCCAGACCACGTCCACCATTCCCGTCATGTCCCGTTCCGTAGCCATCGTCGGCCGACCCAATGTCGGCAAAAGCCGCCTCTTCAACCGTCTGGCGCGGAAACGCATCTCCATCGTCCATGATCAGCCGGGCATCACCCGCGACGTCATCTCGACCGAAATCGAGGACGGCCAATACACGCTGCTCGACACCGGCGGCCTCGGCCTCGTCGGCGGCGAGTCAACCGTCGAACTCACCGCCGCCTCCGAGCAGCAGGTCGACTTCGCCATCAACGCCGCCGACCTCATCGTCTTCGTCATCGACGGCCTCGAGGGCATCACCGGACTCGACCAGCGCATCGGCTCCATGCTGCGCCGTTCCAAAAAGGACGTGCTCCTCGTGGTCAACAAGGCCGACTTCGACGACTCCAAGGTCGACCTCGCCGAAGCCTACCGGCTCGGCCTGGGCGAACCACTGTGCGTCTCCGCCGAGCACGGCACCGGCGAGACCAACCTGCGCGAAGCCATCCTCGGGCGCCTCGGGCCGGCCCCCCTCGTCACCGAGTCCAGGACCAAGACCGCCGACGACCCGATCTGCGTCTGCTTCGTCGGCCGCCCCAACGTCGGCAAGTCTTCCCTCAGCAACCGCCTGCTCAAAAGCGACCGCCTGATCGTCAGCGACGTCCCCGGCACCACCCGCGACGCCATCTCGCTGCCCTTTCAGTTCCGCGACCGCAAGGACCGCCTGATCGACTTCCGCCTCATCGACACCGCCGGCATCAAGGCCCAGACCAAGCTCTCCTCGCCCGTCGAATACTTCTCCCGCCTGCGCTCCCTCGACGCCATCAAGGAAACCGACGTCGTCTACCTCGTGCTCGACGCCGTCGACGGCGTCACCCAGCAGGACAAGGCCATCGCCGGCGAGGCCGTCAAGGAGCGCAAACCCATCATCGTCGTCATCAACAAGTGGGACGTCGTGCTCAAGGCCTTCAAGGCCGGCGTCGACCCCGACTGCGCCCCCGAGTCCGGCCTGCACGGCTACGAGGGCGAGCGCGAATACCGCGAGAAATACGAGAAGGCCCTGCTCAGCCGCCTCTTCTTCACCCCCGGATCGCCCGTCATCTTCGTGTCCGCACAAAGTGGATACGAGGTCAGCCGCATGCTCAACGCCGCGGTGAAGATCAACCGTCTGCTCGACACCAAGATCCCCACCGGCCGGCTCAACGCCCGCCTCTCCTATCTCACCGAGCGCACCCCGCCGCCCTCCGTCGGCGGCAAGCGCTTCAAGGTCTACTACGCCACCCAGACCGGCAACCGCCCCTTCCGCATCCGCCTGTTCTGCAACCGCGAGGAAAAGCTCACCGAACAATACCGCCGCTACCTTGAGGCCGGCATCGTCGAGGAATTCGAACTCGGCGGCTGCCCCGTCCACTTCGACCTGGTCGGCAAGGAAAAGCACGAGACCGGCGGCGCCTTCTCCGCGCGCAAGGAGCGCGAGTCCAAGAACACCGTCCACATCCCCAAGTGGAAGCAGCGCGAGGCCCGCGAGGACGATCCATCCAGCCATGAAACAATCGAAGACTGACTACCGCGGCGGCGAGGCCGTCACCCTCACGACCAAGGCGCTTGAGCTCACCGTCACCACCTCGGTCGGGCCCCGCGTCATCTCGTTTCGCTCCCTCAAGGGCGAGGCCGGCAACCTCTTCCTGCAGGTCCCCGACGACGAGCAACGCTACCACGGCTACTACCTGCGCGGCGGCCACCGCCTCTGGCACTCGCCTGAGCACATCGTGCGCACCTACCAGCCCGACGACTCGCCCCTGGCCGTCAACCCCCTCGCCAACGGCCTCGCGCTCATCCAGCCCGTCGAGGAAAAGACCGGCATCCGCAAAGCCGTCTCCATCGAGTTTCAGGGCGAGCGCACCGTGACGCTAACCCACACCCTCGCCAACCAGGGACTCTGGACCATCGAGACCGCCGCCTGGGCGCTCACCATGTTGCGTGGCGGCGGCCACGGCGTGCTCCCGCTCCCGCCCAAGGGCAACCACGCCGACGGCGACCTGCTGCCCTCCTACGCGCTCGTGCCCTGGTCCTACACCGACCTCGCCGCGCCGGTCTGGCAACTGCGCCGCGACTACATCGGTATCGACGTCGCCAAGGCCACCAGCGCCCACAAGCTCGGCATCACCAACTACCCCGGCTGGTCCGCCTACTGGCTCGACGGCGTCACCTTCGTCAAATACGCCCCCGTCCTGCCCGGCGCCGCCTATCCCGACATGGGCTGCGCCTTCGAGACCTTCACCAACGGCGAGATGATCGAGTTCGAGACCCTCGGGCCGCTCACCCGGCTCGCTCCCGGCGAGTCGCTCTCGCACACCGAGCACTGGACCGTGCTCGATGGTATCGAAAAACCGGATACCGACGAGGCCTTTGCCGTGCTGGCCAAGGCCGTCGGCCGCTGGATCAAGACCTTGAACTGAGCGGACGGGGCGGGCACTCCCATATCGAATGGCTCCCCTGCGCCTCATCTTTCTCGGCTCCGATCCGATCACCCTGCCGCTGCTCGACTGGCTGGCGGAACGCGCGCGCGACCGCGTGGAGCTGATCGCCGTCTACACCCAGCCCGACCGACCGGTCGGCCGCGGGCAAAAGGTCGTCGCCAACGCCATCAAGACCTGGGCGCTCGCCCGCGGTTTGCCGGTTCATCAGCCCGAGAAAATCACCGCCGAAGTCCGCGAGGCCTACGCCGCGCTCCGGCCCGACCTCGCGCTGGTCATGGCCTACGGCAAGATCCTCCGCCCGGCCTTCATCGACGCCCCCCGCCTCGGCACGCTCAACCTGCACGCCTCGCTGCTGCCGGCGTTGCGGGGCGCCTCGCCCATCCAGACCGCGGTCGCCTCGGGCGCGACCCGCACCGGCGTCTCGCTCATGCGCATCGTGCCCGAGCTCGACGCCGGCCCGGTCGCCGACGTCGAGGCCGTCGACATCGCCCCGCTCGACACCGCGTTGGAGGTCGAGGCCGGGCTCGCCGCCGCCTGCGTGCCGCTGATCGCGCGCAACCTCGACGCACTCGCCGCCGGCACGCTGCCGTTCGTCGAGCAGGACCATGCCCGCGCCACCTTTTGCCGGCGTCTGCTGAAAGCCGACGGCGCGCTCGATTTCAACGCGCCCGCCGCCGGGCTCGCCGCGCGCATCAACGGCCTGTTTCCCTGGCCGGCCTGCGTATTCCAACTCGACGGCCAGCCGATCAAGGTCGGCCTCGCCGACACCGTCGGCGGGGTGGGGGAGACGGGTGCGTCCGGCGAGGTGCTCGGTGCCGATGTCGACGGCCTGCTGGTCGCGACCGGCGACGGCGTGTTGCGTCTGCGTCGCCTGCAACGCCCCGGAGGGAAGATGTTGCCCGCGGCGGATTTTCTGCGCGGCTGCCCGATCCCTGCCGGCACGCTCCTGCCCTCGGTGCCGATGCCGTCACTGCTTTCGAGCTGACGGCTTTTTTACGCTGCACCTCGCGCTTGTTTTCACCGCGCGGATGACCCACAGTGCGCCGATTATGTGGAAAACCTCCGTGCTCGCCCTCCTGGCGGTGCTGACCGCCGCCCCGCTCGCCGCGCAGTCGTCCAACGTCGACCTGGCCAATCTGCGCCAGGACGTCGCCCTGCTTGTGCAGCGCATGGGCGACCTCGCCATCCGCGTCGAGACCCTTGAGCGCGAGAACGCCGCCCTGCGCAAACAGACCGCCGCCGCCGGTGCCAGCGCCGCCACCATCGCGCAGCTCAACGACGCCGTCGCCGACCTCAATAAAACCATCCGCGCCGCCACCGCCGAGTCCCAGCGCGAGACCCTGCAAAAAGTCGCCGTGCAGATGGAGGCACTCGCCCGCCAGACCAACGCCGCCGTGCAATCCGTCGCCAACAGCCGCAGCGCCGCCGCCGTCACACCCCCCAGTTTCAACGACAACTATCCCAAGGAAGGCATCACCTACACCATCGAGCGCGGTGACACCCTTTCCAGCATCGCGCAAAAACTCGGCGCCAACCTGCGAGACATCATCAATGCCAACAAAATCACGGACCCCACAAAAATCCAAGTCGGCCAAACGCTCTTCATCCCCGGCGCCAAGTAAACCCATGGCCACTCCCTCCAAATCCCGTCTCGGTCGCGGTCTCGGCGGCCTCATCTCCGGTGGCATCACCGCCAAGCCCGGCGCGCCCGCCAAACCCTCCGCCGAACCGTCCCCCGCTCCGGCCGCCCAACCCGCGCCCGCCTCCAACGGCTTTCAGGACGTGCCGGTCTCGGCCATCAAAACCAGTCCCTACCAGGCCCGCCGTGAGATCTCCCCCGAACACCTCACCGAACTCTCCGAGAGCATCAAGGCCGAGGGCCTGCTCCAGCCGATCGTGGTCCGCAAGGTCGGCGACAAGTTCGAACTCATCGCCGGCGAACGCCGCTGGCGCGCCTTTCAGCTGCTCAAGATCAAGACCATCTCGGCCAAGGTCGTCGAGGCCAGCAACGCCTCCGCCGCCGCGCTCGGCCTGATCGAAAACCTCCAGCGCGAGGGCCTCAACCCCATCGACGAGGCCTACGGCTACGCCAGCCTCATCCGCGACTTCGACCTCACCCAGGAAGACGCCGCCGAGCGCGTCGGCAAGAGCCGCGCCGCCGTGGCCAACGCCCTGCGCCTGCTCGGCCTCGACGGCGAACTCCAGGGGTATCTCGGCAAGGGCCTGCTCAGCGTCGGCCACGCCAAGGTGCTCCTCGGCATCGACGACGCCGCCCAGCGCGCCGTGCTCGCCCGTCGCGTGCTGGAGGAGGGCCTCAGCGTGCGCGCCACCGAAAAACTCGTGCAGGCCAAGAAGGCCGGCCATGCCGTCAACCCCGGCGCGCCCGCCGCCACCCGCAAGCTCGCCTCGGCCGACGCCGCCGCGGTCGCCGGCATCGAGAAAAAACTCACCTCGCACTTCGGCGCGCGCGTGGCCGTCCAGCACACGCCCAAAAAAGGCAAGATCGTCATCCAATACGCCGGCAACGACGACCTGCAGCGCATCCTCGAAAAACTCGGCGTCGAAGCCTGAGCCGGCGCCACCCGCGTCACGCCCCCTCACTCCCCGAGACCGCCCCGACCACGGGCGGTCTTTCTATACCCCACTCGTCGAGTGGGTTTTAATCCCCTTTTATTTAGGGGAATTAACTTGTCCGAGACGAGTTGCGGGCCGATGGTTTGCGCGCATCGCACCATGCCCTGGCAATTTTTGAAACGATGGTTCAGTCCGAGTCGCGCCGAGAAGGCGGCCGGAGTGGTGCTGGACCAGACGATGGGCGGGTTGTCCGACGTGGCCGGTTATTTGAAGTTCGACCCGGTGCCGCCGGTGTTGCGGCAGTGGATGCGTTACGATCTCGGCAAGTTTCGCGCCGATCTGATCGCCGGGCTGATGGTGGCGATCGTGACGATCCCGCAGGCCATCGGCTTCGCCGTGGTGGTGGGGCTGCCGGTGCAGGTGGTGATGGTGACGGCCATCGTCGGCTCGCTTGTCTGCGGGTTGTTCAGCTCGTCGCGGCATCTGGTTTTCGGGCCGACCAACACCATCGCGATCATCCTGGCGGGCGCCTTGCTGGCCACCGCCGGGCTGCCGGCCTCGCCGCTGGAGCGCGTGCTGTTGATCGGGCTGATGATCGGTGTGATCCAGCTGGCCTCGGGCTTTTTTAAACTCGGCAACCTCACCCACTTCATCTCCCGGACGGTCATCGTGGCCTACGGCACCGCGGTGGGTCTGATCATCGCCGCCGGCCAGCTGGCCAACTGGCTGGGCGTGACCGCGGTCAAGGGCGGGGTGTTCACCAGCGTGCGCCACGCCGTCAACGAACTGGTGCATCTGCGGTTCAACCACTACGCGGCCGCGGTCGGCGTCTTCACCCTGCTGCTGATGATGCTGATCAAGCGCCTTCGTCCCAACTGGCCCGAGGGGCTGATCGCCATCGCCGCGGCGCTCGGCCTCTCGATGGCCTACGGGCTGGGCGAGGCGGGCGTGCTGCTCGTGGCCGACATCGGCGCGGTGTCCGGGGCGCTGCCGGTGTTTTCGGCCGAGTTTCTCTCGCCCGAGGGCCTCAAGCTCATTCCCGCCCTGGCCAGTGTGGCGCTGGCGGCCGCCATCCTGGGCATGCTCGAGGCCGTCTCGATTTCCAAGACCCTGGCGGCCCGCTCCGGCCAGAAGATCAACGCCAACCAGGAACTCATCGCCATGGGCGCGGGCAACCTCGCGGCCAGTCTCTTCGGCGGCATGGCGGGGTCCGCCTCCTTCGCGCGCAGCGCGGTCAACCACCAAAGCGGCGGCGTCACCCAGACCTCCGGCCTGCTCGCCGGCGGCATCGTGTTGCTCACCCTGCTGCTGACCGCCCAGCTGGTGAACCACATCCCGATCGCGGCGCTGGCCGCCTACCTGATCGTGATCGCCATCCGCCTGATCAACCTCGACCAGATCCGGCTCAGTCTGCGCGCCACGCGGTCCGACGCCCTCGTGTTCATCGTCACCACCCTGTCCGCGCTCTTTCTCGACCTCGACACCGCCGTCTATGTCGGCATCGGCATCTCGCTGGCGTTGTTCCTGAAAAAGGCCAGCGCGCCCTCGCTGGTCGAATACGGCTTCAACCCCCAGGGCCAGCTCTCGCAGATCGACGAACCCGCCGAGCGCGGCAACTCCGCCATCTCCATCGTGCATGTGGAGGGCGAGCTGTTCTTTGGCGCCGCCGACCTCTTCCAGGAACAGGTGCGCTACCTGGCGGACGACGACGACATCCGTGTGGTCATCCTGCGCATGAAGAACGCCCGGCACCTCGACGCCACCTCCGTGATGTCGCTGCTGCACCTGCTCGACTACCTCAAGCGCACCGGACGCCACCTGCTGCTCTCCGGCATCAACCCCGACGTCGAGCGCGTGCTCCGCCGCAGCGACGCCTGGGACGAGCTGGGCGAGGACAACATCTTCCCCGCCGAGGCCAACCTCACCATGGCCACCAAGCGCGCCCTCCTGCGCGCCTCCCAGCTGCTCCAGCAGGACGGCCAGAGCGGCAAGGCCGACGTGCGCATCTTCTACGACAAAAAGCGCCAGGAAAACGCCGCCGGCGGCGATCCGGCCGAACCCGGCGACCACGACAAACCCGCCGACTACCAAATCTAGACCTCCCGTTCCCCGGCGCGATCAGCCGGGCACCCGGGCATTGACATCGCCGCCGCCGGCTGCTGGCTTCTCCCCTTTTACATGAGCATTCTCATCGGCATTTTTACGTTCGCACTGATCCTCGTCTCGCTGTTCCTCGTCCTGGTCATCCTCGCCCAGAAGTCGAAGAGCGACGGCGGCATGGGTGCCGCGCTCGGCGGCGGCATGGCCGAGGCCACCTTTGGCGCCGACACCGGCAACGTGCTCGTCACGTCCACCCGTAACGCGACCATCGCGTTCTTTGTGCTCAGCTTCGGCCTCTACCTCGCCCACCTCTACGTGGCCAAAGCCGAGCAGGCCGACGCCCCCGCGTTGCCCACCATCACCGTGCCCGCCGAGGAGGCTCCCGCCGCTCCGACCGAGGCCGCCGTCGAGGAAACCGCGACGGAAGTGAAGGTCGACCTCGCTCCGGCCGCCACCCCCGAGGCCCCGGCCGCGGAACCCGCCCAGCCCTGAGCGGTCCCCAAGGCGTGAACGTGCGCCCCGCATCCCGCTTTTTCAACAGGCAGACGGCCCGGGCCGTCTGCCTGTTGTGTTGTCTGGCCCTGCCGGCCGAGTCCGCCGCGCAGTCCCGCCTCAACCGCCCCGCCCCCCGCTACCTGCAAATCGGCGAACCCGATCAGACCGAGGGCGCCAAGATCCTCGACGAATTCCGCCAGCGGCAGGTCGACGGCGATTACTACCTCGAGTTTATCCTGCGGGTCATGCCGCGGCGCGGCGACGAACGCCGCGTGCCCGGCCGGCTCTGGGGCGGACTCAACGCCGGCGCCCCCATCACCCGGGTGGAGATGGCCGCGGCGACCCCCGAAGGAGTCGAGCGCATCCTCGTGCAGGGCGGCCCCGCGCCACGCGCCTGGCGCGCGGTCGGCGGCGCGGCCACGGCCATCGATCCCGGAGCGCTTTTCGAGCCCCTGGCCGGCACCGACCTGACGATGTTCGAGGTGCAGCTGCCGTTCCTGTATTGGCCGGAGTTTGTGTTCGAGGGCGTGGCCCGGCTGCGCGGCCGGCCGGCGCACGTGTTTTTGCTGTATCCTCCGGAAAACATCGCCAGCCAGCGACCGGACCTGCACGGCGTGCGCGTCTACCTCGACACCCAATTCGGCGTCCTCGTGCAGGCCGAGCAAATCGGTCAGGAGGACCGCGTGCTCAAGACGCTCTCGATCCTCGAACTTAAAAAAATCGGCGAACGCTGGATGGTGAAAACCATCGACCTGCGGGATGAGCGGACCCGCGACAAAACCCGATTCGCGGTCACCGCCGCGGCCCTTGGGCTAAAGCTGCCCGAAGGCGTGTTTGCGCCCGCCACGCTGACCGGACCGGCGGTGACCCCGTCGTCGGATCTGCTGACGCGGCTCGACCCTTGAAGCAAATGATCTCTCGTAGCGGGGAGCGGGCCCCCCCCCCATGGGAAAAGGGGGGGAGGGGGGGCCCCCCAAGACACAAACCCGGGGGGTTGAACA